>JBKDQY010000116.1:0-41023 GCA_046341655.1 Betaproteobacteria bacterium | reverse complement strand
TCCATCGTGACGATCTTGTAGCCCTCCATCGCGGCCTGCAGGGCGTTGATGGGGTCGATCTCGGTCACCCAAACCTGGGCGGAGAGGGCGCGCAGAGCCTGCGCCGAGCCCTTGCCCACGTCGCCGTAGCCGGCCACGACGGCGATCTTGCCGGCGATCATCACGTCGGTGGCGCGCTTGATGGCATCCACCAGGCTCTCGCGGCAGCCGTACAGGTTGTCGAACTTGCTCTTGGTGACGCTGTCGTTCACGTTGATGGCGCGGAACATCAGCGCGCCCTTGGCGCTCATTTCCTTCAGGCGGTGCACGCCGGTGGTCGTTTCTTCAGTGACGCCGATGATCTCGGCACCCTTGCGGCTGTACCAGGTGGCGTCTTCCTTGAGCTTGGCCTTGATGGCGGCGAAGAGGATCTCCTCTTCTTCGCTGCCCGGGTTGGCCAGCACCGAGAGATCCTTCTCGGCCTTCTTGCCCAGGTGCATCAGCAGCGTCGCGTCGCCGCCGTCGTCGAGGATCATGTTCGGGCCTTCGCCCTTGCTGCCCGGGGCGCCGAACTCGAAGATGCGGTGCGTGTAGTCCCAGTAGTCGACCAGCGTCTCGCCCTTGTAGGCGAACACCGGCGTGCCCTTGACCACCAGCGCCGAGGCGGCGTGGTCCTGCGTGCTGAAGATGTTGCAGCTGGCCCAGCGGACGTCGGCGCCGAGCGCCTGCAGCGTCTCGATCAGCACGGCGGTCTGGATCGTCATGTGCAGGCTGCCGGTGATGCGCGCGCCCTTCAGCGGCTGCTTGGCGGCGTATTCCTCGCGGATGGCCATCAGACCGGGCATCTCGGTCTCGGCGATCTTGATTTCCTTGCGGCCCCACTCGGCGAGGCTGAGGTCGGCGACCGCGTACTGGTCGGTGTGCAGGGGCTTGAGAACGGCGTTCATGGATGCAGGCTCCAACGGAGGGTCGTTGACGGGCCTGCACGCGGCGGCGGGGGAGGGGGGTTCACGTCCACTCACCCACGAGGTGCCTCGTGCAGGTGAGCGCGGTTGCAAGGAAGGGCTCCGAGCCTGGCCTTCGGGATGAAGGTTGCAACGCTCCTCGGCAGCAGCTGGAGAGTGTAGCGAATCCCTCGCCCGCGCGGGGTGTGCAGGATTGAACACCCCGGCTGGCGGCGTCGGGGCCGCGGGTCCGGCACGGTTGCTGATCTCGATCAAGGCCCGCGCCGTCCAGGCCCCGACACTGCGTCGCGTCGTCCACGGCCGGAGCAGCCATGTCCAAGAATCCCGTAGTCCTCGTCACCGGTGCCGCCTCCGGCATCGGCCGTGCCATCGCACTGGCCCAGGCCCGCGCCGGCTGGCGCGTCGTCGTCTCCGATCTCGACGAAGCCGGCGGCGCGGCCACCGTCGCGCTGGTGCAGGCCGCGGGCGGCGAGGCGCTGTTCGTGGCCGCCGACGTGGCCGTCCCGGCCGACCCCGAGCGCCTGGTGGCCGCCGCCGAGCGCCACTTCGGCGGCCTGCACATGGCCTGCAACAATGCCGGCATCGGCGGCGAGATGGCGCCCACCGCCGACTACCCGCTCGAGGCCTGGCAGCGCGTCATCGACGTCAACCTCTCGGGCGTCTTCTACGGCATGCGCCAGCAGATCCCGGCGCTGCTGCGCTCGGGCGGCGGCGCCATCGTCAACGTGTCGTCGATCCTGGGCCAGGTGGCCTTTGCCGGCGCCCCGGCCTACACCGCCGCCAAGCACGGGGTGGTGGGCCTGACGCGCGCCGCGGCGCTGGACTACGGCGCGCAGGGCGTGCGCGTCAACGCCGTCGGCCCGGCCTTCATCCACACGCCGATGATCGAGCGGCTGGAGCAGGACCCGGCCACGCAGGCCGCGCTGGTGGCCATGCACCCGCTGGGCCGCATCGGCCGGCCCGAGGAGGTGGCCGAGCTGGTGCTGTGGCTGGGCTCGCCGGCGGCCTCGTTCGTGACGGGGGCCTACTACCCCGTGGACGGCGGGTTCCTGGCCCGCTGAACGGGGTCTCCGCCTCCCCGGGCGCGCTGCCAGCGGTGAATATGCCGCTCGGCGGCGACTGGACCGTGTCCCATCGCTGCGCGCCGCGTCTTATGCTCGGATGTTCACGTTGGGTCGGTGCTCGCGCATGATGCATTGCGCCTGGCCAATCCAGCGATCGAAACATTCCTCACGACCCTCATACACCGTGACTGCAGCATCGCGGGATCAGGTTGTCACGCGGGTCGAATGGCGGTTCGGTCCAGCCGGGCTCGGCCTCGTGTGGTTGCCCATCCTTGCGGTGCTGGCTGCTCTGTACCTCGCAGGCGTGGGCGGTTGCGCAGTGCTCGCGGGCCATGCGCTCGACGCGGTCGTGAGCGGCACCGCCTTCTTGGGTCACGAGAACATCCGGATCGGAACGTTCGTGTTTGGGTCGCTGCTCCTGTCGCTGATCCCGCTCTTCTGGACGGTCGTTGCAGTTCTCGTCGGCGCGCAGATCCTGGTGATGGCCTCCGCCGAAGACTGCATCGTGCTCGACCAGCGTTCGCTGCGTGTGACGCATCGTATCGGTCCATTTCGCTGGGCGGATTCGCATGCAATCGAAGACGTGCGTGGGGTGTTTGCCCTTCCGCAAAGCCAACGGCAGTGGCCGAGGCTGGTGGCGCACATTGGCGAGCAACTCGTCGTGTTGTCGAGTTTGGCCAGCCCAATCGAGTGCCCGGCCGCGGCGCAGCAGATTCGCGATGCGCTTGGGCTGCAGGCGGAAAGTGGCGCCGTGGTTCGCCCGGCCCTGCCCGCCCCGTGGCGCGCACGGCGCGATCCTTCTGGCGCGTTGGTGCTCGCCTGCCCTGCGTGGCGGTCACGCGTTCAGGCCTTTGCCTTGGGAGCCTATGCACTTGGATGCGCCATCGCGCTGGGTGCCCTGCTTTGGGACTTGACACGCGAACCGGAAGACACCTCCCTGATCGGCCCCGCGGTGATGGCGGCCGTCGCCGGCTTGGGTCTGACCCGGCTGGCAGCGCGGCAATGCTGGCTCGATGAGTGGTGGATCATGGCCGGGCAGTGCGAGCAGCGGAAGCGATTTGGACAGCTTGCGAGGATCCAGGCGCAGGTGGCCGGATGGAGTCTGACCAGACTGCAGCAGAGTGGCCCGGATTGGTGGTTCAGCGTGGCCGCAAGGACCGTGGACGTGCGGGGCCGGGCACACAGCGTGAACCTACTCGTCGACACGGATCCCTTCCTGCCGTGCTGCCTGCTCCAGTGGTTGGACCGTCAGAGCGGCCTGACCGCCCTCGACGCGACGCGCGACACGCATTGAGCTTGAAGGATTGATCAGCGCTTGAAACCATGGGCAGTTGCCTGCAGCAACGGCCGATGCGCATTCGTTCGCCTGCCCGTGCGGTTCATGACGCCGCTGCGACCGTTCGTCGCGCGGCCGCCTCGAACGCGCCGAGGTCGAGTGCCGCTATGGCGCGCTGAGCTGGGCCGACGCCGGGCGATCGGCTCATGTGCATCCACCCCGCCGCGGATAGGCATGCGCACGAGGTCGGCGATGAAGGCGACCATCGAATCGACAGGGACTAGGCTCACAGGGTCGATTCAATCAGCCCGAGTCGCCCGGGCGATCCTGCCGCCGCTCAGGGCCGCGGCGGATCCGGCTTCGCCGGTCCGCCAGCGTCGCCCCTTGAGGGGGCAGCGGCGCAGCCGCTCCGGGGTGTCACCTCAATATCGTCGAGCGGGCAAACATCAGCGTGGCGAAGAACTGGTAGTCCGCGTTCTCGCGGCGCACGAAGCCATGGCCTTCGTTTTCGGCGCGCAGGTACCACACCGGCGTGCCGTTGCTTCGCACGCGGGCCACGATCTGCTCGGCTTCGGTCCAGGGCACGCGCGGGTCGTTGCGGCCCTGCACCACGAACAGCGGCTTGGTGATGCGCTGGGCATGCGTGAGCGGCGAGATGCCGATCAGGAACTGGCGCATCGCCGGATCGCGCTCGTCGCCGTACTCGACGCGGCGCAGGTCGCGCCGGTAGCTCTCGGTGGTCTCCAGGAAGGTCACGAAGTTGGAGATGCAGACGATGTCCACCGCGCCGGCGATGCGGTCGCTGTAGTGCACCGCGGTGGCCAGGGTCATGTAGCCGCCGTAGCTGCCGCCCATCACCAGCACGCGGTTCGGGTCGAGGTCGGGCTGGCGGGCGATCCAGTCCAGCAGCGCGCCGATGTCCTTGACCGAGTCCTCGCGCAGCCGGCCGTTGTCCAGCGAGAGGAAGGTCTTGCCGAAGCCCGAGGAGCCGCGCACGTTGGGCTGGATGAAGGCCACCCCCAGCTCCTGCACGAAGTACTGCCAGCGCCCGAGGAAGCCGACCTGGGCCTGCGATTCCGGCCCGCCATGGATATTGACGATCACCGGGCGGCGGCCACTGAAGTTCGCCGGCGGCCGCGTGATCAGGCCACTGATCGTGCGGCCGTCGAAACTCGGCCAGCGCACGATGTGCTGCTCGGCGAAACGCGAGAGGTCCAGGCCGGGGGCGGAGGCGGCGCGGGTCTATTGCTCGATGCGGCCGCTGGCGATGTCCAGCGTGTAGGGCTGCCCCGGCCCGCGGGCATTGGCCAGCGAGAACATCAGCTCCCCGGTGCCTTCGTGGAAGCGGGTGCTGCCTACATTGCCCGCCGGCAGCTCCGGCAGCGGCCGCTCGCGGCCGCTCACGCCATCGAACAGGCGCACATGATCGCTGCCATCCACGTTGACCTGCACCACGATCCAGCGCCCGTCGCGCGTCATCGTGCCGCCGGAGACGTCCCAGGGGATATGGCCGCTCAGGCGCTGCAACTGCCCGCTGGCCAGCTCGAGCCGGAACAGCTCGCGGAACTCGCCGGCCCGGTCGCTGCTGACGTAGAGATGGCGGCCATCGGGGCTGAAGCCGTTGCAGAAATGCGCCGCCCGGATCGAGGACCCGGCCTCGGGCAGCACGCGGCGGCGCTCGCCGCTGGCCACGTCGATCAGCCGGACTTCGCTCTCGGTGGCGCTGCTGTAATGGGTGATCGCGATCTGGCGATCGTCCGGCGCAGCCTCGGCGTCGAACCAGCCGCCGCCGGGCAACTGCGCGATCGGCTGGCGCCAGCCGGGCTGCATCGGATCGGCCAGCCACAGCGTGGTGTCGATGCTCGCGCGGCTGCCGCCGGCGGCGGTGCGGTCCAGCGGCACCGAGCTGACGATGGCCAGGCTGCGCCGGTTGAGAAAGCCGTTGAGCGAATGGCGCTGATCGTCCGGGGTGAAGGAGGTGAGCGCCAGGGTATCGGGATCGAGCCGGTAGAGCTGCTGCGCCTCGTTGCCGCCGACGCTGCGGCCGATCACGATCCAGCGCGCCTCGCGCGGATCCCAGCGGGCGGTCTGGATCGGCTCGTTCAGCGCCGTCAGCGCCTCGGGCGCGGCCATCGGCGCGCGCAGGCGATACAGCTGCGCGGTGCTGGCGCCGGCCGGGCGGTGGGTGACCAGCATCTCGCGCCGCGAGGGATGCCAGTCCATGAAGCCGTGGCCGCGGAAATCGGTGTACGGCGCCAGCGCCTGCACCAGCGGCTGCGGAATCGGAGGAATGCCTTCCACATGCAGGTTCGCGTTGGGGGCATAGACGCCGCCGCCGTCCGGTGCGGGGCCGGAGGCCGGTGGCGGCGTGGTGCAGGCCGCGACCAGGATGGCACTGGCCAGGATCAACAGGCGGCGCATGCGCGCGACTCCTCGGTGGTCAGCCGGCGAGGGTAGCGGTGCGCCTGCGCGGGCGCCATCCGGGTGAAGCCCGGTCAGGCTCCTCAGGGCATGCGGCGGCGCATCCTCAACCCGGCCATCGCCAGGCCGACGCCAAACAGCGCCCAGGTCGCAGGCTCGGGCACCGGGGTGGAGACGGCGACGATCTCGCCGGTCTCGCGCAATCGGATGCCCAGGCCGCCCGTGGGCAGCTGGCCGGCGATCAGGGTCACGCCCTCCCATTCCAGCGTGGCCCCCGAACGCGACATGAAGGCCGCGGAGCCATTCACATCGAAGTCGAGGCGGCCTTCGTCGGTCGAGCGGTGGGTGAGCGAGAAACGCTGCGCGATGTCGCCGTACCAGCCGTCGCCGTAGTGCAGGTAGCCGGTGGGGCCGAACACGGTCCACGACGTGGAGCCGGTCTGCTCGAAGCCGTTGCTGTAGATCACCGCATGGTGGCTGATCAAGGAGCTGGACAGGGAGATCGGGTCGACGCTCAGGTGGCCGCGGATCAGGAAGTCGAAGCTCAGGTCGATGCCGGCGGCCTCCTGGGGCGTGAGGTCGCGGTTCTCGGCCAGGTTCCACAGGTCGTATTGCGAGCTGGCACCGGCATTGGCTGCAAAGGCGGTGGTGGCGGTGGAGCCGACCGTGCCGTCGGTGGAGTAGGACACCGCGCGCCGCGTGGCATGGCCTTGCGCACCCAGGCCGAACACCGCGCTGGCCGAGGCGCCGGGCTGGCTGTCGGTCACCGACCCCACCAGATTCTGCGAGGCACCGGCGGTGACGGGATTGGCGGCGGCGAAGCCGGACGCGGCAAGGGCCAGCGCCAGGGCGGCGGCATGGCACAGCGGGTGGGTTGCGAGCATCATGGGACTCCTGGGTTTGGGGGGTGTGTGGCGCAGGGCGGACCCGGCAGCCTGTACTCTGCAGCCTGGCCGTTACCGCCGCGTCACAGCGCGGGCCAACGGCTGCCCGACCACCGCCTCACCCGATGAATTCGCCCACTGACGATGCCCTGCGACTGCGCCTGCTCGGCGGTGCTGCGTTCAGCCGCGCTGGCGGGCGTTGGCAGGCGCTGTCGGCCAGGGATGCGTTGCTGCTGGCGCGCCTGGCGATGGAGGGCGCACAGGCCCGCAGCGCGATGGCCGGCTGGCTGTGGCCCGGGGTGCCGGCGCCGCGCGCCGCTGCCAACCTGCGCCAGCGCCTGTTCCGCCTGCGCCGCGACGCCGGCGCGCTGCTGGCCGACGAGGGCGAGCGCTTGCGCCTGGCGCCCGGCGTGGCGCTGGATCTGCAAGCCGACGATGCGGCCTTCGAGCAGGCGCTGCTGGCCGGTCTGGATGCGCACGACGCGATGGCCGATGGCGCGATTCAGGATTGGCTGGACGAGGCGCGCCGGCGCTGGCAGGCCCTGCGTGCCGACCGCATGAGCGGCGCGGCGGCCCGGCTGGAGTCCGCCGGCCAGCTGGCGGCTGCGCTGGCCATTACCGAGAGATTGCTGATACTCGATCCCTTGCTGGAGCATGCCTGGCGGCGCCTGATCCGCCTGCACCACCGCAGGGGCGACCGTGCCGCCGCGGTGGCCGCATTCGAGCGCTGCGAGCGCGTGCTCAAGGACGCGCTGGGCCTGCGCCCGGCACCCGAAACCCAGGGTCTGCTGGCCGAGGTGGAGCGCCTGTCGGCTGCGGCCACGCCGTTGTCGCCGCTGCCGGCGCACCTGCATCCGGCCCTGCGTCGGCCGCCGCGCCGAATCGGCCAGCACGCGGTGTGGCAGGCGATGGCGGCCTGCTGGCGCGATGGCGGCGCCTTCGTGCTGGAGGCGCCCGCCGGCCTGGGCAAGAGCCGGTTGCTCGAGGACTTCGTGGCCGAGCGGCCGGGCACGGTTCAGGTGGCCGCGCAGCCGGGCGACGAGGGCGTGCCCTATGCAACCTTGACCCGCCTGTTGCGTCAACTCCTGCAGCACTCGCCGGCCGTCGCCCCGCAGCCCGGTTCGAACCCCGCCGAACGCACCGAGCTGGCCCGGCTGCTGCCGGAGCTCGGCCCCACGCCGTCAGCACCGGGCCAGCAGGCGCTGCTGCTGCTGGCGCTGGACGCGTTGTTCGAACGCGCCACGGCGGCCGGCATCGGCTTCGCGGTGGACGACCTCCACCTGGCCGACAGCGCGTCGCGCCAGGCGATCGGGCGGCGGCTGCAACCGCGGGGCGGCTGCTGGGCCCTGACCGCGCGACCCGCCGGGACGGCCTGGCCCGAGGCCCTGCGCCGCATCGCGTTGCAGCCCTTGACGCCGGTCGAGGCGCAGGCCTTGCTGGATTCGCTCGGTGCGGCTGCCGCTGCTGCCATGGCCATGGTGGATGCGGCCCGCCTGGCGGCGCATTGCGACGGCAACCCCGGCTTCATGCTCGAGACCCTGCGCCAGCTCGCGCTGGAGCCCCCCGCGAGCAGCCAGGCAGCGCTGCCGCTGCCGCCGCGCATGGAGGCCGCCATCGAGCAGCAGCTGCAACGCCTGTCCGCGCCGGTGCTGGCGCTGCTGCGGGTGGTGGCCGTGGCCAATGGCGACAGCGATGCGGCCCTGGCGGCACAGGTGCTGGACGAGCCCTTGATGGCTCTGGCCGAACCCTGGCAGGCGGCCGAGGCCGCCCAACTCATCCGCGCCGATGCGGCCATGCCGCAGGCCTTGCGCCAGGTGGTGCTGGCCAAGCTGCCGCTGCCGTTGCGCCGGGCCCTGCACGAGCGGGTGGCGCACGCGCTGGACGCGCGCGGCGCGCCGGCGGTGGCGGTGGCGCGCCACTACGCCGCCGCCGGCATGCCGCTGCCGGCGGCACAGGCCGCGCGACGTGCCGCCGATGAAGCCCGCCGCCTGGGCCGGCCGGCCGAGCGCCTGGCGCTGCTGCAGCGCGCCGCCGCCGACTTCGAGCGCGCCGAATGGCCGCAAGCCGCTTTCGAGGCCCGGCTGGCGACCGTGCCCGAGCGCAACGCGGCCGACGGGCCGGCCGCGGCGATGCAGGTGCTCGACCAGCTGGCGCCTCAGGCCATCACGGCTGACGATCGTGTGGCGCTGGCCCTGACGCGCGCCGAAGTGGCGGTGGGTTCCTATCTCCCGCAGCCAGCCCTGGATGCCGCCGGCTCCGCGCTGGCCGAGGCACGGCCGGGTGGCAGCGACGAGCTGCGCGGCCGCCTGCTGCAGGCTGCCGCCCGCGGCATGCTGGGCCTGTTCGGCACCGATGAGGCCGAGATGCAGGCGCTGTGTGCCCGGATCGCCGCACTCGACGACGACCTGCGCGCGGCCACGCTATGGAGCCATGCCGCGCTGGTGGAGCATTACGCCGGGCGCACCGGCCGTTGCGTGGACTGCCTGCAACAGCAGGCGCAAGCCGCGCGCCGGGCCGGCCATGTGGCCTACGAGGCCAATGCCGAAGCCAGCCTGGCCGGCCTGCAGGTGCAAGGTGGTGACTCCGAGGCAGCCATCGTCAGCGCACGCCGGGCGGCCGACTTGCTGCGCCGCCTGGGCGACGAGCAGAGCGCGCGCCAGACCGAGCTCAACGAGGCCATTGCCCTGATCGGCTGCGACCGGCTGCAGTCGGCAATGGAGCGGCTGGATCAGGTGGCCGCCGGCGCGCCGCAGCACCTGGGCGGCGATGTGGCGCGGGTGGTGCACGAACTGCGGGCCGAAGTCTGGTGGCGTTGCGGCCAGTTTGACCGCGCCCGGGCCGAGCTGGGACCGGACCCGGGCCCGGAGCTGCCGCTGCCGCGGCGCCTGAACCATGGCCTGGTGGCGCTGCTGACCCTGCAGGCCAGCGGCGACAGCGCTGCCGCCGGCGCCGGATGGCGCGCCCTACGCGCCGCGCTGCCGGACGGAGGAGGCATCGGCCTGCTGTTGCGGGTGAGGGCCTTGTCCAGCGTGGTGGTGCCCTTTGCCGAGGCCCGTTGCGAGCTGGACCGGCTGTCCCGCGTCGCCGCCGCTGGCGGCAGCCCGCCCGCCGAAGGCCTGGCACGGCTGCGCCGTGCCGCTCACCTGTGGCGGGCCGGCGAGCGCGAGCCGGCGTTGGACGACGTGCAGTGGCTGCTGGACCATGCTTCGCAGCTGCGTCATCTGTATGTGCCGGGCGGCGAATGGCGGGCGTTGGCCTACGCGCTGCTGCGGGCCGACGGCCGGCAGGCCGAGGCCGAAGCGCTGCGTGCCGCCGCGCTGGAGTGGTTCGAGCGTGAGGTGAGGCCGCAACTGCCGCCGGGCACCGAGTCCGGCTGGCTCGCGCACCCGGCCTACGGCACGCTGTTCGCCGACGCAACGCGAGCCTGCTGAGCAGCCGGACCGCCAGCGCCGCCACCATGGCCTGTGGGGCCCGGGCCGCAGGCCGCCTGCGCCGTGTCACAGGCAAGTCACCTGCTGCAGCACCCCGCCTCCCCGCTGAGGTCGTATCTTGAGCACCACCGCACCCTCTCACACTCCAGGCTGGTACACATGCTCAAACCCCTGCTGCTCGTCGCGCTGCTCTCGGGTGCCCTCACGGCCCGGGCCGACACCTACACGACTCTGACGTTGCCGGACCTCAACGCAGACCTGCGAGCCACGCTTTCGGGCGCACTGTTCGCACCGCTTTTCCCTGGAATCCAGACCTGGTCTGGCGTGCCGTTCCAGCTCTCGACCAGCCCGACCGGAAACACGTCCTTCATCGACGGCGTCATGGATATCCCCGTGGGCGTGTTCGGTGTCACCTCCGCCTACACCCTGATCAACTCCGCCTTCGGCCTCTTCGGCGCAAACAACGGCTCGGTCGAGTTCTTCGGCTCCGCCGCCTATCACAAGGCGGACCTGATCCAGGGCCAGAACGTCCGCGACTACCTCGACAACGTCTTCAACAACGTCATCGATGGCGTGAGCGCCGTGCCTGCCTTCATCTCCGGGCCTGTCCGACTGGACCGGCAGATCTTCGACCTGCCCGCCGCCTTCGCCAGCCAGACCTTGGTGTCGATGCGATTCACGGGCTTGAACCTGGGCAACCCCGGGGGCATCCCGTTCATCACCGCGGCCACCGTGGCCGTGGCCACGCCGGTGCCGGAGCCGGCCAGCATGCTGCTGCTCAGCGGCGGTCTGGTCCTGCTGCTGTGGCGACGACGGGCCGGCGCTTGAGGTGCAGCTCGGCGGCCAGCGCTGAGAAGCGCGGATCCTGGCGCAGCGGCTCCACGCAGGGGTCGGTCAGCGCCCAGAGGACGTTGGGGTCGCCGATGGCGGCCGCGGCGTGCAGCGACTCGAACGCGCGATCGGTCTCGCCCATGCGCAGCCTCACGATGGCCATGACGTAAGGCGAAATCGCCTGGCCGGCTTGGCCCTCCTGCAATTCCGCCAGCGCCGCGCGCGCGGCTGCCAGGTCGCCGCACAGGGCCAAGGCACCGGCCACGTGGGCATGGCAGGCCGGGACCTCGGGCATCAGCTCGGCGGCGCGGCGATAGTGCGCCAACACCGCGGCAAAGTCGCCTCGCAGGTAGGCCAGCACGGCAGCCAGCCCGACCACGCTGATGCTGTCGCCCGCCAGGTTGGCCAGCGCGGCCCACTCGACCTGCGCGTCGGCCAGCCGGCCCTGGGTGCCCCGCAGGTTGATCATGTGCACACGGGCGTTCACGTACTGCGGGTCCAGCGCTCTGGCCTGCAACAGGGCGGCTTCGGCTTCGATCAGTCGGCCGCGCAGGATCAGGTGGCTGCCCCAGGCGGACCACACGAAGGCCGACCGGGGGTCCAGCGCGAGGGCGCGGCGGAAGCTGCGCCGCGCTGCCGGCCAGTCGCGATGGAATCCGTTCTGCAAGGCGCCCAGCAGTGTGTGGGCCAGCGGCTGGGTCGGGTCCAGCTGCAAGGCGCGCTGCAGGGCCTCTGCGGCGTGCTCACTGGCCACCGCCGGGTCGCGGTACCAGCCCGTGGCCAGGTTCAACCAGGCGCGGGCCAGTCCGACACAGGCAGCGGCCGACTGGGGTGCCTCGCGCAGCGCGGCGTCGAACCGGTCCAGCGCCGCTTCGAGGGTGGCCTGCGAAAGCGGCTGGCGAAGATAGTGCTCGCCGCGCTCGACCAGGTCGCGCGCCCGGCGCGTGGCTTCGGCATGGGGAGGCAGGCTGCGGACCGCAACGAATTCCGGCACGTAGCTGCCCACCGGCAGTTCGATGCGCAGCGGCACGGCACGGCCTTCATCGGCGTGGTACGCGGCCAGCCGCGCGCGCAGCCGCCGTGCTTCGACGCGCACGATGCTGTCGTTCACCGGATCGAAGTGGCCGGGCGAGCGGCCGAAGACTTCGACCGCGATGACGCTCTCCTTCAGCGCCACCGCCTCGCCGGCAAGCATCCGCGTCACCAGGTAGCGCAGCAGCGAGCGGTGGCGTGCCGCGCCCCTAAAAGTGCGGCTGGCGTCCAGTTGCGCCAGCGCGTCACGCACCGCTGCTTCGTGCAGGGCCTGAGTCTGGGCTGCACCGCGCATCATGGCCGGGATTGTGCTCGCTGCCGAGGATGCGTCGTTCGAAAGCGCTGCTTTCTGGCGCCGGCGCAGGAACCGGCGCGAACTCCGAGCACTTCGGGCCAGTCACGGGCCTGTGTTGCAGACCTTCCCCGGTCGACCCGGTGCCCAGAGCCGCCAATCCGCTGTTCCGTTCCGCGCTCAAGGCCGCTGCCGCGGCGCCATGCGCGCGTCCAGCGGCGGCGGCTCGTAGCCCACCACCATGCGGCAGCCCGGGCCCCAGGTGACCTCGTGCGCGCGGCATGCCTCGGCCACGCCGGCCTGCGTGGGCCGCGCGCCGCCCCGCTGCCAGGCCAGCAGCTGCTGCAACAGCGCGGGGTACAGCGGGTCTGCCAGGTAGCTGTGCTCGGCGTGCTCGGTGAACACCTGCACCAGGCGGTCGGCGCTGCCGGCGGCGCGCATGGTCTCGCCGAAGCGGTGCTCGAGCTCGACGAAGGCCACCGGGTCGTGGATGGCGTGCACCGTGAGCACGGGCACGGGGATGCGGCCGGTCGGGTCCGTGTCGGCGCCGAAGGCCTTCACCGCCTCCGGGTCGGCGGCGTAGCGCGCCACGGCGGCGTTGAGCGCGGCGTCGTCGGGCGAGCCGGTGTAGCGCGCGCCGACGTTGCCGAACACGTTGCGCCCGCCGGTGCGCTTCGTGGCGATGTCCTGGAAGTGAAAGGTGGCCCAGTTCAGGTGGCCCTGCACGCTGGCCTCGGGTATGCGGATCACATCGACGATCGTTCGCAGCCTGCGCGCCTGTTCGGGCGTGCGCTGCGCAGGCGGCAGGCCCAGGCCCAGGCACTCGCGGGCGCGCCGCGCGAGCTCGGCCTGCGTCATCGTCGAGCCCGCCGGCAGCCCCATCCACAGCGGGTAGCCGGGCTCGTCAGGCCGCGGGTGGTTCTGGCACAGGTGCTGGTAGACCACGCGAAGGTCGAGGCGGAAGTCGTAGCTGCGGGTGCCGCCGCCGAGCACGCCGCTGGTGAGCAGCACGGCGTCGTAGGGCCGGCCTTCGGTGAACATCCCCGCGCCCTGCGCCGCCACGCTGGCGCCCCAGCTCTGCCCGTGCAGCACGGTGTGCTCGGGCCTGGCCACGTGGGCGACGAAGATGCGGCGCACGCGCTCGGTGTCCTCGGCCGCCGCGCGCACGGCCACGCCGCCCTGGCGGAAGCTGGAACCCACCCAGGCGTAGCCGGCGCGGACCATGATGGACCAGCGCTGAAGGTCCTCGATCACGCGCTCGGCCTGCGGCTCGCCCAGCAGCGGCCCGCCGTGGGCGTGCACCACCAGCACGCGGTTCCAGCGCGCGGGCACGGCCGCCAGGTAGTGCGCGCCGGCGCTGTCGCGGCCGCCCAGGCAGCGGGTGCCTTCGGGCAGGCCCGCGGGGCAGGCCACCGCCTGGGGAGGGGCCTCGGCGGGCAGGGGCGGCACGCTGGCGCAGCCGGCCAGCGCGGCGGCAGCCGCCCAGCGAGCCAGGCGCAGCAGGCGGATCGGCAGGAGGAGCTTCATGCCACGGTTGTAACGCAAGCTGCGTGGACTGCCCGGCGCTCCGCATCGGCGCGATGCCGATGCCGTGCAGGGGTGCGCCGCTGCCCGCCGCGGCGGCGGGCCCGGCGGCGTCGCCGATGGCCACCCCGCCCCCGCGAGCGCCCTCGCTGCCCGCTTGCGAGGGGGCTGAGGAAGCCGGGGCCCGCAGCGCAGCGGCCGTCTCTGCGCAGGGCGCGAGGTCCAGGATGCGCCGACGCGTCCAGCGCGCGCCGTCCGGGATCGAGGCGAAGACCGCGTGTCGCGCGGCCCGGTCAAGAACAAGGGCCGGCACTATCGTGCAGACCCTTGACCTTCTTCGGTTTTCTTGGCTCCCCGACCTGGGCGCGAACCAGGGACCTACGGCTTGGCGGACCGGCGGGATTCAATGCGTATGGTGTCCGGGCCGACCGGCGCGGCCCGGGCGACTTCAGTCCTGCGCCGTCTCGCGCGCCCGCTCTCTGGGTGGCGGCTGCGGATCCAGCCTTGCAGGCCGCGCCCTCGCAGAGCTCGGGCCCTTCGTGAGGCGCAAGTCCATCCGCAGGGACGGCCTTGCGTCCGCACTCAGCCCAGGTGGGTGAGGATCTTCTCGATCACCGGCCGCTCGAGGATGGCCGCGATGATCTTCAGTTCCCCGGCGCCGCAGTTCGGGCAGTGCTGCATGTCGATGTCGAAAGCGAAGCTTCAGCGCAGACTAACTTGTACTCAAGTTATGTCGCAGCTAAGACCCGCTTGAGCAGCCGCGCCCGGCTGATGCGCTGCGGCCGTGCCTGAGCGGTCTCAACCTCGCACCCGGCGGCCGAATAGGCTTCGGTGGCAGGCTCCTCTCGATCCGGTGGACTGTGCGGCACCACCAGCGCGCGCAGCTTGGCGTTCGGCGCCAGCACGCCATGAAAGCGGATCAGATGCAGCCGCGGCCGCGGCACCAGAGCGGCCAGCCGCTGCATGAACTCCAGCGGCGACATCATCAGGTGCGTGGTCCCATCGCGCCACTGCGTCTTGAGCCTGAGCTCGACCTGGCCGGCGGCGTTGAGCTGAACCCGTTCGTCCGACAGCGCCGGGCGCGTGATGTAGCGGCACAACCGCTCCAGCCGCTTGCGGTCGTGTGCCTCGACCCGCACAGCAGCGTGCAGACTGAAACCATCGATGTCGGCGCACAGGGGCTGCCGCGCTGCGGTCTCGCGCGGCATTGCGCCTCTCAGTGTGGGCACCTTCTGCCCGGCACCGGGGGCCGAAGGCGATGCGGTAATTGATGGCTGCGGCCTGCAGCGGCCGCAGCGTGCGCGATGCCTCACCGTCGGTAGCAGGCTCGGCCAGGTAGGTCTGGCCCCTGTCCTCGACCAGCACGCCCCGGCGCGTGAGCATCTTCATCAGCCGGGTGATGACGGTCTGCAGCAGCGCGTGCAGCTCGTCGTCGGTGGGTGCATCCGTCTCGACCAAGGTCGGCGCGCCATCGGCACCGCGGCGGTACACCCCATCCAGCACCAGGCGGTGCAGGTGGATGTTGAGGTTGCCGGCAGATCCGAAGCGCTGCCCGCTGAACGGGGGCTCCGCGTCCCCGGCCCCGCTGGCGAGGCTGCTTCGGCCGTTCGACAACCCGTTGCCGCTGGCGTCAGGTTGCGCGGCTCTCATCCAGCGGCTGTTCCACAGCGCCGGACTGCCGCCGTTCTGCGCATCGGTCATCGAGACTCGTGCAGAAGCCACGGCCGATGGGCGTTCGTTCGCCCCGTGGCGCGGTTCATGACGCCGCTGCGACCGTTCGTCGCGCGGCCGCCTCGAACGCGCCGAGGTCCGGAAGAATGAGGGCTCATCCATCATCCCCAAGGAGCCCGTCTTGGCCCTCCATCTCCGCCACCTGGCCCTGGCCTCGACCCTGGCCCTGGCCTGCAGCCTGCCACAGGCGCAGACCGCCCCGGCCCCTGCCGGCGCCTCGCGCACCGTCATCACCTCCAGCGAGCAGCTGCCGCGGCGCACCGTGACGCTGGCGCGGCTGCCCAGCGAATACCTCGCCGGCCCGCGCGAGCAGCTGCTGCCGCTGGCGGCGCAGCTCGAGGCCAACCTGCGCGGCGATCTGGAGCGCTTCGACATCCAGGACGCCGCCACGCTGCGCGCCTACCACGGCGCGCTGCTGACGCTGGCGCAGTTTCGCGGCGACTGGGCGGCGGTGCCGGCGATCGTCGAGCGCCTCAAGGCCCTGCAGGACAAGCCCGGCCCGCGCGCCACCACCGGGCTGCTGGCGCTGCTGCTGGCCGAGCAGCAGACCGGCCGCCGGGACGCCGCCTGGATCCGCGCCGAGGTCGAGCGCCGCTATGGCGCGCTGAACTGGGCCGACGCCGGCGACCAGATCAAGGGCAGCAAGGGCCAGTTCGAGCTGCTCAACCCGGCCGTGCTGCAGGGCACCTTCCAGCAGCAGGTGGACGTGATGGCACGCAACATGAACCTGGTGGTGCCCGAGGGCATGGTGGGCTCCATCGTAGCCGCCCGCGTGCAGCAGGAACTGCTGGTGCCGCTGCGCTCCGAGATCGTGGCCGGCCTGCAGGCGGTGATCGACCGCCGCGCCCCGGCGGCCGCCAAGCCCGACCTGTGGACTCCCCGCACCTTTGCCATCCCGGCCACGGCGCGCGCGGCCGAGGTGGGCGTCGGCATCTGGGACAGCGGCGTCGACCTCGCCCTGTTCAAGCCCACGCCCGGCCGCGGCATCGCCTTCGACCGCGAGGCGCGCCCCGCGACGGCGCTGCTGCGCCCGCTGGGCGAGGCCGAGGCGCGCTGGCCGCAGTTGCAGCAGCTGGTCAAGGGCAGGATGGACCTGCGCTCGGCCCTCGACACCGAGGACGCGCGCCGCCTCAGGCAGGTGGTCGCCACGCTCAAGCCCGAGCAGGTGAAGGCCTTCCAGGAGGACCTGAGCCTCGCGAGCCTGTACACGCACGGCACGCACGTGGCCGGCATCGCCGTGGACGGCAACCCCTTCGCGCGCGTGTTCACGGCCACGCAGCTGTGGGAGCACCGCAGCGAGCCCGTGCGCCCGACCGAGGAGCTGTCCAAGCGCACGGCGGCCGCCTACCGCGCCATCGTGCAGTCGTTCAAGGACCAGAAGCTGCGCGTCGTGAACATGAGCTGGCGCTACGGCGCCAGTGCCTACGAGGGCATGCTCGCCTGGCACAACGTGGGCGCCACCCCGGAGGAGCGCAAGCAGCTCGCCCGCCGCCTGTTCGACATCGAGCGCGCGGCGCTGCGCGAGGCCATCGCCTCGGCGCCCGAGATCCTGTTCGTGGCCGGCTCGGGCAACGAGGACAACAGCGCCGACTTCGAGGACTACATCCCCGCCGGCCTGCAGCTGCCCAACCTGCTCACCGTCGGCGCGGTGGACCGCGCCGGCGAGGAGACGAGCTTCTCCACCTTCGGCAGGACGGTGGTGCTGCACGCCAACGGCTTCGAGGTCGACAGCCTGCTGCCGGGCGGAGCCCGCGTGAAGTTCAGCGGCACCAGCATGGCCAGCCCGCAGGTGGCCAACGCGGCGGCCAAGCTCTTCGCGCTGAACCCGCAGCTCACCGTGGCGCAGGTGCGCCAGGCGCTGCTGGACGGCGCCGAGCGCCGCGGCCGCGTGAACCTGGTGAACCCGCGGCGCAGCGCCGAGCTGCTGGGCCTGCGGTTGGAGTGATCCGGCCTCGGCCGCGTCCTCCCGACGCTGCCGCCGCCGAAGCGGTACCGCCCGCGCTGCGGCGCGGCGCGGGCCTTGGCGCTTGCCGCAGAATGCCCGCTCATGGGCGACATCACCAGCGGTGCGAATGCGGGCGGCGAGGCCGCCGCATCGTGCACTTTCGATGACGCCACGGTGAGCACCGCCCCCGCCCCGCTGCCGGACGGCCGTCGCGCGCCGGCCCCGCTGGCCACGCTGCCGCCAGGGGCCTGGCGCGGCGTGCAGGGCCTGCTGACCGACATCGACGACACGCTCACGCGCGACGGCGCCATCGAGCCCGTGGCGCTGGCCGCGCTGCACGGGCTGCGCGCGGCCGGCGTGCCGGTGGTGGCGATCACGGGGCGGCCGCTGGGCTGGTGCCGCGAGCTCACGGCGCCGTGGCCGGTGGCTGCCGTGGTGGCCGAGAACGGCGCCGTGGCCCTGGTGCGTGATCCCGCCACTGGCGCCGTGCACACCGAATACGTGCAGGACGCCGCCACGCGTGCGCGCAACGCCCGCAGGCTGGCCGCGGTGTCCGCGCGCATCGTGGCCGAGGTGCCCGGCGCCATGCCGGCGCGCGACAGCGCAGGCCGCGAGACCGACATCGCCATCGACCACGCCGAGTTCGTGCCGCTCGACAAGGCCGGCGTCGCGCGCGTGGTGGCGATCATGCGCGCCGAGGGGCTGGTGGCCAGCGTGAGCTCCATCCACGTCAACGGCTGGATCGGCACCCACGACAAGGCCAGCGGGGCCGACTGGATGCTGCAGCGCCTGTTCGGCCAGCGCCTGGCGAGCGACGCCGGGCGCTGGGTGTACGTGGGCGACTCACCCAACGACGAGGCGCTGTTCGAGCGGCTGCCGCACGCCGTGGGCGTGGCCAACCTGCTGCGTTTCGGCGCCACGCTGCGCCACTGGCCCGCCTGGCTGGCGGCGTCCGAGCGCGGCCAGGGCTTCGCCGAGGTGGCCGCGGCGCTTCTGGCGCAGCGCCGCGCCGCCGCCGCATGAAGCCCGAGCGCCGCCGCCTGCTGCAGGGCGCTGCCGCGCTGGCACTGCCGGCACCGGCCTGGCCGGCGGCGCCGGCCGCTCCCAAGGTGCTGCGCCTGGCCAGCGAGAGCGAGACCGGCTTCGACCCCGCGCGCGTGGGCGACGTGCGCTCGCTGCGCATCACCAGCCACGTCTTCGAGACGCTGCTGGAGTTCGACCCGCTGGCCCGCCCGGTGAAGCTGCGCCCGCGCACCGCGCTGGCCATGCCCGAGCCCAGCGCCGACTTCCGCACCTGGACCGTGCGGCTCAAGCCCGGCATCCACTTCACGCCCGACCCGGCCTTCGCCGCCACCACGCGCGGCGCCCCCCGCGAGCTGGTGGCCGCCGATGTGGCCTACAGCCTCAAGCGGCTGGCCGACCCCGCCATGCGCAGCCCCGGCTGGAGCGCCGCCGAGCAGGTGGGCATCAGCGGCCTGGCCGCGCTGCGCCGCGAGGCCGTCGAGCAGAAGAAGCCCTTCGACTACGACCGTGCCATCCCGGGGCTGCAGGTGCTGGACCGCCACACGCTGCGCTTCGTGCTCGACGCCGGGCGGCCGCGC
Source organism: Betaproteobacteria bacterium (assembly GCA_046341655.1). Lineage (GTDB taxonomy): Bacteria > Pseudomonadota > Gammaproteobacteria > Burkholderiales > Burkholderiaceae_C > Rubrivivax. The sequence continues at coordinate 22,047 of JBKDQY010000116.1, read as the reverse complement.
TTCCCGCAGTGGCTGGCCAGCGCCTCCACGGCCACGGTGGCGCGCGAGGTCATCGAGGCCCACGGCGAGCTGAGCATGCAGCACCCGGTGGGCACGGGCCCGTTCCGGCTGGTGGAGTGGCGGCGCGCCTCGCGCATCGTGCTCGAGCGCAACCCGCACTACCGCACCGTGCTGTACGACGCCGAGCCCGCGGCCGACGACCTGGAGGGCCAGGCCATCCTGGCGCGCCTGAAGGGCCGGCGCGTGCCCATGGTCGACCGCGTCGAGATCGACGTCATCGACGAGAAGCAGCCGATGTGGCTGGCCTTCCTGAACGGCGACCACGACTGGGTCGAGCTGCCCGACGGCTTCCTGCCGGTGGCCCTGCCCGGCGGCCGGCTGGCGCCGAACCTGCGCCGCCGCGGCATCCGCGCCGATTCCGCCGTGCTGCCCAGCACCTACTACACGATGTTCAACATGGAGCATCCGCTGGTGGGCGGCTACACGCCCGAGCGCGTGGCGCTGCGCCGAGCGATCGCGCTGGCCATCGACGTGCCGCGCGAGGTGGACCTGCTGCGCCACGGCTCGGCCGTGGTGGCGCAGTCGCCGGTGGCCGTGCACCTGAGCGGCTATGACCCAGGCTGGAAGAGCGAGATGAGCGACTACAGCCCGGCCAAGGCGCGCGCGTTGCTCGAGCTGTTCGGCTGGCGCGACCGCGACGGCGACGGCTGGCGCGAGACCCCCGAGGGCCAGCCGCTGGTGCTGGAGATGGCCACGCAGCCGGCGCAGGAGATGCGCCGCTACGACGAGCTGATGAAGCGCGACATGACGGCCATCGGCCTGCGCATCCGCTTCCAGACGGCGCAGTGGCCCGAGCAGTACAAGGCCGCGCGTGCCGGCAAGCTCATGCTCTGGAGCGTGAGCGGCCGCGCCAGCGCGCCCGATGGCATCGAGGGCCTGCTGCGCTACGAGGGCAAGGCCGCGGGCGGCATCAACCTCTCGCGCTTCGACCTGCCCGAGATGAACGCCACGCTGGCGCGGCTGCAGGCCCTGCCCGACGGCCCCGAGCGCGAGGCCCTGTTCGACCACGCCAAGCGCCTGACCGTGGCCTGGATGCCCTACAAGCTGCGCACGCACCTGGCGGCCACGGCGCTGATGCAGCCCTGGCTGGTGGGTTACCGCCGGCCCCTCTTCTGGAACAACTGGTTCGAGTCGGTGGACGTCGAGCCGCACCGCGGGACGGACATCGGATGACACGACCCCTGCTGCGCCCGGCGCGCCTGAGGGAAGGCGACACGCTGGGCTTCGTCAACCCCAGCGGCGCGCTGCACGAGGACGAGGCCTACGAGCGCGCCCACGCCGCGCTGCGCGCGCTGGGCCTGCGCACGCGCGAGGCGCCCAACCTGCGCGCGCGCTACGGCCACATGGCCGGCACGCCGCGGCAGCGCGCCGACGACCTGCACGCGATGTTCAGCGACCCCGGCATCGCCGGCATCCTGGCCGTCACGGGGGGCAGCGGCGCCAACCGCGTGCTGCCGCTGCTGGACATGGGGCTGCTCGCGCGCCACCCCAAGTTCCTGGGCGGCTTCTCCGACCTCACGGCGCTGATCACGGCGGTGCACGGCGCCACGGGGCTGGTCACCTTCCACAGCCCGCTGGCGCGCTCGGACTGGAACCCGTTCTCGGCGGAGTACTTCCGCGCCGTGGCCATGGCCGGCGAGGCGCCGCTGCTGCGCAACCCGGCCGACCTGCCGCCGCGCCCGCTGCGCGGCGGCGTGGCGCGCGGGCCGCTGCAGGGCGGCAACCTGGCGGTGCTCACGTCGCTGGCCGGCACGCCGCACTTCCCCGACCTCACCGGCGCGATCCTGTTCCTCGAGGACGTCAACGAGTACCTCTACCGCGTCGACCGCATGTTCACCACGCTGGCGCTGGGCGGGCACCTGGCCCGCGTGGCCGGCGTGGTGCTGGGCGGCTTCACCAGCTGCAAGCCCAGCGAGGGCAGCTACGGCACGCTGACGCTCGACGAGATCCTGGCCGACCACCTGGGCGGCCTGGGCGTGCCGGTGCTGCGCAACGCGGCCTTCGGCCACATCGGCCCGAAATGGACACTGCCGCTGGGCGTGCCGGCGGAGCTGGACGCCGACGCGGGCACGCTGCGGCTGCTGCAGGCCGCCGTCGTCTAGCCGGCAGCCCGGACGCTAGACGTCCTGCCCGCTCTGCTGCAGGCGCCACATCTGCGCATAGCGCCCGCCGCGCGCCAGCAGCTCGGCGTGCGGGCCACGCTCCACCACACGGCCGGCCTCGAGCACGACGATCTCGTGCGCATCCACCACCGTGCTCAGCCGGTGCGCGATCACCAGCGCCGTCTTGCCCTCGGCCGCCGCGCGCAGCTCGGCCTGGATGGCGCGCTCGTTGGCGCTGTCCAGCGCCGAAGTGGCCTCGTCGAAGATCAGGATCGGCGGGTTCTTCAGCAGCGTGCGCGCGATCGCCACGCGCTGCTTCTCGCCGCCGCTGAGCTTGAGGCCGCGCTCGCCCACCATGGTCTCGTAGCCCTTGGGCGTGGCGGCGATGAAGTCGTGGATGTGGGCCGCCCGGGCGGCGGCCTCGACCTCCTCGCGCGTGGCGCCGGGCCGGCCGTAGGCGATGTTGTAGTGCACCGTGTCGTTGAACAGCACCGTGTCCTGCGGCACGATGCCGATGGCCGCGCGCAGGCTGGCCTGCGTGACCTCGCGGATGTCCTGCCCGTCGACGGTGATGCGGCCGCTGCCGACGTCGTAGAAGCGGAACAGCAGCCGCGCCAGCGTGCTCTTGCCGGCGCCGCTGGGGCCCACGACCGCCACGGTCTTGCCGGCGGGAATCTCGAAGTCCAGGTCGTGCAGGATGGGCCGTGCCGGGTCGTAGGCGAAGCCCACGCCCTCGAAGCGCACCACGCCCTCGCGCACCTGCAGCGCCGGCGCGCCGGGCTTGTCGTCCACCTCCCGGTGCTTCTCCATCAGCCCGAACATCTTGTCCAGGTCCGTCAGGCTCTGCTTGATCTCGCGGTACATCACGCCCAGGAAGTTCAGCGGGATGTACAGCTGGATCATAAAGGCGTTGATCATCACCAGGTCGCCCAGCGTCAGCCGCCCCTCGACCACGCCCTGCGTGGCCCGCCACAGCATCGCGATCAGCGCCGCGGCGATGATGAGCTGCTGCCCGGTGTTGAGCAGCGACAGCGTGGTCTGGCTCTTCAGCGCGGCGCGGCGCAGCCGCTCGAGGTTCTCGTCGTAGCGCCGGGCCTCGAAGCCCTCGTTGCCGAAGTACTTCACCGTCTCGTAGTTCAGCAGCGAGTCGATGGCCCGCGTGTGGGCGCTGCTGTCGAGCTCGTTCATCTCGCGGCGGAACTTGGTGCGCCACTCGGTCACCGTCACCGTGAAGCTCACGTAGGCCACCAGCGCGCCGGCGGTGATCCACGCGAACGCGGCGTCGAACTTCACGGCCAGCAGCGTCAGCACCATCGCCACCTCCACCAGGGTGGGGAAGATGCTGTAGAGCGAGTAGCTGATCAGCGAGTGCACGGCCCGCGTGCCGCGCTCGATGTCGCGCGTCATGCCCCCGGTCTGCCGCTCGAGGTGGAAGCGCAGGCTCAGGGCGTGCAGGTGGCGGAACACCTGCAGGCTGATGCTGCGCGCCGTGCCCTCGGTGGCCTTGGCGAAGATCAGCTCGCGCAGCTCGGTGAACAGGCTGGTGCTCAGGCGCAGCAGGCCGTAGGCGGCGATCAGCCCCGCCGGCACCACGAGCAGCGCCACCGCCTGCCCCGGCTTGATGGCCAGCGCGTCCACCAGCTCCTTCAGCAGCACGGGCACGCCGACGTTGGCGGCCGTGGCCGCCAGCAGGAAGGCCAGTGCCGCGCCCACGCGCCAGCGGTAGCGCCACAGGTAGGGCAGAAGCCGGGCCAGCGTGCCCCAGTCGGAACGGGGCGCGCCAGGCGCCGCGGCAGCTACAGTGGAAGGCACGGTCATCAGGCGCGCATTGTCGCCGCCCCCGTCCGCCGGAGCCCGCACCTTGAGCCCTGCCCACAACGCCGCCGACACCCCCGACGCGAACGACATGCCCATGCTCGCGCCGCCGCAGCTGGACGACGGCAGCCAGCTGGTGCTGCGCGTCATCCCGCTGCCGGCCGACGTCAACGCCAACGGCGACATCTTCGGCGGCTGGATCATGGCGCAGGTCGACCTCGCCGGATCGGTGCTGCCGTCGCGCGTGGCGCGCGGGCGCATCGCCACGGTGGCGGTCAACCAGTTCGTGTTCAAGCAGCCGGTGAGCCTGGGCGACCTGCTGAGCTTCTACGCCCGCATCACGCGCATCGGCACCACCAGCATCTCGGTGCACGTGACCGTGATCGCCGAGCGCAACCCCAGCCAGCTGCAGGTGGTGAAGGTGACCGAGGCCGACCTCACCTACGTGGCCATCGACGCCCAGGGACAGCCCCGCCCGGTTCCCCGCTGAGGGCGTCGCCGCCCTGCCCATAATGGGCCGCAACGCATGGAAGCCTGGCTGCACTCGATCCTGGCCACGATGGCCCTGCCCCAGTACGGGCTGAGCACGGTGTTCGTGGTGTCGCTGGTGTCGGCCACGCTGCTGCCCATGGCCAGCGTGCCCGTGGTCTTCGGGCTCGTGAAGGTGGCGCCCGAGCTGTTCTGGCCGGCCATCCTGGTGGCCACGGCCGGCAACACGCTCGGTGGCTGCATCAGCTACTGGATGGGCTACGGCGCCGAGATGGCCTACGAGCAGATCGCCAGGCCCAAGCCCAGCACCGAGCGCGCGCTGGCCTGGCTGCGCAAGTGGGGGCCGCCGGCCTGCCTGCTGAGCTGGCTGCCCGTGGTGGGCGACCCGCTGTGCGCGGTGGCCGGCTGGCTGAAGCTGCCCTTCTGGCCCTGCACCATCTACATGGCCGTCGGCAAGTTCCTTCGCTACCTGTTCTACGTGGGCGGCGCGCTCTGGTTCTTCCCGGGCGCGCTGCAGCTGTGAACGCCGCAAAATCGTCCATGAGTCTCCTTTCCATCACGACGCCATGAGCAGCACCGCCACCCCCACCTACGACGAGCTGGCCGGCACCTGGACCCGCCTGCACCGCCTGGGCCACCTGCAGAGCATCGCCGGCTGGGACCGGGCGGCCAACATGCCGCCCAAGGGCAATGAGGCGCGCGCCGCCGCGCTGGCCGAAATGGCGGCGCTGCTGCACCGGATGCGCACCGACCCCAGGCTGCGCGAGCAGCTGCAGCGCGCCGAGCAGGAGCCCCTGTCGGACTTCCAGCGCGCCAACCTGCGCGAGATGCACCGCCAATGGCGCGCCAGCAATGCGCTGCCCGAGTCGCTGGTGCAGGAGCAGCAGATGGCGACCTCGCGCTGCGAGCACGCCTGGCGCAGGCAGCGGCCGGCCAACGACTGGGCCGGCTTCGTGGAGAACTTCCGCCCCGTGCTGAGCAATGCCCGCCGCGAGGCCGAGCTGCTGAGCCAGCTGATGGGCGTGCGCAAGTACGACGCGATGATGGACCGCTTCGAGCCCGGCATGACCTGCGCCCAGGTCGACCGCGTGTTCGGCGAGGTGCGGCAGTGGCTGCCGGGGCTCATCGACCGCGTCATCGAGCGCCAGGCGGGCGAGACCGTCGTGCAGCCGCAGGGCCCGTTCCCGGTGACGAAGCAGCGCGCCCTGTGCGAAGCGGTGATGAAGCTGCTGGGCTTCGATTTCGACGGCGGGCGGCTCGACGTTTCCACCCACCCGTTCTGCGGCGGCGTGCCCGAGGACGTGCGCATGACCACGCGCTTCCGCGACGACGAGTTCCTCGGCAGCCTGATGGGCACGGTGCACGAGACCGGCCACGGCCGCTACGAGCAGAACCTGCCGCGCGAGCTGCTCGGCCAGCCCGTGGCCGAGGCGCGCAGCATGGCGCTGCACGAGAGCCAGAGCCTGAGCTTCGAGATGCAGCTGGGCAGCCACCCGGGCTTCATCCGGCACCTGGCGCCGTTGGTGGTGCAGGCCTTCGGCGAGCAACCGGCCTTCGCCGAGGCCAACCTGTCGAAGCTGCTCACGCGCGTCAAGCGCGGCTTCATCCGCGTCGACGCCGACGAGGTGACCTATCCCGCGCACGTCATCCTGCGCTACGAGATCGAGAAGCCGCTGATCGAGGGCGAGATCGAGGTCGAGGACGTGCCGGCGCTGTGGGACGCCAAGATGCAGGAGCTGCTCGGCCTGGACACCCGCGGCAACTTCAAGGACGGGCCGCTGCAGGACGTGCACTGGCCCGAGGCCCTGTTCGGCTACTTCCCGTGCTACTCGCTGGGCGCCATGTACGCGGCGCAGTGGTTCGCCGCCATGCGCCGCGCCATGCCCGACCTGGACGCGCGCATCAGCCGCGGCGAGCTCGGCGCGGTGTTCGACTGGCTGCGCGACAACATCTGGAGCCAGGCCAGCCGCTGGACGACGGACGAGCTGGCCATCCGCGCCAGCGGCGAGCCGCTGAACCCGGCGCACTTCCGCGCCCACCTCGAGCGGCGCTACCTGGGCTGAGAACGGGCCTCGTCGTCGAGGATCGGCAGCGGCATCGTCGGCGCCATCTCGTCGCTGGCGGCGAGGAACTCGCTGTGGCTGATCTCGCGGATCACCACCGTCTGCTCGGGGTCGAATCGGCAGGGCATGCTGGGCGCCTCCCATTCGATGGCGGCGGGGCGCAGGCGCTCCGACAGGCACTGCAGCAGTTCGTGCAGCGGCGGCTCGTCGTCCGGCAGCGGCAGGCTCGACAGCTGCGAGGTGATGCGCCCCAGCCAGTGCTCCGGAATGCGGTCGATGGCGACCTTGCCGTCCTGCTTCAGCCCGCGCTCCAGCGCGGCCAGGTGCGGCAGCACCTCGCGCGCACCGGGCGCCTTGTCGAGCAGCCGGCCCAGGGCCGCGGCCATCCGGCGGCCGGCGAGGTCGGGCGGGACGGGGCGGGGAGCGGGGGACGCACTCATCGACCCCTGATATCGGCGGCCGGCGGCGCGGGTTGAGCGCAGGGCGGGGCGGCCGGCCTCAGGCCGTGGACGACAGCGCACGCTCGAGGTCGTCGAGCACCTCGTCGAGCCGGCGCAGCGCCTGCGTCGCCTGGCTGGGCGGAGCCGCGGCGCCGCGGCGGTGCGGCAGCAGCCGGCGGTGGGTGTCGTCGAGCGCGGCCTCGTCCAGCGCCAGGCCGTGCCGCGCCAGCACCGGGCGCAGTGCACTGCGGCGCTTGCGCAGGTCGGCACGCGTGGCCTGGTAGGCGTGCTCGGCGAGGGCGCGGCGCTGGCCGTAGGCGAAGACGTTGGCCAGGAACATCGCGGGGTCGCGGTGGTCGGGCTCGAACAGCAGCAGGTCGGCCCGCGGGTGGCTGGACCCATAGCCCTTCAGGCCGAGCTCCAGGCGCGAGTGGATGAGGCTGCGGAAGGTCTGGCTCAGCACCACCGGCAGGCCGCCATCGACGATCCGCGGAATGGGCGCCTCGCCGCCGGCCAGCACGCGATGCCGCTGCGGGTGCGTGGCGTCGAAGGGCACCAGCGGGTTCAGGCACAGCACCAGGTCGACGCCGTCGTCCAGCAGCACGCTGGCGTGCAGCGTCTTCTTCAGCGCGCCGTCCACGCACCAGCGGCCGTCCACCGGCACGGGCGGGAACAGCCCCGGCAGCGCGGCACTGGCGGCCACGGCGCGCGAGATGGGGACGTGGTCGTGCCCGGGCCGGCCGAAGGGCACGGCCTCGCCGCTGTCCAGGTCGGTGGCCACGATGACCAGGCGCCGGCCGTGCGTGGCGGCCAGGCGGCGGAAGTCGTCGCTGCGGCCGGGGGCCGACAGCAGCGAGCGCAGCCTCGCCTCGATCGGCTCGTGGCTGAACAGGCCGGTGGGCAGGGCGCGGCCCTGCTGCTCCAGCGCCGACAGCCAGGGCCGGCCGCGCAAGGCCTGCCAGGCGGCCCGTCCGGCCAGGCCGGGCAGCGCGGCGAGCCGGCCCGAGAACTCGGCCAGCGCCGGGCGCATGAACATCGAGGCCGGGACGTGGTCGGGGTGGCGCGAGTCGCCGTCGATGAAGGCGGTGCACAACTGCCTCGCCGTCATGCCGTTGGCCAGGCCCGCGGCCAGGAAGCTGCCGGCGGACACGCCGACGTAGCCGTCCAGGGCGTTGAGGTCGAGCCCGCGGATCGACTCCTCCAGCGCCACGAGGGCGCCGATCTCGTAGACGGCGCCCAGCGGGCCTCCGCCGGCCAGGGCCAGGCCGATGCGGCTCATCGCTCAGCCCGTCCGGCCAAGAGGCGCCATCAGGCCGCGGCGCCCTTGCGGCGGCTGCGCTTGGCCGGCGCGGCGGGGGTGGCCGGGGCGGCGGCGGCCTTGGCCGGCGCCTTGCGGGCGGCCTTGGCAGCGGGCTTCGGCGCGGCGGCCGCGCCCTTGGACAGCCGGGCCACGGCGGCGGCCAGCGCGTCCACGCGCTCGGTCAGGGCGTGCACGTCCTTGGCCGTGGGCACGCCCAGCTTGCTCAGCGCCTTGGCGGTGCGGGCCTCGAAGATGGCCTCGAGCTTGTCCCAGTTCTGGCCGGCCTTGGCCTGCACGGTTCCGGCCATGGCCGTCATCTTGCCGGTGACCTCGGAGATCTTCTCCTCGGCGATGCCCTGCGTCTTCTTCTGCAGGCTCATGCCCTCCTTGACGAGCGCCTCGAAGACCTTGCTGCCCTCTTCCTGGGCCTTGCTGAAGGCCCCCATGCCGGCCAGCCAGATCTGCTGCGCGGAATCCTTCACGGCACCGGCCAGCTGGCTGTCCAGCAGGTGGGCGGCCCCGCCCTTGCCGCCGGCCGAGGTGCTGCTCGTGCCGGTTTCGGCGCTCTTCATCTTCTTGACCATCGGGCTTCCTCGCGTGCGGTGATGCGCCACACGACATGGCGGCGCTGTGCAGGGAAATATAGGGTTCATCCCTGGAGGCGGCACCCTAGAGCGCTAGTGAGACCGCTCTATCCTGTCGACGCCGCGCGGCCGCAGCCCGCGCCGAACACGACCCAGAACGAGGAGATCCCGGCATGCACTACTTCGTCACCGGCGCCACCGGCTTCATCGGCAAGCGTCTCGTCAAGGCCCTGCTGGCCCGCCGCGGCAGCACCGTGAGCTTCCTCGTGCGAGAGGGCAGCGAAGGCAAGCTCGCGGCGCTGTACGAGTACTGGGGCCTGACCGGCGCCGCGAAGAAGCGCGCCCTGCCCGTGACCGGCGACCTCACCGCCCGCAAGCTGGGCGTGGCGGCGGACGCGCTGAAGACGCTGAAGGGCCAGGTCGACGCCGTCTACCACCTGGCCGCCGTCTACGACCTGGGTGCCGACGCCGACAGCCAGGTGGCCGTCAACATCGAGGGCACGCGCAACGTCTGCGAGTTCGCCAAGGCCGTCGAGGCCCGGCACTTCCACCACGTCAGCAGCATCGCCGCCGCGGGCCTGTACGAAGGCGTCTTCCGCGAGGACATGTTCGACGAGGCCGAGGGCCTGGAGCACCCCTACTTCATGACCAAGCACGAGAGCGAGAAGATCGTGCGCCGCGAGTGCAAGGTGCCCTGGACGGTGTACCGCCCGGCCGTGGTGGTGGGCGACAGCACCACGGGCGAGATGGACAAGATCGACGGCCCCTACTACTTCTTCAAGCTCATCCAGCGCATGCGGCAGATCCTGCCGCCGTGGTTCCCGAGCGTGGGCCTGGAGGGCGGGCGCATCAACATCGTGCCGGTGGACTTCGTGGTCGCCTGCCTGGACCACATCAGCCACTCCCGGCACGCCCTCGCCGGCAAGTGCTACCACCTCGTCGACCCGCAGGGCTACCGCGTCGGCGACGTGCTGGACATCTTCAGCAAGGCCGCTCACGCGCCGAAGATGAACCTCTTCGTCAACGCTGCGCTGCTGGGCTTCATCCCCAAGAGCGTGAAGAAGGGCCTGATGGCGCTGGCGCCGGTGCGCCGCATCCGCAACGCGGTGATGAAGGACCTGGGCCTGCCGGAGGACATCTTCCAGCTGGTGAACTACCCCACGCGCTTCGACCGCCGCGAGCTCGACGCCGCGCTCCAGGGCAGCGGCATCGAGTGCCCGAACCTGCACGACTACGCCTGGCGCCTGTGGGACTACTGGGAGCGCCACCTCGACCCCGACCTGTTCATTGACCGCAGCCTCAAGGGCACGGTGGGCGGCAAGGTGGTGCTGGTCACCGGCGGCAGCTCGGGCATCGGCCTGGCGGCGGCGTGCAAGTTCGCCGAGGCTGGCGCGACCACGATCATCTGCGCGCGCGACGCCGACAAGCTGGCCGAGGCTGTGCAGGAGATCGTGGCCCACGCCAAGGCCCGGGGCACGGCCGACCCGAAGGTGTTCAGCTACAGCGTCGACATCGCCGACATGGAGGGTTGCGCAGCCTTCGTGAAGACGCTGGAGGAGCAGCACGGCGGCGTCGACTTCCTCATCAACAACGCCGGCCGCAGCATCCGCCGCGCCATCGAGAACAGCTACGACCGCTTCCACGACTTCGAGCGCACCATGCAGCTGAACTACTTCGGCTGCCTGCGCGTCACCATGGGCCTGCTGCCGGGCATGGTGAAGAAGAAGCGCGGCCACGTCGTGAACATCAGCTCCATCGGCGTGCTGACCAACGCGCCGCGCTTCAGCGCCTACGTGGCCAGCAAGGCGGCGCTGGACGCCTGGACGCGCTGCGCCAGCAGCGAGTTCGCCGACCAGGGCATCACCTTCACGACGATCAACATGCCGCTGGTGCGCACGCCGATGATCGCGCCCACCAAGATCTACAACAACGTGCCGACGCTGAGCCCCGAGGAGGCCGCCGACATGATCGCGCAGGCCTGCATCGCCAAGCCGGTGCGCATCGCGACGCGGCTGGGCATCACCGGCGAGTTGCTGCACGCGGTGTCGCCGCGCATCGCGCAGATCGTCATGAACTCCAGCTTCCGCATGTTCCCCGACAGCGACGCGGCCAAGGGCGACAAGAGCGGCAAGTCATCGCTGAGCCCGGAGGCGATCGCGCTGCAGCAGATGATGCGGGGCATTCACTTCTGACCGTCGGTGCCCTCCACCACCTCGGCCGCGGCGCGGAAGGCGTCCACGGCCGCCGGGAAGCCGCAGTAGACGCTGGCGTGCAGGAAGACCTCCTGCAGCTCGGCCGGGGTGACGCCGTTGTTCAGCGCGCCGCGCACGTGGATCTTCAGTTCGTGGGTGCGCCCCAGCGCCACCAGCATCGACACCGTGACGAGGCTGCGGGTGCGCAGGTCGATGCCCGGCCGCTGCCAGGTGTTGCCCCAGGCGTGGCGCGTCACCAGCTCCTGCAGCGGCGCCGTGAACGGTGTGGCCTTCGCGAGCGCGGCGTCGACGTAGGCGTCGCCCAGAACGGCGCGGCGGGTGGCCAGGCCGGCGGGGTCGAGGTCGGGTTCCATGGGGCTCCTTCGGGTTCGCTGGGGCGGGCGTCCGGCACTGCCCCGGCGCCCCGGGGGCTCAGCTGCCGGGCGCGGTGCGTGCCGGCCGGTCCGCCGGGTGGTTCACGCCGTCGTTCACCGGCACGTCGGGCAGGTCGAAGGGGTTGACCCCGTCCAGGCAGCCCACGTTGTAGCCGTACTGGTCGGGGAACGAGCGCCGCTGGTGGTGGGTGTAGATGCCGCACACGGCGCAGAAGTAGTGCCGGGCCACGCGCGTGTTGAATTGGTACAGGCGCAGCTGCTCCTGGCCCTGGACGACGCGGATGCCGTCGAGCGGCACCGACGCGACGATGGCGCCCCGGCGCCGGCACATCGAGCAGTCGCAGCGGCGAGGGTTGACGATGCCCTCGGGCAGCTCAAGCTCGAGCACCACCGCTCCGCAGTGGCAGCTCAGCCGGTGCCGGGGCTGTATCGGCGTGGGGCCCACCTGCTTGATCGACATGGCTCCAGACTACTCGATGTCCAAAGGCGGACGCCACTGCTCGGGCGGCACCGGGCGCCAGCGCCCCAGCACGATGCCCGCGGCCAGCGCCGCCAGCGCCGTGGCGCCCACCACTGCCAGCGGCAGCGCCAGCTCGCCCTCGAAGGCGCCGAACAGCGCCACGCGGAAGGCGCGCAGCACCCAGGTCAGCGGCAGGTAGGGGTGCATGGCCTGGAAGGCGGCGTCGCTCAGCTCGATGGGCAGCAGCGCGCCGGCGGCCGAGACCTGAACCACCAGCAGCAGCACGGCCAGCACGCGGCCCAGGTCGCCGAAGACGCGGATCAGCGCGAACACCAGCGCCAGGAACATCAGCGAGCTGAACGCCAGCACGGCGGTGAAGCGCACCGGCTCGGGGATCGGCACGTGCAGCACCTGCTCCAGCATCACCATCATCAGCGCCGCCTGCAGCAGCACCACCAGCGACGGCAGTGCCAGCTTGCCCAGCGCCAGCCACGGCCGTGGCAGCGCCGCCAGCGGCTGCGGCAGCCGCTGCCAGTGCACCAGGAAGGCCGCCATCACCGCCCCCACCCACAGCGCCAGCGGCACGAAGTTGGGGGTGAGTGCCACGCCGTGGGTGGCCACCGGCGCCTCCACCTCCACCCGCGGCAGCACCGAGGCCGCCAGGCCCTGCGCGCTGCCGCCGGGCGCGTCCACGGACTGCGGCAGCTGCGCCCGCAGCAGCGACAGCCCGGCCTGAAGCCGCGCCGCGCCGTCGGTCAGGCGCCCCAGCCCCTGGCCCAGGGACTGCGCGCCGGCCTGCCAGGGCCGCAGGCCCGCCTCCAGCGCCTCGTGGCCGCGCTGCAGGTCGCGCGCGCCGTCGGCGAAGCTCTCCAGCCGGGCGTCTTCGGGCAGCCTGGCCGTCAAGGCCGACAGCACCGTGCCGGCGCGCAGCGTGGCCTCGGTCAGCGCGGCCACGCCCTCGTCCAGGCGCTGCGCGCCTTGCAGCAGCCGGGCGCTGGCGTCGCCGGCCTGGGCCAGGCCGCGGCCAAGCTCGCGCGTGCCGTCCTCGAGCAGCCCTGCGCCCTCGCCCAGCGGACCGCCGAACAGCGGCAGCTCCTCGGCGCCGGCCTTCAGGCGCGTCACGCCCGCCAGCAGCCGGCCCGAGCCCTCGGTCAGCTGCTCCAGGCCGCCCCCCAGGGCGCGCTGGCCGTCCACCAGCTGGCGCGCGCCGCCGCGCAGCGCCGCCAGCTCCGCCTCGGGCGGGCGGCGGGCATCCATGGCGCGCAGCGCCGTGCCGGTCTGGCGCACGCCGGCGCTGAGCTGCTGCGCGCCCTCGGCCAGTTGTTGCGAGCCGGCACGCAGCCGCTGCGTCGCCTCGCCGACCTGCGCGCCGCTGCCGGCCAGCGCCAGGCCGCCGTCGCGCGCCTGCGCCAGGCCCTGCAGCAGCTCGCCGGCGCCGGTGCCGAGCTCGGCCAGGCCGCCGCGCAGGCTGTCCAGGCTCTGGCGGCTGCCGGCGGCGCTGCTGAGCACCAGGTCCCAGCGCGTGACCGCCAGGCGCGTATTGATGCGCTGCGCCACCTCGGGCGCGAAGCGGCGCGCGAAGCCGGCGCTGGCGTAGTGGTTGCCCTCGGAGGTGTAGATCCGCAGCTCGGCGGCGCCGGCACGTTCGCCGGGCACCGCCTGTCGGCTGAAGTCGGCCGGAATCTCCAGCACGAAGGCCAGCGAGCCGCGGCGCACGTCGCGCCGCGCCGCGGCCGCGTCGTCGTAGCGGCGCCAGGCGAACTGCGCCTGGCGTTCGATTTCCTGGGCGACCTCGACACCCAGGTTGAGCTCGCGGCCGCGGTAGCTGGCGCCGGCATCCAGGCTCACCAGCGCCGCCGGCAGCGAGCCGGTGTGCGAGGCCGGGTCCCAGACGCTGGCGAGGTAGATGTAGGCGTACAGCGCAGGCACGAACACCACGCCGGCAAAGGCCAGGGCCAGCCGGCGGTGGCGGCGCAGCAGTGCCCACTCGGCGGCGAGGACCTGACGAAGGGCGTCGAGCATGGGCAGGTGGCGGGAGGGCCGGCGGGCTGGCCTGACGGGACGTCGGGCCATTGTGCGCGCTGGTGCCGCCGGGCGGCGGCACCGAAGCCGGCCGCATTGACCCGCGCAGGGCGCGCTGCCAGCATCCGCGACTGGAGAACCCGCCCATGGCCGAGCCGCCCGTCGCGATGCACACCTCGATGGCCGAGTTCGTCGACCCCAAGGTCAAGACGATCCCGGCCACCGACGCCATCCTGAAAGCCATCCTGCCCTTCTTCCCGAAGTCGGCCCGGGTCATCTCGGGCTGGCTGTCGATGGAGGACCTGTACTGGAAGATCAACTTCCACTGGGACTACCTGCTGGAGACCATCGAGCACTGCGAGACCCTGGCGCTGGACGAGCAGCCCCTGCGCCGGCTGGTGACGATCCGCAAGTCGCTGCTGGGCAGCGCACCGAACCCGGCGCGCGGCTACCGCCAGTCGCCGATCGGCCTGCCCAAGGACCAGTCGTCGCACGAGTCCATCCTCGAGCGCCACGGCGTCGTCAGGCGCGCCAAGGTCGACTTCGCCGCGGTGGTGAAGGCCAGCACCATCCGCGAGCTGAGCCCGCGCGACAGGAAGCGCATCGCGCTGGCCTACGCGCCGGTGGCCCGGCCGGCGCAGGGCAAGCACTCGACCGGCTACGCGCTGGACATCAAGGGCGACAACCTCGAGATCAAGCGCATCGCCAGGTCGCTGGGCGCCAGCCTGGTCTTCGACGAGGTCAGCCACGTGCACTGCGAGTGGAAGAGCGGCGTCGACACCACCGCCGCCGGCGGCGGCGACCGTGCCGCGGCGGCGGAACGCGCCGCCCGGCAGGCCATCGACAGCAAGGTCGGCCCGCTGCGCCACTGCCTGCTGCGCACGGCCTGAGCCCTGGCCGGCCGGGCGGGCCGGCTAGCGGTCGACCCAGGCCGGCGTCGTCGCGACCTCGCCGAGCGGGATCACCGGCCCCCGGGGCAGGTGCCCCAGGTGGGCCGGGCCCGGGGGCAGGGCCGGCGACACCAGCAGCCGCGCCCCCTTCGGCTGCAGGTGCAGCGCTTCGTCGGCGGCCCCGATCGCCACCGGCGCCGGCTCGGCGCCGTCAGCGGCCACGAAGACGAATGGGCCCGTCGGGTGCCAGGTCTCGCCGAGGCCGACCCCGAACAGCAGCCAGCCGCCGGGCACCCCGACGCGACGCCACTCCTCCGCCTGCCCGGCCCGCTCACCCAGCCGGCGCACCAGGTCTGCGGGCGCCACGTCGTCGCACAGCGTGGACTCGCAGGACGCGGCGCCGGCGATGCTGCGGGCCGAGCGGCCGCGTTCGTGCCGCCGGTCGTCGACCACCGCAGCGCCGGCGCCGCCCCACGCGGTGGCCCTGCGTTCCACGGCCAGCCAGCGGCCGTCGGCGTGTCGCCACAGCACCGCCCAGACCGGCTCCGCGTCGGGGGGCTCGGGCTTCATCGCCCGCCGCTCGGCGGGGGTCGGCTCGCGCATCTCCAGCACGTGCAGCAGGCCGCTGTCGCGGTCCAGCCAGGCGGCGTGCAAGGCGCCGGTGAGCGGGGGCCGCTCGGCCAGCGGCTGCGGCGGCGCCGGGGCGCGCCAGCTCTGCTGCCACAGGCCCGCGCCGTCGCGGTAGACGAAGCGGCCCGCGGCGCCGTCGACCGCCAGCAGTTCGCTGTCGCGGCTGCTGCGGCCCAGGGGCCGTGCCGTGCCGTCGGCCTGCACCAGCAGCCACGCGGTGGCGTCGGCCTGCACGCGCGCCAGCAGCACCGCGGGCGCGCTGTCGGCCGCTGCCACAGGGGCGGGCGCGACGGCCACGGCCGGCGCTTCGGCGGGCCCGCGCGAGCAGGCGGCGGCCAGCAGCAGCGCCAGCACGCCCGCGAACGGCCTTGTCCAGGCCCAGGTCCACGGCCAGGGTCGGCAGCGCGGCGGCACCGGCTGGCCACCTCGTCCGGTCATGAAGGCGCCCTCTCCAGCCCGAGAAACACCTCCAGGCTCCGCACCTCGTCCGCCAGCGCCCCCTTGAAGGCCGCGTCGCGCGGCGGCCGGCCGCTCACGTAGCCTGGCTCCACGCGCAGCTGCCCCTCGGCCACGCTGGCGTTGGCCCAGCCGATGACCCGGCCGCGCCACAGCATCGGCAGCGCGTAGTAGCCGCGCTGACGCTTCGGCGCGGGCGTGTAGGCCTCGAAGCGGTAGGCCCAGCCCCACAGGCGCTCGAAGCGGGCTCGGTCCCACACGATGGGGTCGAAGGGCGCCAGCAGGCGCAGCGTGTCGTCGTCGTCCACCGCGGCGTGGCGGCGGCTGGCGGGGTTCTCGCCGGCCGGCCAGAACCAGGGCGTGCCGTCCACCGTGGCGCCGGGCAGCCGCGCCTTCGTGCGGGCCAGCAGCGCGTTCATGTGCGGCGTCCACTGCGGTGCGCCGTAGCGGATGCGCCGGATCAGCATCGACAGCGTGGCCGCCGGCAGCGGCGCGTACAGGCCCACCACCACGTCGGCCAGGCGGTCCAGCGCCGCGGCCACGTCGGCCACCGGCTCGGGCGCGGGCCGCGCAGCGTACAGGCGAACGCCGCCCTCGCGCGCGGCCGTGCGCACCAGGCCACGGTAGTGCATGCCGTCCAGCAGCTGCGTGCTGGCGCGGCTGGAGCCGCCGAACCAGTTGCGGCTGCGGCCGTGGTCGAAGGCGGCGTCCACCTCGCGCGGGTGCACCACGCCGCGCTCGCGCACGAACTCGAGCACGGCGTGGGCCTGGGTCCAGCGCGCCTTCGCCCACACGGTCCGCGGCGTTCGCGGGTGCATCAGCGCGGCCAGCTCGCGCGGCAGGAAGCCGTAGTTGACGAAGAAGTCCTCCTCCAGCGGCAGCCGGGGGTAGCGCGCCTCGAGATCGCCGGCGCGGTAGCCGCTCACGCGGTGGCGCAGCGTGAGGTCTTGTGCCCGCGCCGGTGCGCGGATGGGGTCGGCCTGCACAAAGCCCAGCCGCGCCAGCGCCTGCGGCAGCGAGCGCGCCCGGAACAGGCTGCGCGCCACCGCGTGGCGGCGCAGGTCGTCGAGCGTGATCGCCACGTGCCGCGGCACAGGCTCAGTCGAAACGCTGCGTCACGTCGCCGCCGCCCCAGGGCCGGCCTTCGACGTCGGCCACCTCGGCGCTCCAGCGCACCTGCGCGTGCGCGCCGTTGACCAGCACCATCTGCGGCGGCACGTGCCCGATGTCGACGTCGGCCAGCACCGGGCAGGGCAGGGTGCCGAAGGTCTGGCGCAGCGCGTCGTCGTGACGCAGCTCGTGCTCGCCGGCCGGCTCGGGCGCGGCGCTGCGCCCCAGCAGCACGCCGGCCAGGCCGTCGAGCCAGCCGGCCCAGCGCAGGCGGTGGAAGGCGCGCACCACGTCGCCGGGCGTGCCCTCGGCGTTCTCCAGGTACAGGATCGCGCCCTCGGTGCGGTGGCGCTCGATGAAGGCGGCGCCGTCGGCGTGCACGGTGCCGGCCACGTGCACCAGGGTGTCCAGGCAGCCGCCGAACAGCCGGCCGGCGAAGGCCTCGCGCGCGCGGCCGTGCAGCGAGCGCCAGCGCGTGGGCTCGGTGAGCGCGTAGGTGCTGGAAGGCACGGTGGCGAAGTCGCTCCAGGCCTTCTGCCAGGCCCGGCTCTGGCGCTGGCGCAGCGCGTGGCCGGCCGGCAGCTGCAGGCCCTTGAGGGCCGCGCGCGTGAGCGGGTCGTCCTGGCCCGGCACCAGGTCCATCAGGCAGGGCCCGTGGGCGGTGGCCCAGCCCAGGCGCAGCGTCAGCGCCAGCATCCAGGTGCTGGTGTCGCTGTAGCCCAGCACCCACTTCGGTTCCACGCGCGCCAGCGCGCCCCAGTCGAGCCGGTCGAGCAACTCCACCGCCCGCTCGCCGCCCCAGGGCGGGATGACGGCGTCGACGTCGTCGCGCATCAGCGTGCGCTCCAGCTCGGCGGCCCGCTCATCGGCCGGGGCGCTGGCGCCCTGGTGTTCGCGGCGCAGGCACCGGCCCTCCTCGACCTCGAAGCCGCGCGCGCGCAGGTCGGCCAGACAGAGGTCCAGCCGCGCGTGCAGCGCCGGCGGCACGCCCGAGCTCGGGGCGGTCACGACGACCCGGCTGCCGGGCGCCAGCGGGCGGGGATAGCGGATCGGTCCGGGGTACGGCAAGGCGGACATGGCCGGTGATGATGCCCCGTCGTGGGGCGCTGGCGATGCGGGGTCGCCCTGAGTGAGGCGATGCCGGGCGCCAGTGTCGGCCCCGCGCCCGTGCTGAAATGGCCGCCATGACACCCCAGGAGTTCGTCGCCAAATGGCGACCCGGCACGCCCTCGCACGGTCTGAGCGAGCGGGCCGGTGCGCAGCCGCACTTCATCGACCTGTGCAGCGTGCTCGGCCTGCCCGAGCAGGGCGAGCCCGAGCGCTCCTGCTTCGAGCGCGGTGTGGTCACGACGGGTTCGGGCGCGGCGCGCACCGACGGCTTTGCCGACGTGTGGCTCAAGGGCCACTTCGCCTGGGAATACAAGCGCCCCGGCCGCAGCCTGGGGGAAGCGCTCGAGCAATTGATGATGTAGGCGCTGCCGCTGCAGAGCCCGCCGCTGCTGGTGGTGTGCGACCGCGTGAGCCTGGAGGTGCATACGCACTTCACCGGCACGCCCAGCGAGCGCCACGTGTTCGCGCTCGATCAGCTCACCGACCCCGCCGTGCAGCAGCGCCTGCGCACGCTGTGGACGGCGCCCGAGGCCTGGCGGCCCAAGCTCAGCAACCGCGAGATCACCGAGCAGGCCGCGCGCACCTTTGCCGCCACCGCCGAGCGGCTGCGCGCCGCGCGCGTGCCGGCGGCGCAGACGGTGGCCTGTTCGGCGTGGCCAGCGTGCCCTGGTTCAACGGCGGCCTGTTCGCCGACGTCAACGTGCCGCCGCTGGCCGAGGCCGACATCGCCGCGCTGCGCATCGCCAGCGGCCTGGACTGGAGCGCCATCGATCCCAGCATCTTCGGCACCCTGTTCGAGCGCGGCCTGGACCCCGCCAAGCGCGCGCAGCTCGGCGCGCACTACACCGACCCCGCCACCATCGCGCGGCTGGTGGAGCCGGTGGTCACGCGCCCGCTGCTGGCCGAGTGGGCCGCCGTGCGCGATCACCCGCGCGAGGGCGTGGCCGCGGCGCTGGGCAAGAGCAGTAAGCACGGCGACAAGGCCTGGCAGCAGGCGCAGGCCGCGTTCGTGGGATTCCTGGAGCGGCTGCGCTGGTACAAGGTGCTCGACCCCGCCTGCGGCAGCGGCAACTTCCTCTACCTGGCGCTGAAGGCGCTGAAGGACGTGGAGCACCAGGTCAACCTCGAGGCCGAGGCGCTGGGCCTGGAGCGGCAGATCGACGGCACGGGCCCGCACAACGTGCTGGGCATCGAGCTCAACGACTACGCCGCCGAGCTGGCGCGGGTGACGGTGTGGATCGGCGAGCTGCAATGGCGCGTGCAGCGCGGCTACCCCTTCAAGCTGGACCCGTTGCTGGAGCCGCTGGACCACATCGAGTGCCGCGACGCGGTGCTGGACCTCTCCGTTCGGGCTGAGCCACCCTCCGTTCGGGCTGAGCCTGTCGAAGCCCCCGCAGGCACTTCGACCAGTTCAGTGCGAACGGCGAAGGACTCCGTTCAAGCTGAGCCACCCTCCGTTCGGGCTGAGCCTGTCGAAGCCCGGTGGCCGCAGGCCGATGCCGTGGTGGGCAACCCGCCCTTCGTGGGCGACAAGAAGATGCGCGCCGAGCTGGGCGATGCCTGCACCAAGGCGCTGCGCGCGGCCTACAAGGGGCGCGTGCCGGGCGGGGCCTGGAGCGATGAGCCTTGGGTGAACGACGGGGCGGCGGTCAGGGTGTCGTTGGTGGCGTTTCTGGATGGCCAGCCAGTTGCGACCATCGGGACCGACCTGAACGACGCTGCCAGATACGGCTGTGGTCATTGCTTGTCGCGCCGACGACACCACCTTCGACCTCCTCCACAGCCGCCTGCACGAACTCTGGTCGCTGCGCATGTGTACCTGGATGGGCAAGGGCAACGACCCCCGCTACACCCCCACCACCTGCTTCGAGACCTTCCCCTTCCCCGCCGGCCTCACCCCCGCCGACACCGCCCACCAGCGCACCGAGCCGCTGGCCGGGGGCGCCTGCATCCCTGCCGAGCTGCCGCCCGAGGTCGTGCCGCTGGGCCTGAGCACCAGCCCCTACCCCGACCGCATCGTTGCGCGCGCCGGCTTCGAGGCCGAACTGGCCAAGCGCACGCTCACCAACCAACCTCTACAACCAGCGCCCCACCTGGCTGGCCCAGGCCCACGAGGCGCTCGACGCGGCCGTCGCCGCCGCCTACGGCTGGGCCGACTGGACCACCGCGATGCCCGACGACGAGATCCGCGCCGGCTGCTGGCGCTCAACCGCGAGCGGGCCGGGGCGCCCTGAGACCCGGGCGCGCGGCCTACACTGGCGGGCCTTCGCCCGACCGGAGCCCGCCATGGGACAAGCCGCCCTGAACCTGCCGCTCTCCGCCGCCGACTTCCTGGCCTGGGACGCCACCCAGACCACGCGCCACGAGTTCGTGCGTGGCGAGGTGTTTGCGATGGCGGGTGCCGGCGAGCGGCATGTCACGGTGGCGCTCAACGTGGCGATGGCCCTGCGCCAGCACCTCGCCGGCACGCCCTGCCGCACGTTCATCACCGACCTGAAGCTGCGCGTGGAAGCCGCCGACGCCTTCTTCTACCCCGATGTGATGGTGACCTGCAGCCCACGCGACGCCGAGCAGTCGCACGTGAAGAGCGAGCCCGTGCTGCTGGTGGAGGTGCTGTCGCCGGCCACCGCGGCGTTCGACCGCGGCGACAAGTTCGCGGCCTACCGTGGCCTTCCCTCGCTGAAGGAGGTGCTGCTCGTGGACCCCGACCTGCGCCGCTGCGACCTGTTCCGCCGGCAGGTGGTGGACGGCGGCGAGGCCTGGGTGCTGCACCCCGGCGAGGCCGGGGCGGGGGTGGAGTTGGTGTCGGTGGGGTTGGCGCTGTCGGCTGCGGCGCTGTGGGCGGAAGTGCCGGTGTTGGCTGCGCCGCGGGCGTCCGGCGCCTGAAGACAACGACGGGCGACTCCCGTCGCCCGTCAGACCCATCGCTGGCGGCCCTTTACAGGCCAGCCGCTGCGCGCAGCGCAGCGGCCTTGTCCGTGCGCTCCCACGTGAACTCCGGCTCCTCGCGCCCGAAGTGCCCGTAGGCCGCGGTCTTCTCGTAGATGGGGCGCAGCAGGTCCAGCATCTGGATGATGCCCTTGGGCCGCAGGTCGAAGTGCTCCTGCACCAGCGCGGCGATCTTGTCGTCGGCGATCTTGCCCGTGCCCTCGGTGTAGACGGTCACGTTCATCGGCTTGGCCACGCCGATGGCGTAGGCCACCTGCACCTGGCACTGCTTGGCCAGGCCCGCGGCCACCACGTTCTTGGCCACGTAGCGCGCGGCGTAGGCGGCCGAGCGGTCCACCTTGGACGGGTCCTTGCCGCTGAAGGCGCCGCCGCCGTGCGGGCAGGCGCCGCCGTAGGTGTCGACGATGATCTTGCGGCCGGTGAGGCCGCAGTCGCCCTGCGGGCCGCCGATGACGAAGCGGCCCGTGGGGTTGACGAGGTAGCGCGTGTTCTGCAGCCACTCCTTGGGCAGCACGGGCTTGATGATCTCCTCGATCACGGCCTCGTAGAAGCTGGCCTTCAGCCGCGTGGCCGTCTCGCTCTGGTCGGGGGCGTGCTGGGTGGAGAGCACCACGGTGTCGATGCTGTGCGGCTTGCCGTCGACGTAGCGCATCGTCACCTGGCTCTTGGCGTCGGGGCGCAGGAAGGGCAGCTTGCCGCTCTTGCGCAGCTCGGCCTGGCGCTCCACCAGGCGGTGCGCGTAGTAGATGGGCGCCGGCATCAGCTCGGGCGTCTCGTCGCAGGCGTAGCCGAACATCAGGCCCTGGTCGCCGGCACCGGTGTTGAGGTGGTCGTCCGACGCATGGTCCACGCCCTGCGCGATGTCGTTGCTCTGCTTGTCGTAGCAGACCATCACCGCGCAGCCCTTGTAGTCGATGCCGTACTCGGTGTTGTCGTAGCCGATGCGCTTGATGGTGTCGCGCGCGACCTGGATGTAGTCG
>JBKDQY010000115.1:0-4424 GCA_046341655.1 Betaproteobacteria bacterium | reverse complement strand
GCCCTCGGCGATGGTGCTGGCGCCCTGCGGGTGCGCCGTGCCCTTGACGGCATTGACCATGGCCGGGAAGCGCGCCGCCTGCACGCCCACGATGCGGATGCCGGGCTTGACGGCGCGCGCCGCGGTGGCGATGCCGCTGATCAGGCCGCCGCCGCCCACGGCGATGACCAGCGTGTCGAGTTCGGGCTGCGCCGCCAGCATCTCCAGCCCGATCGTCCCCTGGCCGGCGATCACGGCGGCGTCGTCGAAGGGGTGCACGAAGGTGAGGCCCTGTTCCTCGGCGAGCTGCAGCGCGCGCTCGCGCGCGGCATCGAAGGTCTCGCCGTGCAGCACCACCTCGGCGCCGAAGCCCTTGGTGCGCTCCACCTTCACCATGGGCGTGTGCTGCGGCATCACGATCACGGCGCGCAGGCCCAGGCGCGCGGCGTGGTGGGCCACGCCCTGCGCGTGGTTGCCGGCGCTGGCCGCGATCACGCCCTTGGGCGGCGTGTCGCCCGCCATCAGCGAAGCCAGCTTGTTCAGCGCACCGCGCTCCTTGAACGAGGCCGTGAACTGCAGGTTCTCGAACTTCAGGAAGACGCGGCAGCCGGTGATCCGCCCCAGCGTGAGGCTCTCGACGCAGGGCGTGTCGAGCACGTGCCCGCGCAGCCGCCCGGCAGCAGCGTGGATGTCCCCCAGCGAAACCAGGCTCCCCGCCGCGGAACCGGCTTCGCCGGGCCGCTGGCGGGCGGCCCCCTCGGGGGGTAGCGAGCGGAGCGAGCTTGGGGGCTCCACGGTTTCCGCCGCGGAACCGGCTTCGCCGGGCCGCTGGCGGGCGGCCCCCTCGGGGGGTAGCGAGCGGAGCGAGCTTGGGGGCTCCACTCAAGCAGTCCCGCCCACGGTGAGGCGCTCGATGCGCAGCGTCGGCTGCCCCACGCCCACGGGCACGCTCTGGCCTTCCTTGCCGCACACGCCCACGCCGGTGTCGAGCTCGAGGTCGTTGCCGATCATGCTCACGCGCGTCATGGCCTCGGGGCCGTTGCCGATCAGCGTGGCGCCCTTCACCGGGTAGAGGATCTTGCCGTTCTCCACCCAGAAGGCCTCGCTGGCGGAGAACACGAACTTGCCGCTGGTGATGTCGACCTGGCCGCCGCCGAAGTTGGTGGCATAGAGGCCCCGCTTCATGCTCGCCACGATCTCGTCGCGCGTCTTGTCGCCGGCCAGCATGTAGGTGTTGGTCATGCGCGGCATCGGCAGGTGGGCGTAGCTCTCGCGGCGGCCGTTGCCGGTGGGCTTGACGCCCATCAGCCGCGCGTTGAGGCTGTCCTGGATGTAGCCCTTGAGGATGCCGTCCTCGATGAGCACGTTGCGTTGCGACGCATGCCCCTCGTCGTCGACGTTGAGGCTGCCGCGGCGGTCGGGCAGGGTGCCGTCGTCGAGCACGGTCACGCCGCGGGCGGCCACGCGCTGGCCGACGCGGCCGCTGAAGGTGCTGCTGCCCTTGCGGTTGAAGTCGCCCTCCAGGCCGTGGCCCACGGCCTCGTGCAGCAGCACGCCGGGCCAGCCGGGGCCCAGCACCACGGTCATCTCGCCGGCCGGGGCCGGGCGGCTTTCCAGGTTGGTGAGCGCGGCGCCCACCGCGTGGTCGACGTACTGCGCGATCACGGCGTCGGTGAAGTAGCCCAGGCCGAAGCGGCCGCCGCCGCCGCCGTTGCCGACCTCGCGCCGCAGTTCGCCGTTCACCGTCTGCTCGGCGATCACGGTCACGTTCAGCCGCACCAGCGGCCGCACGTCGGCGGCGCGCGTGCCGTCGGCGCGCGCCACCAGCACCACGTCGTACTCGGCGCCCACGCTGGCCATCACCTGCACGACGCGCGGGTCCTTCGCGCGGGCGAGCTTCTCGACCTTCTCGAGCAGCGCCACCTTCTGCGTGCTGTCGAGCGTGCCGATGGGGTCCATCGGCGCGTAGAGCAGCCGGCTCTTCGCCACCCGGGGGGTGCGCGCGAGCTTCACGCGGCGCTGCTGGCCGGCGGCGGCGATGGTGCGCACGGTGCGTGCGGCGTCCATCAGCGCCTCGGGCGAGAGGTCGTCGCTGTAGGCGAAGGCGGTCTTCTCGCCGGCCACGGCGCGCACGCCCACGCCCTGGTCGATGCTGAAGCTGCCGCTCTTGACGATGCCCTCCTCCAGGCTCCAGCCCTCGTGGCGCGTGGTCTGGAAGTACAGGTCGGCGTCGTCGACCCGGTGCTCGCCGATGAGTGCCAGCGCCTGCGACAGCGTGGCTTCGGACAGGCCGAAGGGCTCCAGCATCAGCTGCTGCGCCACGGCCAGGCGCTCAAGGGTGGGTTCGCGGGAGATCATCGTCGGGGCCTTCGTTGCGGGGCGTCGATTCATTCTAGGAGCCGCTCCGAGGCCCTGCCCGCGGCAGCCTCGCGCCGCGCCGCTCGCGGTGCGAAGGTCCGCTCATCGACGCATAGCGGCCGTCCGGAGCGGGTAAGCTGTGCACCGCGGGGCTAAGGGTTTCTGTGCCGCTGCGCGCTCGCGAAGAGAGGCAGGAGACGTCAGCATGATCGACGAGAGGCGTCCCCCGCCGCAAGAGACCGCGCGTTCATGACGCGATCGATCCACCCTGCCTTGCTCGTCGGCTCGGGGTTGATGCGCGGTGTCCTGACGCTGTCCGCCCTGGGGTGGGTCAGGGTGCATCGGCCTGCGGTCATCGGCCCGCCTGGGACCGCCGAGCACACCCTTTCGCTCGTGGTCTGGCTGCTGGTCCTGGCGACCTATTTCGTGGCGATCCCTGCCGCGCTTGCCCTGTCCGCACGTTCGCCGGCGGGTGTTGCATGGCCCGTCCGCGAGGCCCTTTGCCTCGCCGCCGCGGCAGCGGTCGGCCCGCTCGTCGTCTTCCTGGCGGAAGACGCGCCGCGCTGGCTTGCCGGCGATGATCTCTTCGGTCGCCTGCCCGGATTCGTCTCCCCCGACGTCGCGATGGTCGTCCTGTGTCACCTGCTCGCCACGGTCGCGTACGTCGGCGCCGTCGCTCGGATGATCGGCGCATGGCGGGCGGGATCGTGGAGCAGGTTCGTCGCGGCGGCCCTGGTGACGCTCGCGTGCGCGGTCGCGGTGTTCCTGGTGACCTGGGGCATCCTGTACTTCGAGTGACCGCGCGCGATACCGGCGCGCCCTCACCGGGTGGACGGCGTCCTCACCGAGTGGACGGCGCCTTCGCCGCGGACGACTGGCGCGTCGTGCCACCGTCGCGCGCGAAGACGACGCGGCCAGGCCTGAAGGGAATGGCGCGGCCGACCCCCACCTGCCCGACGGTGGTGTCGCCCCAGCCGAGCAGCGTCCCGTCCGCCCGGATCGCGAAGGAGACCCGTTCGCCCGCCGCAACCGAGACGAAGTCCGACCCGATCCGCAGCGGCGCGCCGCCGCCGTGCGACGGGTCGCGCGCCGGGCCGACCGGGAGACCGGGCACGTCGCCCCAGGCCCACACACTGCCGTCGCGGCCGACCGCGAGGGCATAGCTGGCCGAGACGGCGATCGCGGCATAGCCGTGACCGAGTTCGACGGACGCGGTCGCATCGACCGGCTCGCCGGGCCGGGCGGGGGGAAGCGCGGCGTGCGAGCGATCTCCCCATGCGTGCAGCGTTCCGTCGGACCGAAGGCCGAAGTAGGTCGAGCGGACCTTCACGATGCGGACATGGCCCTGCCTGCCCAGGGCGCGCAGCGTTGGCGTGTCGTGCCGCCACCCCACGTCGAGCTCCCACCAGGCGCCCTCGCGATCGACGAGCAGGATCGCGCCGTTGTCGGCGAAGACCTCGGCAAACCCCGTCCCGAGCTTCACCGGTCGACCGAAGCCGGCCCAGGGGGGCCATCCGCCGGCAAGGCATTTGGGGTTCTCGACGCCCCAGCGCCACAGCGTCCCATCGGCGGCGAGCGCGTATGAGGCGGAGATGCCGGCGGCGATCCGCTGGATCCGCCTGGCGAGGATCGCCGGGCGGTGGCTCGCCGCCGCCGGGTCGGGGCGGCCGAGTTGACCGCAGTCGTTGGCGCCCCATCCGAGGAGCGTGCCGTCGCGCCGCAGCGCGAGGCTGTGTGCCGCTCCCGCCGCCACCGACGTGACGCGCCCCAGCAGGCGGACCGGCCGGCCGACGACCGCCGTTCCCGGGTCGAGGCCGACCTGGCCCGCGCTGTTGTAGCCCCAGGCCCGGACCCGCCGGGCCACTCCGCGGGCATGGGCAGGCCGCCGCCCGGCGGCGCCGGCGCGCAGCGGGGTGCCGACGCCGGGGGGCGGCGCGACGGTCCATGGCGCCCAGTACTTCCACACATCGGTACTCCACGACTCGAAGTGGTCCCCCCAGAACCAGACCCTGCCGTCCCTGTGCAGGGCGACGCGGTGCTGGGCGCCCTGCGCCGAGACGTCGACGAAGCCGTCGCCGATCCTCACC
>JBKDQY010000114.1:0-6970 GCA_046341655.1 Betaproteobacteria bacterium | reverse complement strand
TCGAACAGCCGCACGCCGCGGCGGCGCATGAAGACGATCAGCAGCATGCCGGCCACGATGCCCCCCACGTGGGCCCACCAGGAAATGCGGTTGCCCGAGCCGATGACGGCGCTGCCGATCTGGAGCAGCACCCAGAAGCCCAGCACCCAGGCTGCACTCAGTCGCATCGGCACGCCCTTGAGCAAGAGGACCCACACCTTCACCCGCGGGTGCAGCAGCAGATAGGCACCCACCACGCCCGCGACGGCGCCCGACGCGCCGATCAGCGGCGTCGTGGAGCCCGGGTGCATGAAGACGTGGAACAGCCCCGCGCCGGCCGCGCACAGCACGAAGAACAGCAGGTAGCGCCCATGGCCGACGGCGTCCTCGATGTTGTCGCCGAAGACCCACAGGAACAGCATGTTCCCCAGCAGGTGCATCCAGCTGCCATGCAGGAAGGCGTAGGTGACCAGTGTGCCCGCGGGCGGCACGATGCCGGGGCCGGCCGCCAGCGCGTGGGGGCCGTGCACCGCGCTCGGGACGATGCCCAGCGCTGCGGCGGCGGCGGCATCGCCTGACGGACCGAGCGTGACGAGCGCGTGCACGACGACGCAGGTCGCCACCAGCGCCCAGTTCACGAAGGGGCGCGGGATGTGCTCGAGGGCGTTGCCGTCGTGGAGCGGGACGAACACGGGTCAGAGCTTGACCGGCCCGTCGTCCTGCCGCGCCACCGCCTCGCGCGCCTGCTGCTGGCGCACGCGGTCGAGGTAGGTCTCGGAGCGCGCGAGCTGCGCCTGCACGAGCTCGTTGTTCTTGCCCATCACCTCGATGGCCTTGCTGCGGAAGCTGTCCATCGCGTCCATGGCCTGGAAGGTCTGGTCGAACATGGACTGGATCTGCTCGATGCCCAGCATCGGGTTGGAAGAGAACTCGGCCGTCTTGTCCACGTGCTGGCCCAGGGCCTGGCCGGTCTGCTGGATCAGGTTGCCGACGGTGGCGTTGACGCCCTGCAGCATCTCCATCACCTCGATCTGGTTGCCGGTGGCCCGCGCCACCGTCTGCGCCACGGCCAGCGCGCTCATGCCGGTGGTGGCCACGCGGTCGCAGCCGATCATCATCTCGCGCCCGGTCTTCTTCAGCACGTCCAGCGCCAGGTAGCCGTTGACGCACACCGCCTGCTGCGTCTGGATGTCGGCCAGGTTCTGCCGCGCGTAGAACAGCACCTCCTGCTCCAGCGCCTTGGCCTTGAGCGGGTCGGTGGGCTTGAGCGCTTCCACGCGCTCGGCCAGCCGGCTGTCCAGCGTGCGCGCGAAGCGCGCCGCCGCGCCCAGTGACTGCATCGCGTCCCAGAGCTTGCCGCGCGTGGCCTCGATGTCGATCAGGTCCTTCTGGATGTCGTCCTTGGCCGCGTAGAGCTGGTTCATGCTCTTCTGCAGCTGGCTGGCGGCGCTCTCGTAGCGGCGGAAGTAGGCCTCGAGCTTGTTGCCGAACGGGATCAGCCCGAGCAGCTTGCGCGGCTGCAGCAGGTCGCCGTCCCTGCCGGGGTTGAGCTCGTCGAGCTGCGCGCGGATGGCGCTGATGGCCTGGTAGGCCGGCGTGTCGGCGGCGCCGACGAAGTTGCGCTGCAGCAGCCGGCCCTGCATCAGGCTGGCGGCCAGGCTGATCTCCTGCCGGCCCAGCTGGAAGGCGCTGTCCAGCCGCGCCTTGAAGGGCTCGCTGTGCAGGTCTTCCTTCTCGAGTGCGTCGATGAAGCGGCGCACCTGGTCGTCGACCTGGGCGGCCACCTCGGGCTTCAGCGGCACGGCCTCCACGGCCTGCGGCGGCTGGACCGGGGAGATCACCTCGGGGGCGGTCAGGGTGAAGGCGGGCGTCGGGGTGGTGGTCATGGCTTGCTTCCGAACTTCTGCTTGAGGAACTCGCTGTGCGCGAGGAAGGCCTGCGCGTCCTGGCTGGCCAGGTCGTCGCCGAGCTGCTCGACCTTGGCCTCGAGCTCGCCCAGCACGCCCTCGAAGGTGGTCTGCGCGGTCTTGCCGTTGGCGAGCAGCTTGGTCGTCGCGAAGGGCGACGGGATCGAGAGGTAGGTGTTCAGCGCCTCGGGCAGGTAGCGGATGGCGATGTGGCGGGCGTGGAAGCTCTCCTGCAGCGACAACTGCCCCTTGCTGCGCTCCCACTGGTCGAGCAGCGCCTCGAGTCTGCTGCACAGCTGCACGATGCGCTGCACCAGCGGCTCCGGGATGCGCCCGCCCGGGTTGTGCTCGGCCAGGCGGCGCACGCCGTCCAGCGCGCGTCCCATGGCCTCGCGGGCGTCGCCCTCGTCCTTGAACGACAGCGCCTCGAACGCCGGCTCGCGGGTCGACGGCCAGCCCCACCACAGCGCGCCCGCGGCCAGCCCGACGACGTAGCCGGCGGGCGCCAGCAGCAGCGCCAGCCCGTCGATCAGGCCCAGCGCCTTCAGCGTCAGCACCACGGTGGCGGCGACGAGCCCGCACCAGTTGGCCGGGGCGTTCAGCCAGCGGAACAGGCCGCTCATTGGAAGGCCCGGATGTCGCGGAACACCTGGTACAGCGGCGTCTTGCGCGCGTCGAACAGGCGGCCTCCGGTGAGCTCGACCAGGCTCTTGAGCTCGGCCTCGCTGGCGTCGCCGAACAGCACCATGAACACCGGGATGCCGCGCACGTCTTCCGGCAGCTGCTCGTAGGCGGCGCGGAACTCGTCGAGGCGGCGGCCGGCGGTGTTCTTGCCGTCGGTGAAGGCCACCACCGAATACTGGTAGCCGGGGTTCCTCTTGCGCTCGGTCAGCATGTGCGTCAGGCCCTGGTAGACGGCGTCGAACAACGCCGTGCCGCCTTCCATGTGCAGCGCGTCGGCGGCGTCGCGCACGCGGCGCAGTGCAGCCTGCTTGGCCTCGGTGTCGGCCTGCGGCAGCACGCCCTTGGCCGGGCGCGTGCCGGTGGGCACCTCGAACAGCACCGGCGGCGACACGGTGCTGCTGAAGGTCATGAACCAGAGCTTCTCGCGGTTGGTCAGCCGCGCGATGCGCCCGGTGAGCGAGGCGTCGGCGCCGG
Source organism: Betaproteobacteria bacterium (assembly GCA_046341655.1). GTDB lineage: Bacteria > Pseudomonadota > Gammaproteobacteria > Burkholderiales > Burkholderiaceae_C > Rubrivivax. Next base: position 3,926 of record JBKDQY010000114.1, on the reverse strand, counting down.
CCACGTAGTGCAGCGCCTCCACCAGCTGCCCGCGCCGCTGGCCCTGCATGCTGCCGCTGGTGTCGAGCACGAAGGTGCTGGCGATGGGCGTGCGGAACTCGTTGAGGTAGGCGTCGATCAGGCCGTCGGCCAGCTGCCGGTCGGGCGAGAAGGGCAGCTCCACCTGCATGCCGCGCGCCGGCAGCAGGTCTTCCACCTGCCGGGCCAGCTCGGGCTTGATCGGCCGGCGCAGCGTCTGCCGGGCCAGCCACAGCTGCGCGGCGTCGCCCTTCAGGTACTCCACCACCTTCAGGTAGTCGGCGCGCCGCGCGTCGTTGAGCAGCATCAGGGGGTAGTCGGCCGTGCTGACGCCCTCGTGCGGGTAGATCAGGTGCAGCTTCTCGCGAAGGCGGCCGCTGGCGTTGAGGCTCAGCAGCCAGCTCTCGTAGTTGATGAAGGCGTTGGCGCGCGTGCCCTGCTGCTTGGTGAACTGCTCGGCCAGGTAGGTGGAGTTGTCGCCGACGATGCGGTAGCCCTTCAGGAAGTCGGCGATGGCGCCGCGGTCGACGTCGGCCGCGCCCAGCGCCTCGCCCTTGCCGCCGGCCGCGGCCACCACGCCCAGCAGCGACATGAAGCCCTGGTTGCTGGTGGCGGGGTTGGCCAGCGCGTACTGCAGCCGGCCGTCGCGCGCGTGCCGCGCCAGGTCGGCCCAGGTCAGCCGGGTGCCGGGCTTGTCCCAGCCGAAGCGCGCGGCATCGCTGGCGCTCACGCCCACCGCGATCGGCGAGAGCATGATCTTCTCCTGCAGCTTCACGCGCGACTGCCCGGACGCGTCGCTGAGCAGGTACTTGGCATTGGCGAACCAGGCCGCGTCGGCCTCGGCCCGGCCCTCGAGCACGGCCTGCGTGCTCTCCATCGTGCCGCCGAAGCGGAACTTCACCGGCACCCCGGTGGCGGCCTCGATCTGCGCCGCCAGCGGCTCGAGGTCGCGCAGGTCGCTGGTGGCGAGCACGCGCAGCGGCTCGGGACCGGCGGCGCGGCCGGCCGGCGCGGGGCTGGGCGGCTCGGGCCGGCCGCAGGCGGCCAGCAGGGCGGCCAGGCCCAGCGCGAGGAGCAGGCGGCGCGTCGTCACTGGTTCATCTCCCGCGAGACGATGTCGATCATCTCGAACATCAGGTCGAAGCCCGGCGGGTCGATCACCTGGCTCACGTTCGGCTCCACCGCCAGGCCCGCCTTCTGCGCCACCGCCGCGAAGGCGGCCGGGTCGCCGGTGCGGAAGCCCAGCTCCAGCGCGATCTGCTGCAGCTCCTTGTCGGCCGCCAGCAGCGCGGCCAGCTGGCGCGAGCGCTCGTCCAGCGCCACGAAGACCTGCTTGTTGACGATGGTGGGCTGCGGGTACAGCAGCACCATCTCGGGCCGCAGGCCGCCCTTGAGGCCCTGCGCCAGCATCTGCGCCTCGTAGACGAAGGCCAGCGGCGTCTTGCCCATGCCGATGGCGAGATAGTCGTCGAAGGCGCCGTTGACGTAGTTCTCCTGGAAGCCCTGGCGCTTGAACAGCTCGGCCAGCTGCGCGGCCAGGCGCTGGGCCTGCGTGCGGTCGGCCACCACGTCGCCGTTGAGCGCCGCGGAGGTCAGCGCCAGGTACATGGCGGCGGAATTGCTGCGCCGGATGTCGGTGGTCGACACCAGCACGCTGCGCGACACCGCGTAGGCGTCGCTGGCCTTGAGGTCGCGCCAGCGCTGCTTGGCCAGCATCGCGCGGGTGAGCTTGTCCATGTCCAGGCCGTAGACCTTGGGCGACAGCGGCCGGGCGATGCCGTTGGCCACCAGGATGCGCGCCACAGGCTCCCACGAGGCCACCACCAGCGGCGGGTGGAAGGGCGTGCTCTGCGTTGCGTTGCGGCCGGCCTTGCGCGCGGCATCCACCACCATGTTGGCGGCCACCACGCCGCTGGCCATGAAGAAGGCCGGCTGGTCGGCGGCGCCCACCTTGGCGGCCATGTCGCGGCTGCCCACGCGCACCGGCTGCACCGGCAGGCGGTTGCGGGCCAGGATCTTCTGCACGCGCTCGTCCTTGAAGAACGGCTCCACGTCGACCGAGACGGCGCCGAGCAGCGGCTGTGCCTGCGCGATGGCGGCCTGCTCCTGCGCGATGGCGCGCGTCTGCTCGTTGCTGCGCAGCGCGTAGTACAGCGCGGTGCCGAACAGGGCCAGCAGCAGCAGCGTGCCGGCGACGCGAACGGGGGTCTTCATGGGGTCGGGAGTCTCCCTGATCGAGGCCGCCCGGAGTGTGCCCCCAACGGCCACGCGCGTGCCAAATGTCCCCGGCCGGCGCGGTGCGCGCGCCCGCGAGGCCCGTTGGGGCTCACCGGCGCACGTGCCGCGCCAGCAGCGCCACCGCCACCAGCCCCAGCGCCGCGAACAGCGCCGTCGCCAGCCCCGTGCTGCGCCAGCCGCCCATGGCCACCGCCACGGCCGCCACCAGCGGCGGGCCGGCGAACTGCCCCGCGGCGCTCCACTGCTGCATGAAGCCCACGGTGCTGGCCACGGCGTGCTCGCCCGGCGCCACGCGCAGCGCCAGCGAGAACAGCGTGCCCGGGATCAGCCCGCCCACCGCGCTGAACAGCAGCACCGCGGCGTAGCGCAGCGTGGCCGCCGCGGCGCCCTCGCCCGGCCATGCGAAGGCGGCCACCGCGGCCAGCGCCATGGTCGCGAAGCCGGTGGCCAGCAGGTGCGCCGGCGCCACGCCGCGCTGCAGCAGCCGCCCCGAGGCCACGTTGCCCACGATGTTGGCCGCCGCCGCCGCGGCCGTGAGCACGGCCATGGCCGCGGTGCCGAAACCGGCCTGCGCGTAGATGCTGGGCAGGAAGCCGATCACCGCCAGCCACTGCGCCGAGTAGCTGCCGAAGGCCAGGCCCACCAGCCAGGGCCCGGCGTGGGCCAGCGTGTCACGCAGCGGCGCCACGAAGGGCCGGCGCGGCCCCGGCGCGCCCGCCGGCACGCCGCGCCACACGCCCAGCGCCGCCACGGCCGACACCGCGGCCAGCCCCAGCCACCAGCCGCGCCAGCCCGCCAGCGCCATGGCCGCCGGCCCCAGCAGCAGGGCCAGCGCCGTGCCCAGCGGCATGTAGGCCCCCCACAGGCCCAGGCGCGAGGGCAGCTGTGCCGCGGGCACCAGCGTGCGCAGCAGGCCCGGCGCCGGCAGCACCACGAGCAGGAAGCCCACGCCCTCGGCCACGCGCAGCGCCAGCAGCGCCGTCGCGCCGGGCACGGCCGCTCCCGCGGCGCTGGCCAGCGCCAGCAGCACGAGGCCGGTGATGACGCTGCGGCGCGCGCCCACCGTGTCGGCCAGTGCGCCCAGCGCCAGGGCCGCGAGCATGCCCGCGGCCTGCACGGCCGACAGCAGCAGGCCCGCGGCCGGCAGCGACAGGCCCAGCTCGGCGCGCAGCAGCGCCAGCGCCGGCGCCAGCTTGCCCACGTGCAGCGCCGCGGCCACGCCGGCCGCCAGCACCCAGGCAGCGGCCTGCGGCGGGGCCGGCGTCATCGGACCCGACGGTCCTGACGGCCCGGTGGGCCCCATCGGCGCCCCGGCCGCGCCTCAGCGGCGCTCGCGGTCGGCGCGGGCCTGCGCCAGCAGCGCGTCGAGCGCCGGCTCTGACAGGCCCTTGAGCGCGCCGAAGTTGGCCTTGGACAGCGGGCTCTGCTCGAAGGCGCGCAGCAGCTGCGCGCGCTGGCGGCGCGCCTCGGCCTCGGCGGCCTGCTCGGGCGTCAGCGGCACCTCGGGGGCCGCCTCGGCGCGCTGGGCGTGCTCGTCGCGGGGCGGGCGGGGCGGGCGCGGGGGCCGGTCGCCGCGGGGGGCGCCGTCGGAGCGCGGGGTGGCGAACGGGCGCTCCGGGCGGCCCGGGCGATCGGCTCGCGGCGGGCGTTCCTGCCGGTCGGGCCGGCCC
>JBKDQY010000113.1:0-9019 GCA_046341655.1 Betaproteobacteria bacterium | reverse complement strand
GATCGCCGACTTCACGGTGACCGAGCAGATGCTCAAGCAGTTCATCAAGATGGTCCACCCGCGGTCCGTCCTGCGCCCGAGCCCGCGCATCATCATCTGCGTGCCCTGCGGCAGCACGCAGGTCGAGCGGCGCGCCATCCGCGAGTCGGCGCTGGGCGCCGGAGCCTCCGACGTCTACCTGATCGAGGAACCCATGGCGGCCGCCATTGGCGCCGGACTGCCGGTGTCCGAGGCCTCGGGCTCGATGGTCGTCGATATCGGCGGCGGCACCACCGAGGTGGGCGTCATCTCGCTCGGCGGCATGGTCTACAAGGGCAGCATCCGCGTCGGCGGCGACAAGTTCGACGAAGCCATCATCAACTACATCCGCCGCAACTACGGCATGCTGATCGGCGAGCCCACCGCCGAGGCCATCAAGAAGACCATCGGCAGCGCCTTCCCGGGCAGCGAGGTCAAGGAGATGGAGGTCAAGGGCCGCAACCTCAGCGAGGGCGTGCCGCGCAGCTTCACCATCAGCTCCAACGAAATTCTCGAGGCCCTGACCGACCCGCTGAACCAGATGGTCAGCGCGGTGAAGAACGCGCTGGAGCAGACGCCGCCGGAACTGGGCGCCGACATCGCCGAGCGCGGCATGATGCTCACCGGCGGCGGTGCGCTGCTGCGCGACCTCGACCGCCTGCTGGCCGAGGAGACCGGCCTGCCGGTGCTGGTGGCCGAGGACCCGCTGACCTGCGTGGTGCGAGGCTGCGGCATGGCGCTGGAGCGCATGGAGCGCCTGGGCTCCATCTTCACCTCCGAGTAATGGCCGCGCCCGTCGCTGCGCTCCGGCCCCCCGAGGGGGCCTGAACCGCCTGGGGATCGCCATGCCGCTGGGCACGCTCGACCGCACCCCGCCACCGTTCTTCCGCCAGGGTCCCTCGGCCCTGAGCAAGCTGGCGTTCTTCGCGGCGCTGGCCGTCTTCCTGATGGTGGCCGACACGCGGCTGCACATCGCGCAGCCGGTGCGCCAGGCGCTGGCCGTGGCGCTGCTGCCGCTGCAGCGCGCCGTGGCGGTGCCGGTGGAAATGATCACCGGCGGCGCCGGCTACCTGCAGGGCCTGGCCGCGGCGCGCGGCGCGCAGGAGCAGGCCGAGCGGCGAGCCACCGCGCTGGCCGAGCGCGCCACGCGAGCCGAGCAGCTGGCGGCAGAGAACGCCCGCCTGCGCGCGCTGCTGGAGCTGCGGCCGGCGCTCACCGTGCGCTCGCTGCCGGCCGAGGTGCTGTACGAGGCCGCCGACCCGTACTCGCGCAAGGTGTTCATCGACCGCGGCCTGACGCAGGGCGTCAAGCTGGGCGCGCCCGTCATCAGCGAGGCCGGCGTGCTCGGGCAGGTGACGCAGGCCTACCCGCTCACCGCCGAGGTCACGCTGCTCACCGACAGGGACGCCGCCATCCCGGTGCTCAACACGCGCACGCAGCAGCGCAGCGCGGCCTTCGGCGCCGGCCGTGGGGGCGGCCTGGAACTGCGCTTCATGAGCGGCAACGCCGACGTCAAGGTGGGCGACGTGCTGCACACCAGCGGCCTGGACGGCATCTACCCGCCGGGGCTGCCGGTGGCCAGCGTGGCGTCGGTCGAGCGGCGCGTGGAGTCGGGCTTCGCGCGCATCGTGCTGGAGCCGTCGGCGCGCGCCGACGGCGTGCGCCAGGTGCTGGTGCTCGAACCCGTGGGCGTGCAGCTGCCGCCGCGGCCCCAGCCTGCGGTGCCGATGGACAAGGTCAGGCCCGAGAAGAAGGCGAAGCCGCGGCCCGGGGTGGCGGCGCCATGAACCCCCTGCGCCGCGAGGGAGGCCCGGCATGATCATGCCGAGGGGTTCGGACCAGCTGCTGCTGCCGGCCAACCCGCTGTTCATCTACGGCTCGCTGCTGCTGGCCTTCGGCTTCCACCTGCTGCCGCTGGGCCGCCACCCCGCGCTGCCCGACCTGCTGGCGGTGGCCCTGGTGTTCTGGAACGTGCACCAGCCGCGCCGCGTCAGCGTGGGCCTGGCCTTCGTGGCGGGCCTGGCGCTCGACGTGCACCAGGGCGCGCTCCTTGGCCAGCACGCGCTGGCCTACACGCTGCTGTCTTATGTGGCGGTGGTCATCCACCGCCGGCTGCTGTGGTTCGGCGTGATCGAGCAGGCGGTGCAGCTGGTGCTGCTGTTCGCGGCCGCGCACGCCGTGTCGCTGGTGGTGCGGCTGGTCGCCGGCGACATGTTCCCGGGCTGGGGTCTGCTGGTCGCGCCGCTGCTGGAGGCGGCGCTGTGGCCGCTGGCCACCTGGCTGCTGCTGGCGCCGCAGCGCCGCGCGCCCGACCCCGACCAGAACCGCCCGCTGTAGGCTCTGCGCATGGCTGCCGTACTTCGCGACGTCGAACACGAGATCGACCGCTTCCGCGGCCGCCTGCTCGCGGCGGCCGTGTTCGTGCTGGTGCTGTTCGCGCTGGTGGCGGCGCGCCTCGTGCACCTGCAGGTGTTCCGCCACGAGGAACTGGCCACGCAGGCCGAGGCCAACCGCATCGCGGTGGTTCCCATCGTGCCCAACCGCGGCCTCATCGTCGACCGCAACGGCATCGTGCTGGCCAGCAACTACTCGGCCTACACGCTGGAGATCGCCACGCGCGGCGTGCGCGGCGCCGAGCTCGAGGCCCTGATCGAGGAGCTGGCCCAGGGGGTGGAGCTCACCCCGCGCGACCGCCGCCGCTTCCGCCAGCTGCTGGGCGACATGAAGGGCGCGGAGTCGCTGCCCATCCGCAGCAAGCTCTCCGACGAGGAGGTGGCCCGCTTCACCGCGCAGAGCTTCCGCTTCCCGAGCGTGCAGATCAGGGCGCGCCTGTTCCGCCACTACCCGCTGGGCGAGACCGGCAGCCACCTGCTGGGCTACATCGGGCGCGTCAACGCCGCCGAGAAGGCGGCGATGGAGGACTGGCCCGAGGAGCGCCAGAGCAACTACAAGGGCACCGAGTACGTCGGCAAGCTGGGCCTGGAGCTGGCCTACGAGCAGCCGCTGCACGGCACCACCGGCTTCGAGGAGGTCGAGACGAGCGCCGGCGGCCGCGCCGTGCGCCGCCTCAGCAGCCACCCCCCGACGCCCGGCGACAAGCTGGTGCTGTCGGTCGACATCCGGCTGCAGGCGCTGGTGGAGCAGCTGTTCGGCGACCGCCGCGGCGCGCTGGTGGCCATCGACCCGCGCAACGGCGAGGTGCTGGCCTTCGTGAGCAAGCCCACCTTCGATCCCAACCTCTTCGTCGACGGCATCGACGCCGACAGCTGGCGCGAGCTCAACGAGAGCATCGACAAGCCGCTGCTGAACCGGGCGCTGCGCGGCACCTACCCGCCGGGCAGCACCTTCAAGCCCTTCATGGCCATGGCCGCGCTCACCAGCGGCAAGCGCAGCGCCGCCACCGTCATCCAGGCCGGCGGCAGCTTCCAGGTCGGCAACCATGTCTTCCGCAGCCACGGCGACAAGGGCCTGGGCCCGGTGGACATGCACCGCAGCATCGTCAAGAGCAGCAACGTCTACTACTACACCCTGGCCAACGAGATGGGCGTGGACCTCATGCACGCGCAGCTCGAGCCCTTCGGCTTCGGCGTGAAGACCGGCATCGATCTCGAGCACGAGGTGCCCGGCATCCTGCCCAGCACGGAGTGGAAGCGCCGCTTCTTCAAGAAGCCCGAGCAGCAGCGCTGGTACGCCGGCGAGACCATCTCGCTGGGCATCGGCCAGGGCTACAACACCTTCACCATGCTGCAGCTGGCCAGCGCCACCGCGACGCTGGTATCCGGCGGGCAGCGTTTCCAGCCCCGCCTGGTGCGCGAGATCGAGGATGCCATCAGCGCCCAGCCCCGGCCGGTGCCGCGCCAGGCGCTGGAGCCGCTGGCGCTGGAGCCCGAGCACGTGGAGGTCATCCGCCGCGCGCTGCACGCCGTGACGCAGGAGGGCACCTCGACGCGCGTGTTCGCGGGCGCGCCCTACGGCAGCGGCGGCAAGACGGGCACGGCGCAGGCCGTGGGCGTGCGCCAGGGCCAGAAGTACGACGCCGCCAAGCTGGCCGAGCACCAGCGCGACCACTCCCTGTACATGGCCATGGCGCCCGTGGAGGCGCCGACGGTGGCCCTGGCCGTGGTGGTCGAGAACGCCGGCTTCGGCGCCGAGGCCGCGGCGCCCATCGCGCGGCGCGTGTTCGACTACCTGCTGCTGGGCCAGTGGCCGAGCGAGGAGGACATCGCCCTCGTGCGCGAGGGTCGCGCTGCCGCCCCCGTGGGCACGCCGCGGCGGGCGCTCGACGTGCCGCTGCCCGGCGTGGCGCTGCCCAGCACCGCGGCCGACGCACGATGAACGCCGTCTTCGAGCAGCCCTCGTGGCCGCGCCGCGCGGCGCGCGTGTTCAGGGGCTTCGACGGGCCGCTGTTCCTGGCCATCGGGCTGCTGGCCGCGATCGGGCTGGTGGTCATGTACTCCGCCGGCTTCGACAGCGGCACGCGCTTTGCCGACCACGGCCGCAACATGCTGATCGCGCTGGGCGTGATCTTCCTCGTCGCCCAGGTGCCGCCGCAGAAGCTGGAGCGGCTGGCGGTGCCGCTGTACCTGCTGGGCGTGGCGCTGCTGCTGGCGGTGGAGTTCTTCGGCGTCACGCGCAAGGGCGCCACGCGCTGGCTGGACGTGGGCGTGACGGTGATCCAGCCCAGCGAGATCCTGAAGATCGCGCTGCCGCTGATGCTGGCCTGGTGGGTCCAGAAGCGCGAGGGCCAGCTGCGAGTCGCCGACTTCGTGGTGGCCACCCTGCTGCTGGCGGTGCCGGTGCTGCTGATCGCCAAGCAGCCCGACCTCGGCACCGCGCTGCTCGTGATGGCGGCCGGCGTGTTCGTGATCTTCTTCGCCGGGCTGAGCTGGCGGCTGGTGGTGCCGGTGCTGGCGCTGGCCGTGGCGGGCATCGTCACCATCGTCGTCATGGGCGACGCCTGGTGCCAGCCCGGCGTGGAGTGGATCGGGCTGCGCGAGTACCAGAAGACCCGCGTCTGCACCCTGCTCGACCCCACGAAGGACCCGCTGGGCAAGGGCTTCCACATCCTGCAGGGCATGATCGCCATCGGCTCCGGCGGCCTGGCGGGCAAGGGCTTCATGCAGGGCACGCAGACGCACCTGGAGTTCATCCCCGAGCGCACCACCGACTTCATCTTCGCCGCGCTGAGCGAGGAGTTCGGCCTGGCCGGCGTGCTGGTTCTGGTGGCGGCCTTCGTGTTCCTGATCTTCCGCGGCCTGATGATCGCCGCCGAGGCGCCCACCGTGTTCGCGCGCCTGCTGGCCGGTGCGGTGACGATGACGATCTTCACCTACGCCTTCGTCAACATGGGCATGGTCAGCGGCATCCTGCCTGTGGTGGGCGTGCCGCTGCCCTTCGTGAGCTACGGCGGCACGGCCATGGTGACCATGGGCCTGGGCCTGGGCATCCTGATGTCGGTGGCGCGCAGCAAGCGCCTCATGCAGAGCTGACCGAGGCCGGCGGCGCCGGCGCCAGCGGGAAGCGCACCGTGAACAAGGCCCCCGGCGGCGTGGCGCCGGGGCCGGCGTGGCGCGGCCGCGCGTCGGCCAGCGCGACCGTGGCGCCGTGGCGCTGGGCGATCTCCAGCACGATGGCCAGGCCCAGGCCGCTGCCGTCGACCTGCGTGCCCAGGGCGCGGTAGAAGGGCCTGAACACTGCGTCGCGCTCGGCCGGCGGGATGCCGGGGCCGGTGTCCTCCACCTGCAGCACCACGACCTGGCCGAAGGGATCGGGCACCACGCGCGCAGTCACGGTGCCGCCGGCCGGCGTGTACTGCAGCGCGTTGTCCACGAGGTTGCGCACCAGCTCACCCAGGAGCACCGGCTCGCCGAGCAGCGTCAGGCCGGCCGGCGGGGCGTCGTCGTCGGGGCCCTCGTAGCCCAGGTCGATTCGGCGGTCCATGGCCTTGGCGACGAAATCGCGCACCACCGGGCGCACCAGCGCCGCCAGGTTCACCGGCCGGTGCTGCAGCACCTGACCGGCGGCCGCGTCGGCGCGCGCCATCGCCAGCAGCTGGTCGACCATGTGCGCGGCGCGCTGCGTCGACACCGCGATCTGGGTCAGCGAGTGCGTCAGCGTGGCGGCATCGCCGCGGCCGGCCGCGATGTCGCGCGCGGCCAGTTCGGCCTGCATGCGCAGGCCGGCCAGCGGCGTCTTCAGCTGGTGCGCCGCGTCGGCCAGGAATTGGCGCTGCGCCGCGATCGTCTGGTCCAGCCGCTGCAGCAGGTCGTTGATGGAGTCCACCAGCGGCGCCACCTCGTCGGGCACGCCGCCGGTCTCGATGGGGCTCAGGTCGGTGCTGTCGCGGCGGCGGATGCGCTGCTGCACGTCGGCCAGGGGGCGGATGCCGCGCGCCAGCGCCAGCCACACCAGCAGCACCGCCACCGGCAGGATCACGAACTGCGGCAGCAGCACGCCCTTGATGATCTCGGTGGCCAGGCGCGAGCGCTTGCCCAGCGTCTCGGCCACCTGCACCAGGGCCTCGCCGTCGCCGTCGCCGGGCAGGGCCAGCCAGGCGACGCGGACCGGCTCGTCGCCGAGCAGCTCGTCGCGGAAGCGCACGCCGTTGGCGTCGGGCCGCGAGGCCGGGGTGGACAGCGGGTCGCCGTCACCGGGCAGCGCCAGGCGTGCGTCGCCGGCCACCAGCTGGCCGCGCGCGCCCAGCACCTGGAAGAAAGCGAGGTCGCCGTCCTCCTCCCGGCCCAGCAGCGCCAGTGCCATGCGCTCCAGGCCCGCGCGCAGGTCGGGCTTGCCGGGCCCCTCGGCGTCGATCACCTGAACCGAGGCCTGCCGCGCCAGCGCCAGCACGGCCTCCGAGAGCTCGCGGTCGTAGGGGCGGTTGGCGATGCCCTGCGCCACCAGCCACGTCAGCCCCAGGCTCATCGGCCACAGCAGCAGCAGCGGCGCGAGCATCCAGTCCAGGATCTCGCCGAACAGCGAACGCTGTTCGACGCGGCGCCGCGGTTCAGGCACGGCGGGGTGCCTTCAGCGGGCGCGGGCGCAGGCCGTCAGGCTGCAATCTTCTCGAGGCAGTACCCGAGGCCGCGCACGGTGGCGATGCGCACGGGCCCCTGCTCGATCTTCTTGCGCAGCCGGTGGATGTAGACCTCGATGGCGTTGTTGCTGACTTCTTCGCCCCACTCGCACAGCCGCTCGACGAGCTGGTCCTTGCTGACCAGGCGGCCGGAGCGCTGCAGCAGCACCTCGAGCAGGCTGAGCTCGCGCGCCGACAGCTCCACCATCTGGTCGTTCAGGTAGGCCACACGCCCGGTGGCGTCGAAGGTGAGCGGGCCGTGCTTGAGCAGGCTGCTGGCGGTGCCCAGCCCGCGCCGCGTGAGCGCGCGCACGCGCGCCTCGAGTTCCTGCAGCGAGAACGGCTTGGCCATGTAGTCGTCGGCGCCGAGGTCGAGGCCCTTGACGCGCTGCTCCACGCTGTCGGCCGCGGTGAGGATCAGCACCGGCACCGCGCTGCCACGCGCGCGCAGCTTGCGCAGCACCTCGAAGCCGTGCATCTTGGGCAGGCCCAGGTCGAGGATGACGAGGTCGAACTCGTGCGCCGCCAGCGCACCGTCGGCTTCGGTGCCGCTGCCCACCTGGTCGACCGCGTAGCCCGAGGACCGCAGGCTGCGCAGCAGCCCGTCGGCCAGCACCTGGTCGTCTTCGGCGATGAGGATTCTCATGGGGTGTCTCCTACGGCTTGCTGGAGCCCCGGGCTCGAGGGCGCGCGGCCGGCCTGTTCCAGGCAGCAGGGTGACGCGACCCGGAGCCGTCGTCAAGGCGGCGGACCCGGGGCCGAGCCGCCCCCACCGGCGGGCGCCTGCGGTCGGGGGCCACCGAAAGGGCTGTACGCCCATCCAGCATTTTGGCTATCATCGCGGCCCGTACACACCCACCCAGGAGAGCCCCGTGGACGCACCCGTCAAAGCGCTGAACACCGAAAAGGCCAAGGCCCTGCAGGCCGCGCTGGCGCAGATCGAAAAGCAGTTCGGCAAGGGCTCGATCATGCGCCTGGGCGAGGGCGAGGTCATCGAGGACATCCAGGTCGTCTCCACCGGCAGCCTGGGCCTGGACATCGCGCTCGGCGTGGGCGGCCTGCCGCGCGGCCGCGTGGTCGAGATCTACGGGCCCGAGTCCTCGGGCAAGACCACGCTGACGCTGCAGGTCATCGCCGAGATGCAGAAGGAAGGCGGCACCTGCGCCTTCATCGACGCCGAGCACGCGCTCGACATCCAGTACGCGCAGAAGCTCGGCGTCAACCTGCAGGAACTGCTCATCAGCCAGCCCGACACCGGCGAGCAGGCGCTGGAGATCGTCGACGCCCTGGTGCGCAGCGGCTCTGTCGACCTCATCGTCGTCGACTCGGTGGCCGCGCTCACGCCCAAGGCCGAGCTCGAGGGCGAGATGGGCGATGCCCTCCCGGGCCTGCAGGCGCGCCTCATGAGCCAGGCGCTGCGCAAGCTGACCGCCACGATCAAGAAGACCAACACCATGGTCATCTTCATCAACCAGATCCGCATGAAGATCGGCGTCATGTTCGGCAGCCCCGAAACCACCACCGGCGGCAACGCGCTGAAGTTCTACGCCTCGGTGCGGCTGGACATCCGCCGCACCGGCAGCATCAAGAAGGGCGAGGAGGTCATCGGCTCCGAGACCAAGGTCAAGGTCGTCAAGAACAAGGTGAGCCCGCCCTTCAAGACCGCCGAGTTCGACATCCTCTACGGCGAGGGCATCAGCCGCGAGGGCGAGATCGTCGACATGGGCGTGGAGGCGCGCATCCTCGACAAGTCCGGCGCCTGGTACGCCTACAACGGCGAGAAGATCGGCCAGGGCAAGGACAACGCCCGCGAGTTCCTGCGCGAGAACCCCGAGCTCGCGCGCGAGATCGAGAACAAGATCCGCGAGAGCCTGGGCATCGCGCTGCTCGGTGGCGCCGCCGCTGCGGAGTAGGCCCGCGGGCCGGGCC
>JBKDQY010000112.1:0-24694 GCA_046341655.1 Betaproteobacteria bacterium | reverse complement strand
CCGGTGCGCGGCAACGGCAAGATCATCCAGGAGCTGGAGGGCGAGTTCCGCGGCTCGGGCTGGAACGTGCTCAAGCTGATCTGGGGCAGCAACTGGGATCCGCTGCTGGCGCGCGACAAGGACGGCGCGCTGCGCAAGCTGATGCTGGACACGCTGGACGGCGACTACCAGGCCTTCAAGGCCAACGACGGCGCCTTCGTGCGCAAGAACTTCTTCGGCCGCGACCCGCGCACGCTGGAGATGGTGGCCAAGATGTCCGACGCCGACATCTGGAACCTGCGCCGCGGCGGCCACGATGCCGCCAAGGTCTACGCCGCCTTCCACCGCGCCCACCACAACACCACGGGCCAGCCCACGCTGCTGCTCATCAAGACGGTCAAGGGCTGGGGCATGGGCAAGGCCGGCGAGGGCAAGAACACCGCGCACCAGGCCAAGAAGCTCACCGACGACGACATCCGCTACTTCCGCGACCGCTTCAACATCCCCATCCCCGACGCGGAACTGCCCAAGATCCCGTTCTACAAGCCGGCCGAGGACACGCCGGAGATGAAGTACCTGCACGAGCGCCGCAAGGCGCTGGGCGGCTACCTGCCCAGGCGCCGCCCGCGCAGCACCGAGAGCTTCACCGTGCCGGCGCTCGAGACCTTCAAGAGCGTGCTGGAGCCCACCGCGGAGGGCCGCGAGATCAGCACGACGCAGGCCTACGTGCGCTTCCTGACGCAGCTGCTGCGCGACCAGGCCCTGGGCCCGCGCGTCGTGCCCATCCTGGTGGACGAGGCCCGCACCTTCGGCATGGAGGGCCTGTTCCGCCAGATCGGCATCTACAACCCCGAGGGCCAGAAGTACACGCCGGTCGACAAGGACCAGGTCATGTACTACCGCGAGGCGCAGAACGGGCAGATCCTGCAGGAAGGCATCAACGAGGCCGGCGGCATGAGCAGCTGGATCGCCGCGGCCACGTCGTACAGCACCAACAACCGCATCATGGTGCCGTTCTACATCTACTACTCGATGTTCGGCTTCCAGCGCATCGGCGACCTCGCCTGGGCCGCCGGCGACATGCAGGCGCGCGGCTTCCTGCTCGGCGGCACCAGCGGCCGCACCACGCTCAACGGCGAGGGCCTGCAGCACGAGGACGGCCACAGCCACATCCTGGCCGGCACCATCCCCAACTGCGTGAGCTACGACCCCAGCTTCGCCCACGAGGTGGCCGTCATCCTGCACCACGGCCTGAAGCGCATGGTCGAGAAGCAGGACAACGTCTTCTTCTACCTCACGCTGCTCAACGAGAACTACCCGATGCCGGGCCTGGTGGCCGGCACCGAGGAGCAGATCCTCAAGGGCATGTACCTGCTGCAGGAAGGCGCCAAGAAGACGCCGCGCGTGAACCTGCTGGGCAGCGGCACCATCCTGCGCGAGAGCATGGCCGCGCGCGAGCTGCTCGAGGCCGACTGGGGCGTGGCCGCCAACGTCTGGAGCTGCCCGAGCTTCAACGAGCTCACGCGCGACGGCCAGGACTGCGAGCGCTGGAACCTGCTGCACCCCACCGAGGAGCCGCGCGTGCCCTTCGTGACGCAGCAGCTCGGCGCCCATGCCGGTCCCGTGATCGCCAGCACCGACTACATGAAGGCCTACGCCGAGCAGATCCGCGCCTTCGTGCCCAAGGGCCGCGCCTACAAGGTGCTGGGCACCGACGGCTTCGGCCGCAGCGACTTCCGCAACCGGCTGCGCGAGCACTTCGAGGTGAACCGTCACTACATCGTGGTGGCGGCGCTCAAGGCGCTGGCCGACGAGGGCTCGATCCCGGCCGCCAAGGTGGCCGAGGCCATCCGCAAGTACGGCATCGACGCCGACAAGGTCAACCCGCTGTACGCCTGACCGGCACAACACACTACGGAGACGGACAACATGGCGTCGATCGACGTTAAGGTGCCCGACATCGGCGATTTCGACGAGGTCGCGGTGATCGAGGTGATGGTGAAGGTGGGCGACGTGGTGCGGGCCGAGCAGAGCCTGATCACGGTGGAGAGCGACAAGGCCTCGATGGAGATCCCGTCGTCGCACGCCGGCGTCGTGAAGGCGCTGAAGGTGGCGCTCGGCGACAAGGTCAGCATGGGCTCGGTGATCGTGGAGCTCGAGGGCGAGGCCGCGGCTGCCGCCCCGACGCTGGCCGCTCCGGCCCCGGTCCCGGCGGCGCCGCCGGTTGCTGCGCCCGTTGCCGCGCCAGCGGCCGTGTCGGCAGCCGCCGGCCCGGTGACGGTGGTGGTACCCGATATCGGCGACTTCGACGAGGTGGCCGTCATCGAGTTGTTCGTCAAGCCCGGCGACACTGTGAAGCTCGAGCAGAGCCTGATCACGGTGGAGAGCGACAAGGCCTCCATGGAGATCCCGTCGTCGCACGCCGGCACCGTGAAGGAGCTGCTGGTCAAGGTCGGGGACAAGGTGTCCAAGGGAACGCCGATCGCCGTGCTGATGGCCGCCGGCGCCGCCGCCGTGGCGCCGACTGCCGCGCCAGTGGCCGCAGCCCCTTCGGCAGCCGCGCCCGCGCCGGTGGCCTCGGCCGCATCGGCCCCAGCCCCCGCCGCCCCCGCGGCGGTTGCTCCTTCCGCACCGTCCGCGGTGCCGTCGCATCAGCCCACCGTGGCTCCCAGCGCGACGCTTCCGCACGCCTCGCCCAGCATCCGGCGCCTGGCGCGCGAGCTGGGCGTGCCGCTGGCCGAAGTGCGGGGCAGCGGCCCCAAGGGGCGCATCACGCAGGCCGACGTGCAGGGCTTCGTCAAGGCCGTGATGGCCGGCGACGCTCAGACCGGCGCGCAGAAGGCCAAGGCGCAGGCCGCGGCCCCCGCGGGCGGCGGCGGTGCGTTCCCGGGCCTGCTGCCCTGGCCGAACGTGGACTTCGCCAAGTTCGGCGCCATCGAGCGCAAGGAGCTCGGCCGCATCAAGAAGATCAGCGGTGCCAACCTGCACCGCAACTGGGTCGTCATTCCCCACGTCACCAATCACGACGACGCCGACATCACCGAGCTCGAGGCCTTCCGCGTGCAGCTGAACAAGGAGCACGAGAAGTCGGGCGTCAAGGTCACGATGCTGGCCTTCCTGATCAAGGCCTGCGTGGCGGCGCTGAAGAAGTTCCCGGAGTTCAACGCCAGCCTCGACGGCGACACCCTGGTGCTGAAGAAGTACTTCCACATCGGCTTCGCCGCCGACACCCCCAACGGCCTGGTCGTGCCCGTGATCCGCGACGCCGACCAGAAGGGCATCCTGCAGATCAGCACCGAGATGAGCGCGCTGGCGGCCAAGGCGCGCGACGGCAAGCTGAGCCCTGCGGACATGTCCGGCGGCTGCTTCAGCATCAGCAGCCTGGGCGGCATCGGCGGGCGTTACTTCACGCCCATCATCAACGCCCCCGAAGTGGCCATCCTGGGCGTGTGCCGCAGCAACACCGAGCCGCGCTGGGACGGCAAGGCCTTCCAGCCGCGCCTGATCCTGCCGCTGAGCCTGAGCTGGGACCATCGCGTGATCGACGGCGCGGCCGCCGCGCGCTTCAACGCCTACCTCGGTGCCGTGCTGGCGGACTTCCGCCGCGTGCTGCTCTGAATGAGCACGGTGGTCGTCGCCCGCAAGGGCCGCACCCTGGCCATCGCGTCCGACGCGCTAGTCACCTTCGGCGAGACGCGGCTGCCCGCCGGCTACGAGGCCAACGCCAAGATGTTCAAGGCCGGCGGCTCGTGGTTCGGCACGGTGGGCAGCACCGCGCACACGCCGGTGCTGCAGCAGGCGCTGGCCTCGCTGGAGCCCGGGCAGCTGCGTCTGGACAGCCGCGAGGCCATCTTCGACACCTTCGTGGCGCTGCACCCGCGGCTGAAGGAGCGCTTCTTCCTGAACACGAAGGAGCACGACAACGACCCCTACGAGAGCAGCCAGTTCAGCGTGCTCGTGGCCAACCGGCACGGCATCTTCGGCGTCGAGAGCTACCGCGAGGTCTTCGCCTTCGAGCGCTTCTGGGCCATCGGCTCGGGCCGGCGCTTCGCGCTGGGCGCGATGCACGCCGTCTGGCCGTCGGCCCGCGGTGCCCGCGAGGTGGCCGTCGCGGGCGTGGCGGCCGGCTGCGAGTTCGACACCTGCTCTGCCGGCCCCGTGCGCGTGCAGACCTTCACCCTGACTACCTGAGACAAACCCCATGGCTCTGATCGACATCCAGGTGCCGGACATCGGCGACTTCAAGGACGTGGCCGTCATCGAGCTTCTCGTCAAGCCGGGCGACACCGTCAGGGCCGAGCAGAGCCTGATCACGGTGGAGAGCGACAAGGCCTCGATGGAGATCCCGTCGTCGCACGCGGGCGTGGTCCGCGACATCAAGGTCGCGATCGGCGACAAGGTCAGCCAGGGCAGCGTGATCGCCGTGCTGGAGGCCGCCGGTGCGGGTGCCCCGGCCCCGGCGCCTGCGCCGGCCCCCGTGACGGCGCCGGCCGTGGTGGTGCCCGCGTCGGCCCCGGCCGCCGCCCGCTTCGGCGGCACCGCCGACCTCGAGTGCGACCTGCTCGTGCTTGGCGCCGGCCCCGGCGGCTACTCGGCCGCCTTCCGCGGCGCCGACCTCGGCCTGAAGACGGTGCTGGTGGAGCGCTTCCCCACGCTGGGCGGCGTGTGCCTGAACGTGGGCTGCATCCCGAGCAAGGCGCTGCTGCACGTGGCCGCGGTGATGGACGAGGTGCGGCACTTCGCCGACCTGGGCATCGCCTTCGAGGAGCCCAAGGTCGACCTCGGCAAGCTGCTGGCGCACAAGAACAAGGTCGTGGGCAAGCTCACCGGCGGCCTGGCCGCCATGGCCAAGATGCGCAAGGTGACGGTGGTGCCGGGAAGCGGCGAGTTCGCCGACCCGCACCACCTGGCCGTGACCCTCGCCGCGGGTGGCACGCAGACCATCCGCTTCGCCAAGGCGATCATCGCCGCCGGCTCCGAGGCCGTGAAGCTGCCGTTCCTGCCGCAGGATGAGCGCATCGTCACCAGCACCGGCGCGCTGCAGCTGCGCCAGCATCCGAAGAAGATGCTCGTGATCGGCGGCGGCATCATCGGGCTGGAGATGGGCACCGTCTACAGCACGCTGGGCGCGCGGCTGGACGTGGTGGAGATGCTCGACGGCCTGATGCAGGGCGCCGACCGCGACCTCGTGAAGGTCTGGCAGAAGATGAACGCGCACCGCTTCGACCGCCTGATGCTGAAGACGAAGACGGTCGGTGCCGAGGCCACGCCCGACGGCATCCGCGTGCTGTTCGAGGGCCTGGACGGCACCAAGAGCGAGGGCACCTACGACCTCGTGCTGCAGGCCGTGGGCCGCACGCCCAACGGTCGCAAGATCGCCGCCGACAAGGCCGGCGTCGCGGTCGGCGAGCGCGGCTTCATTCCGGTGGACGCCCGGATGCGCACCAACGTGCCGCACATCTTCGCCATCGGCGACATCGTCGGCCAGCCGATGCTGGCGCACAAGGCGGTGCACGAGGCGCACGTGGCCGCCGAAGTGGCTGCCGGCGACGAGAAGGCGCAGTTCGACGCCCGCGTCATCCCCAGCGTGGCCTACACCGACCCCGAGGTCGCCTGGGTGGGCCTGACGGAGGACGAGGCCAAGGCGCGGGGCATCAAGGTGAAGAAGGGCCTGTTCCCCTGGAGCGCCAGCGGCCGCGCCATCGCCAACGGCCGCGACGAGGGCTTCACCAAGCTCCTGTTCGACGACAGCCCCGAGGCCCACGGGCACGGCCGCATCCTCGGTGGCGGCATCGTCGGCTCGCACGCCGGCGACATGATCGGCGAGGTCGCCCTGGCCATCGAGATGGGCGCGGACATGGTGGACATCGGCAAGACCATCCACCCGCACCCGACGCTGGGCGAGAGCATCGGCATGGCCGCCGAGGTGGCGCACGGCAGCTGCACCGACCTGCCGCCCGCCCGGCGCTGACCCGGCGCGACGGCCTTGACTGCGCTGGGCACGGACACCGCCGTCCTGGTGGTGTTCGGCGTGGTCTACCTGGGCATGTTCCTCGGCGGCCTGCCGGCGGTGAAGATCGACCGTACCGGCGTGGCCGTGCTGGGCGCGATCGCCATGATCGCCATCACCGGCCTGTCGCTGGAGGAGGCGGCGCGCGCGGTGGACCTGCCCACGATCGTGCTGCTGTTCGCATTCATGGTGGTTTCTGCGCAGATGCGGCTGGGTGGCTTCTACGCCGCCGTCACGCGCGCGGTGGCCGGCCGGCCGATGCCGCGCGCGACCCTGCTGGCGGCGCTGCTGGCCGTGGCGGCGGCGCTGTCGGCCGTGTTCTCCAACGACGTGGTCTGTCTCGCGATGACGCCGGTGGTGGCGCGCATCTGCCTGCAGCGCGGGTTGCACCCCGTGCCCGTCCTGGTGGGCCTGGCCTGCGCGGCCAACATCGGTTCGGCGGCCACGCTGATCGGCAACCCGCAGAACATGCTGATCGGTTCGGTGCTGCAACTGCCCTTCGGCGCCTACCTGGCGGCGGCCTGGCCGCCGGTGCTGGCCAGCCTGGTGCTGCTGTGGCTGTGGCTGGTGGCAGGCCCGGGCTCGCGCGGGGCCGCGGCGCCGCAGCCGGTGGCGCCGCCGGCTGCGGCCGACGAACCGCCCTTCGACGCGCTGCAGTCGGCCAAGGGCCTGATCGTGGCAGCGCTGCTGCTCGGCGTGTTCCTGTTCACCGGCTGGCCGCGCGAGGTGGCGGCGCTGGTGGGCGCCGGCGTGCTGCTGCTGAGCCGCCGGTTCCACTCGTCGCAGGTGATGGGCTTCGTCGACTGGCCACTGCTGCTGCTGTTCATCGGCCTGTTCATCGTGAACCACGCGCTCGCGAAGAGCGACCTGGCGGCCGAGGCGGTGGCGGCTCTCCAGGCCAGGGGCGTGGTGCTGTCCGAGCCCGGCGCGCTGCTGGTGCTGGGCGTGCTGCTGTCGAACGCCGTGTCCAACGTGCCGGCCGTCATGCTGCTGCTGCCCCACCTGGGCGATGCGGGCGTGCAGGGTGGCACGCTGCTGGCCCTGGCCAGCACCTTCGCGGGCAACCTGCTGCTGGTGGGCAGCATCGCCAACCTCATCGTGGCCGACCTGGCGCAGAAGGCCGGCGTGCCGATCGGCTGGCGCGAACACGCGGCCCTCGGCGTGCCCGTCACCCTGCTGAGCCTGGCCGTGCTCTGGGCCTGGTCGCTGGCGGGGCCGTAGCGGCCGGCGCTCAGGCCGCCTTCAGCCGCACGGTGAACGCGGCGCCACCGCCGTCGGCCGGTGCGGCGGCGCCGGCCCGCAGCTCGCCGCCGTGGCGCTCGAGCAGGTTGCGGCTGATCCACAGCCCCAGGCCGGTGCCGCCGGGCTTGGTCGTCACGAAGGGGCTGAACAGGCGATCCTGAAGCCCCGGCGCCAGACCGGGCCCGCTGTCGGCCACCACGATCTCCACCGTGTCGGACCCGGCATCGCGCGTGAGCAGGGTGAGCGTGCCGCCTTCCGGCATGGCGTGGATGGCGTTGACGATGAGGTTCACGCACACCTGCTGCAGTTCCTGCAGGTTGCCGAGCGCAGGGCGCGTGGCCTCGAAGCGGCGCACGACCGCGATCTGGGTGCGTGTCAGCAGGTGGGCGGCCAGCACCAGGCAGTCCTCGAGCACCGCCCTGGTCTCGACGGCCTCCAGGTAGCCGGCGTAGTCGCCGGGGCGGGCGTACTGCAGCAGCCGGGTCACGATGAGCCGGATGCGCTCGATCTGCTGGTCCACGATCGCCAGCTCGGCCTTCACCGGCGCCGCCGCAGGGCCGAGGATCTGGCGCACGAGGTCGAGGTTGCCCTGCATCACGGCCACCGGGTTGTTGACCTCGTGCGCGATGCCGGCAGTGAGCTGGCCCACGGTGGCCATCTTCTCGCTCTTCACCAGCTGCCCGTGGGCCGCCTCGAGCTGGCGCGTGCGCTCGGCGACCTTGGCGTCCAGCTCGGCGTTCAGCCGCTGCAGCTCGGCGGTCTTGTCGCCCACGGTGGCCAGCAGCTGGTCGAGGTGGCGCGCCAGGGCACCGATCTCGTCGGCGCTGCCGGCTTCCAGCGCCAGACCCACCCGCGCGTCGAGCGCGCCGGCCTCCACGCGCGCCATGGTCGCGTCCATGCGCTCCAGCGGCGCGAAGATGGCGCGCGCCCAGCGCAGCGACAACCAGGCCGCCGCCAGCATGACGACGACGTAGACGACGCCGATGGCCGCCAGCGCACCGTACTTCAGCCACACGAAGGGCCGCTCGAGGAAACCGACGTACAGCATGCCCACGCGGCCGCCGTCGCGGTCGGCCAGCGGCACGTAGCCCGAGACGTACCACTCGTCCACCACGAAGGCCCGGTCCAGCCAGGTGCGTCCGTCGCCGAGGACGGTGTCGCGCACGGTGCGCGAGACGCGCGTGCCGATGGCCCGCTCGCCGCCCCGGCCGGCGGCGTCGGCGAACAGGCGCACGTTGGTGGAGATGCGCACGTCGTCGAGGAACCGGGTGGCGGTGCCGCGGCTGCCGAAGGGCAGGCTGCCCGCGGGGTAGACGATGGCATTGACGTGGTCGATGAAGGCGAGGTTGCGGTTGAGCAGCACGCCGGCCTGCACGTGGCCGAGCAGTCGGCCGTCGGCGTCGCGCACGGCGCGGGTGGACAGCAGCACCAGGGCGCGGTCCTCGACCTCTCGCGTGGTGGGCCGGGCGTTGCGCGTAGGCACCAGGCGCACGGGCGCGCGCTCGGCACCGGCCGGATACAGGCGCTGCAGCTGCGCCAGGCCAAGCACCTCGACGCTGGTGTGATCGCCCTCGGCACCGCGCACGGCACGGAACGCTGGCGAGCTGGGATCGGCCCCCGAGGCGGCGCCGTCCTGCGTGGCGCGCAGCGTGCCGTCGGGCCGGCGCAGGTTGACGAAGTCCAGCCGCTCGCGTTGGCGCAGCGCGTCGAGCAGCACGGCCACGGCCGCGTCCGGGCCCGCCAGCGCATCGTGCAGCGCGCGCGACTCCGCCACGGCCCCGGCACTGGCGCCCACCTCGGCCAGCGTGCGCTCGAAGTAGCCCTGGGCCACCGCAAGATCGGACCGGATCTTGGTGACGAGCACGCGGTCCAGGGCCGCGCTGCTCCAGGCCAGCAGGATGGCGCCCAGCAGCGGCAGCACCCCCGCCAGCGGCAGCAGCACCAGCACCAGCAGCTTGTTGCGGATGGACAGCCGCGCGAACAGGCGCGGCGCCGCCGCGGACGGGGCGCTCATCCGGCCTCGGCCCCGTCCCACTCGGCCACGCGGCGCTCCAGCGTGCGCCGCGAGATGCCCAGCAGCCCCGCGGCGCGGGTCTTGTCACCGCCCACCGAACGCAGCACGGCCTGGATGTGCCGCCGCTCCAGCGTCTGCAGATCGACGGGTGCGGTCCCCCCGGGCTGTGGCGTGGCAGGGGCCGGCGGGCGTGTCTCGGCCATCTGCAGCGCCGACAGGTTGAGCGCGCCGACGATCAGCGAGCGCTCGATCAGGTTGCGCAGCTCGCGCACGTTGCCTGGCCAGCGGTGCCCCTGCAGGAAGGCCATCTCGTCGGCCGTGACCTCGATGGCCTCGACGCCCAGGCGGGGCGCCTGCGTGCCGACGAAGTGGGCCACGAGCTCGGGAATGTCCTCGCGGTGGGCGCGCAGCGGCGGCAGGCGGATCTCGACGACGGCGAGGCGGTAATACAGGTCGGCGCGGAAGCGGCCGGCCGCCAGCTCGTCGGACAGGACGCGGCTGCTGGCGGCCACGATGCGGGCCTCCAGGTCGAGGCCCTGCTCGCCGCCCAGCGGGCGCACGATGCCGGTCTCCAGCACGCGCAGCAGCGTGGCCTGCAGGGGCACCGGCAGCTCCGCCACCTGGTCCAGGAACAGGGTGCCGCCGCGGGCCGCGGACAGCAGGCCCTCGCGCGCCGGCTGGCCGGGCGTGGCCACGTGCCCGAAGAGCTCCAGCTCCAGTGCCGCGGCGTCGGTGGTGGCGCAATTCACGGCCACGAAGGGGCCGCTGGCGCGCGCCGACAGGCGGTGCAGGCTCAGCGCGGCGAGCTCCTTGCCGGTGCCGCTCTCGCCGCTGAGCAGCACCGTGCTGTCCACGGCCGCCACGCGCTGCAGCGCCGCCTGCAGGCCCTTGATGGCGATGCTCGAGCCGACCAGGCCGTCGGCGGTGGGCCGGTGCGTCGACAGCGCACGGCGCAGCAGGCGGTTCTCGCGCTTCAGGCGCACGCGCTCCAGACCCTGGTGCACGGCATTGAGCGCCTGCGTGATGCGGAAGGGCTTGAGCAGCAGGTCGCCCGCGCCGGCGCGCAGGGCCTCGATGGCGGTGTCCAGGTCGGCGTAGGCGCTGATGAGCACCACCTCGCGCGCATCGCCCTCGGCGCGCAGTTGCTGCAGCAGGGCCAGCCCGGTCTGCCCGGGCAGCGTGATGTCCAGCACCAGCAGGTCGAAGTGCTGCCGCTGCATCAGGACCGTGGCCTCCTCGGCCGACCCGCAGGCCTCGACCCGCGCGACCTGCTGGCCCAGGGCCTTGAGCAGGAAGTTGCACATCCCGGGCTCGTCGTCGACGACCAGCACCGCGGCACCGGGCCAGCGCACGGGTTGAGCGTTCTGAACCTCGGGGGGTATGGGGTCTCGGGCCGGGCCGTGCATCGCGTCATCCCCGTGGCGCGACAACTTGTCGCGCGGCGACCCGCAACGGGCCGGGCTCCACCGGATTGTTCTCCCCGCGCCGGCAGGGGATAACCCTGGTCGGTGCGGCGTGACCGCCCTCGAACCAAGCCGTTTCCGGGCCCAGACCCGGTTGGAGTGTGACGATGGACATGAACCGGAGAGACTTCCTCCGGGTCAGTGGAGCGGGGCTGGTGGGATCCAGTCTCGTCGCGCTGGGCTTCTCGCCCACGGCGGCACTCGCCGAGACGCGCAACTTCAAGCTGGCCCGAACCACCGAGACCCGCAGCACCTGCCCGTACTGCTCCGTGAGCTGCGGGTTGATCCTGTACACGCTGGGCGACAAGTCGAAGAACGTCAAGTCGACCATCGTGCACGTCGAGGGCGATCCGGACAATCCGGTGAACCGCGGCACCCTGTGCCCCAAGGGCGCGGGCGTGATGGACATGATCCAGTCCAAGGACCGCATCACCTTCCCGCAGGTGCGCGAACCCGGCACCAACGAGTGGAAGCGCATCTCCTGGGACGAGGCGCTGACGCGGGTGGCCAAGCACATGAAGGCCGACCGCGACGCCAACTTCATCGCCAAGAACGACAAGGGCACGACGGTCAACCGCTGGAACACCACCGGCTTCCTGATCTCGTCGGCCTCGTCGAACGAATCCGGTTACATCAGCGTCAAGGTCGCGCGCAGCCTGGGGATCGTCACCCTCGACACGCAAGCACGCATCTGACACGCGCCGACGGTGTCCAGTCTGGGCCCGACTTTCGGTCGCGGAGCGATGACCAACTCGTGGACCGACATCAAGAACACGGACTTGGTGTTGGTGATGGGCGGCAATGCCGCCGAGGCGCACCCCTGCGGATTCAAGTGGGTGACCGAGGCCATGCAGCAACGCAAGGCCAAGCTGATCGTGGTGGACCCGCGCTTCACGCGCACCGCCGCGGTGGCCGACATGTACGCGCCCATCCGGGTGGGCACCGACATCGCCTTCCTGGCCGGTGTCATCAACCACCTGCTGAGCACCGGCAAGTACCACGCCGACTACGTCAAGCTGAACACCGACGCCACGTTCCTGCTGAAGCCCGACTTCAAGTACGACAACGGCTTCTTCAGCGGCTATGACGAGGCCAAGCGCAGCTACAACAAGTCCACCTGGGGCTACCAGATGGGCGAGGACGGCTTCGTCAAGGTCGACGACAGCATGCAAGACCCGCTGTGCGTCTTCCAGCAGATGAAGAAGCACTACGCGCGGTACACGCCCGAGCTGGTGAGCAGCATCACCGGCACGCCGAAGGACCAGTTCCTGAAGGTGTGCGAGGCGCTGGCCAGCACCGCGGCCGTCGACAAGGTGATGACCATCTGCTACGCGCTCGGCTGGACGCAGCACACGGTGGGCAGCCAGAACATCCGCACGATGGCCATGATCCAGCTGCTGCTGGGCAACATGGGCCGGCCGGGCGGCGGCGTCAACGCGCTGCGCGGCCACGCCAACGTGCAGGGCGTGACCGACATGTGCGCCTACTCCGAGGTGCTGTCGGGCTACCAGAGCGCGCCCACCGACGCCGACGTCGACCGCGCCACCTACCTGGCTGCGCGCACCGGCAAGCCGCTGCGCCCGAACCAGATGGCGTTCACGCAGAACTTCCCGAAGTGGAACACCAGCCTGATGAAGGCGTACTACGGTGCCAGCGCCACGAAGGAAAACGACTTCTGCTACGACTGGGTGCCCAAGCGCGACACCGGCTACGACATCCTTGCCATGTTCGAGCGCATGCACCAGGGCAAGATGAACGGCTTCATCTGCCAGGGCTTCAACCCGCTGGCCGCGGTGCCCAACAAGAAGAAGCTGTCGCAGGGCCTGGCGAAGCTGAAGTACCTGGTGGTGATGGACCCGCTGGCCATCGAGACCGGCGAGTTCTGGAAGAACTTCGGCCCGCTCAACGACGTCGCTCCGGCCAAGATCCAGACCGAGGTCTTCCGCTTCCCGACGAGCTGCTTCGCCGAGGAGACGGGCACGTTCACCAACAGCAGCCGCGTGATCAACTGGAAGGAGAAGGCCGTCGACCCGCCGGGCGAGGCCAAGCCCGACAGCGAGATCATGGCGCGCCTGTTCGTGAAGCTGCGGGACATGTACGCCAAGGACGGCGGGGCCTTCCCCGACGCCATCAAGGGCCTGTCCTGGCCGTACATCAACGCCAACGTGCCGCAGCCGGGCGAGGTGCTGCGCGAGATCAACGGCCGCGCGCTGGCCGACCTGATGCCGCTGCCGCCCGCGCCGAAGCTCGATGCGAAGGGCAAGCCCATTCCGGTGCCGCCCCCGCCGCCGAACGCGCCGCCGCCGCAGCCGCTGGTGAAGGCCGGCGAGCAGCTGGCCGGCTTCGCGCAACTGCGCGACGACGGCAGCACCAGCTGCGGCAACTGGATCTACTGCGGAGCCTGGGGCCCCACGGGCAATCTCACGCTGCGGCGCGACACCTCCGATCCCACGGGCCTGGGCGTGTTCCCGGGCTGGGGCTTCTCGTGGCCGGCCAACCGGCGCATCCTCTACAACCGCGCCAGCGCCGACGCCAACGGCAAGCCCTGGGATCCCAGCCGCCGCTACCTGGCCTGGAACGGCACGACCTGGGCCGGCGGGGCGGACGTGCCCGACATGCGGCCCGACGCCGCGCCCGAGCAGGGCGTGGGTGCCTTCATCATGAACCCCGAGGGCGTGGCGCGGCTGCACGCCGTGGGCATGAGCGAAGGGCCGTTCCCCGAGCACTACGAGCCGTTCGAGACTCCCGTGGGCGTGAACCTGATGTGCCCGAGCAACCCCAAGGCCGTCAGCAACCCGGCGGCGCGGGTGTTCAAGGGCGACCTCGAGGCCTTCGGCAAGAAGGAGGAGTTCCCGTACGCGGCCACCACCTACCGGCTGACCGAGCACTTCCACTTCTGGACCAAGCACGCCCGCAGCAACGCCATCACCCAGCCCGCTCCCTTCGTCGAGATCGGCGAGGAGCTCGCCAAGGAGAAGGGCCTGAAGCAGGGCGACACCGTCAAGGTGCGCAGCAACCGCGGCGAGGTCGTGGCCAAGTGCGTCGTCACGCGGCGCATGAAGGCCCTGCAGGTCAACGGCAAGGCCGTCCACCACGTCGGCATCCCCATCCACTGGGGATTCAAGGGCATCACGCAGAACGGCTACCTGGCCAATGCGCTCACGCCCTTCGTCGGCGACGCGAACTCGCAGACCCCCGAGTTCAAGGCGTTCCTCGTGAACATCGAGAAGGTGGCCTGACATGAGCAGCCTGCAATCCCAGAACGTGGTCGCTCGCTCGGCCACCACGCTGCCCTCGCCCCAGGTGCGAAGCGCCGTGCCGGCCGTGGCCAAGCTCATCGACGAGTCCAAGTGCATCGGCTGCAAGGCCTGCCAGGTGGCTTGCATGAACTGGAACGACCTGCGCGACGACATCGGCGAGACGATCGGCGTGTACGACAACCCGTCCGATCTCACGCCGGCCAGCTGGACGGTGATGAAGTTCTTCGAGGTCCAGCCCGACGGCGGCAACGACAAGGGCAACCTCGAGTGGCTGATCCGCAAGGACGGCTGCATGCACTGCGAGGACCCGGGCTGCCTGAAGGCCTGTCCCTCGCCGGGGGCCATCGTCAAGTACGCCAACGGCATCGTCGACTTCATCAGCGAGAACTGCATCGGCTGCGGCTACTGCGTGAAGGGCTGCCCCTTCGACGTGCCCCGCATCAGCCAGAAGGACAACAAGGCGTACAAGTGCACCTTGTGTTCCGACCGGGTGAATGTGGGCCTGGAGCCGGCGTGCGTGAAGACCTGCCCCACCGGGGCGATCGGCTTCGGCACGAAGGACGACATGGTCGCCTACGGCGAGAAGCGCGCGAAGGAGCTCCAGGACCGCGGCTACAAGAACGCGGGCCTGTACAACCCGCAGGGCGTGGGCGGCACGCACGTCATGTACGTGCTCAAGCACGCCGACAAGCCCGAGCTCGAGGACCTGCCGCGCGACCCGACCGTGAGCCCGATGATCAGCCTGCTGAAGGGCATCGCCAAGCCGCTGGCGGTGGCCGGCATGCTCGGCGCGGTGGTGGCCGGGTTCTTCCACTACATGAAGGTGGGCCCGGTCGAGGAGAAGTCCGACCAGAAGGAAGGAGCCTGAGCCATGGGACAACGCATGCTCAAGCGCTACGAGGACGGCGACCGCATGAACCACTGGTTCATCGCGCTGATGTTCGTGCTGGCCGGGCTCTCGGGCCTGGCCTTCTTCCACCCGGCGTTCTTCTTCCTCGTGCACCTGTTCGGCGGCGGGTCGTGGGCGCGCATCCTGCATCCCTTCCTGGGGGTGCTGATGGTTGCCGGCTTCGCGCTGCTGTTCTTCAAGCTCTGGCGCGACAACGTCGTCAACGACGCCGACCGCGAGTGGAAGAAGCACATGGGCGAGATGCTTCGCGGCAACAAGGCCGCGATGCCGCCCGTGGGCAAGTACAACTACGCGCAGAAGATGGTGTTCTGGGCCATGGCCGGGAGCCTGGTGGTGCTGCTGGTCACGGGGATCATGTTCTGGCGGCCGTGGTTCGCGCCGCTGTTCCCGATACCGGTGCTGCGCGTGGCGGTGATGCTGCACTCGATTGCCGCGGTGGTGCTGATCGCCTCGACCATCATGCACGTGTATGCGGTGATCTGGGTCAAGGGCACGGCCCGCGCGATGACCCGCGGCACGGTCAGCGAGGGCTGGGCCAAGGTGAACCACGCGCTTTGGCACCAGGAGGTGACCAAGAACCGCTGACGCCGCTGCCGGGTCGGCCAGGGCCCGCAAGGGCCGGCGGGGGCGCCGAAAGGCGCCCCCTTTCCTTGAACACATGACCGCTTCCACCGCCACCGTCCGGGTGATGTCGCCCGAG
This sequence comes from Betaproteobacteria bacterium, assembly GCA_046341655.1. Classification (GTDB taxonomy): domain Bacteria; phylum Pseudomonadota; class Gammaproteobacteria; order Burkholderiales; family Burkholderiaceae_C; genus Rubrivivax. The sequence goes on along the minus strand of JBKDQY010000112.1, from coordinate 9,116 downwards.
GAGATCGCCGCCCGCGCGGGTGGCGAAACACCTTATTTCGTCTGGCCGCGGCGCGAGACGCTGTTCGCCGAGCGCGCCATGCGGCTGAGGCAGCTGGCGCGCGGGCACGCCATGGAGGGCTACCTGGCGCTGATGGCCGAGCTGGCACAGGCGCAGCAGGCCGAGCTCTCTGCCTTGGCCACCGCCCCCGGCCTGCCGCTGCCCGACAGTGCCGCGCTCGACACCGCTGCCCGTCGCGGCGTGCCCCCGCTGGCCGCCGCCGACTGGCCGCGCGACCCCGCCTGGCAAGGGGTGCTGCAGCGCCTGCTCGACCGCGTGCTGCCGGCCGCCCCCGAGGCCGCGCGGCCGCTGCTGCGGCAGTGGCGCGACGCGGATGCCGAGGCGCTGGAACGTCAGGCCGATGCCGTGCTGCTCGGCGTGGCCGCCGGGCTGGACCTGGCTGCCGCGCCTTTCGTCGGCGCCGCCCTGCAGGTGGTGTGGACGCACCTTCTGCTGGAGGTGCAGCGCACCCACGCCAGCGGCGGACAGCCCTTCGGCCGCCTCGACGACCCGGGACTGTGCCCGTGCTGCGGCAGCCGGCCCACCGCCAGCCTCACGCGCAGCAGCGGCGAGTCCCTGGGCCAGCGCTACCTGCATTGCAGCCTGTGCAACCTGCAGTGGCACCTGGTGCGTGGCAAGTGCAGCCACTGTGGCGACTCCGCCTCGGTGGCCTACCAGTCGCTGGACACCGCCGAGCCGGTCGACGACCCCCAGCAGGCCGAGGACGCCGCGGCTTCGCGCGCCGCCAAGGCCGTGGTGCAGGCCGAGACCTGCGACGCCTGCGGCAGCTACCTCAAGATCTTGCACAGCGACCGCGACCCCTTCGTCGACCCGGTGGCCGACGACCTTGCCTCGCTGACGCTCGACCTGCTGGTTTCCGAGTCCGGCAAGGCGCGCAGCGGCGTCAATGCCATGCTGCTGTTCGGCCCGCCCGAGGGCCGCGCGGCGCCGCCCGGCGGGGCGCCCTGATGAGCCGGCCCGCCGAATCCGTCGTCGACGGTTCCAAGGCCCGGCCCCAGCAGCTGCCCGCCGTCGACCGACTGCTGCGCCAGCCCGGCGTGGCCGCCCTCGTGGCCGAGCACGGCCATGCACTCGTCGCCGGCGAGGCGCGCGCACTGCTCGACCGCCTGCGCGCACAGGCCAGGGCCGGCGAACTGCCGGCCGCCGCGGTGGAGCCCGCTGCCCTGGTCGACGGGCTCGCCGTCGCCGTGGCGGCGCGCCTGGCGCCGCGGCTGCGGCGCGTGCTGAACCTCACTGGCACCGTGATCCACACCAACCTCGGCCGCGCGTTGCTGGCCGAACCGGCGTTGGCGCACGTCATGGCCATGATGGCCGGGCCCAACAACCTGGAGTACGACCTCGCCAGCGGCGGCCGGGGCGACCGCGACAGCGTCGTCGAGGACCTGCTGTGCGAGATCACCGGCGCCGAGGCGGCCACCGTCGTCAACAACAACGCGGCGGCGGTGCTGCTCACCATCGCAGCGCTGGCGCGCGGCCGCGAGGTCATCGTCTCGCGCGGCGAACTCGTGGAGATCGGCGGCGCCTTCCGCATGCCCGACGTGATGGCCGCCGCCGGCGCCACGCTGGTGGAGGTGGGCACGACCAACCGCACGCACCCGGCCGACTACGAGCGCGCCATCGGCGAGCGCACGGCGCTGCTGATGAAGGTGCACACCAGCAACTACGCGGTCCAGGGCTTCACCAGCAGCGTCGACGAGGCACGGCTCGCCGGCATCGCGCACGCCCGGGGCCTGCCCGTGGCGACCGACCTGGGCAGCGGTGCGCTGGTGGACATGGCCCGCTGGGGCCTGCCGGCCGAACCCACGCCGCAGAGCCGGATCGCCGCCGGCTGCGACGTCGTCACCTTCAGCGGCGACAAGCTGCTGGGCGGGCCGCAGGCCGGCCTCATCGTGGGCACCAGGGACGCGATCACCCGCATCCGCAGGTTCCCGATGAAGCGCGCCCTGCGCATGAGCAAGCTGCCGCTGGCGGCGCTGGAAGCCACGCTGCGCCTGTACCTGCGCCCCGAGCGCCTGGCTCAGGACCTGCCCACGCTGCGCCTGCTCACCCGCCCGGCCGCGCACATCGCCGAGCAGGCCGTCCGGCTGCAGGCGGCCGTGGCCGCGGCCGTGGCGCCGCGCTTCGGCGTGCGCGTCGCCGAGGCGCTCGGCCAGATCGGTTCGGGCTCGCTGCCCGTGGAGCGTCTGCCCTCCGCGGCGCTCGCGATCGCACCGGAGCATCGCAAGGGCGCGGGGCGTGCGCTCGACGAATTGGCCGCGGCGCTGCGCAGCCTGCCGCTGCCCGTGATCGGGCGCGTCAAGGACGACGAGCTCTGGCTGGACCTGCGGTGCCTGGAGCGCGACGACGACCTGCTGGCGCAGCTGCCGGCGCTGCGGCAGGCCCTGGCGTGAGCGCAGTCCCATGATCGTCGGCACCGCGGGCCACATCGACCACGGCAAGACCACGCTGGTGCGCGCGCTCACTGGCGTGGATACCGACCGCCTGCCCGAGGAGAAGCGCCGCGGCATCAGCATCGAGCTGGGCTACGCCTTCCTGGACGACGGCGCCGGAGGACGCATCGGCTTCATCGACGTGCCGGGTCACGAGCGCCTGGTCCACACCATGCTGGCCGGTGCCACCGGCATCGACGCCGCGCTGCTGCTGGTGGCCGCCGACGACGGCCCCATGCCGCAGACGCGTGAGCACCTGGCCGTGCTGTCGCTGCTGGGCCTGCCCCGCGGCGCGGTGGTCGTCACGAAGGCCGACCGCGCCGAGCCCGAGCGTCGCCGCGCCGTGGCGGCCGAAGTCGCCGCCCTGGTGGCGGACACCCCGCTGGCCGGCGCGCCCGTCTTCGAGGTGGCGGCGACCACGGGCCAGGGCCTGGAGCCCCTGCGCACCTGGCTGCGCGAGCAGGCCCGGGCGGAGGGATCGCGCAGAGGTGGCGACGACGGGCGCGCCTTCCGACTGGCGGTGGACCGTGCCTTCACGCTCGACGGCGTAGGCACCGTGGTCACGGGCACCGTGCATGCGGGGTGCGTGCGTGCCGGCGACGACCTGCGGCTGGTGCCCGGTGACACGCTGGTGCGCGTGAAGAGCCTGCACGCCCAGAACCGGCCGCAGCACAGGGCCGAGGCCGGCCAGCGATGCGCGCTGGCCCTCGCCGGGGTGCCGCGAGAGGCCATCGCGCGCGGGCAGTGGCTGGTCGCGCCCGCGGCGGTGCTGGCGAGCACGCGGCTGGACGCCGAACTCACGCTGTGGCCGGCCGAGACGGCGCCGCTGCGCAGCGGCACCCGCGTGCACGTGCACCTGGGCTCGGCCGACGTGCTGGGCGCGGTCGCCGTGCTCGATGCCGGCGACGCGTTGCCGCCTGGCGGCACGGCGCGGGTGCAACTGGTGCTGCAGCAGCCCATGGGCGCCTGGCACGGCGACCGCGTCGTGCTGCGCGACGCCTCGGCAACGCGCACGCTGGCCGGCGGCCACGTGCTGGACCCGTTCGCGCCCGCCCGCTACCGCCGCACGGCCGAGCGCATGGCCGAACTGGACGCGCTGGCGGCCGACACGCCGGCGGCCAGGGCGCGGGGCCTTCTGGCCGTGTCGCCCCAGGGCCTGGACCTGTCGCGGTTCAGCGTCGCCCAGGGTCTGGCCGACCCCTTGCCGCCGCCCCCGGGCGCCCTGCACACGGCCACCGGCTTCGCGCTGGGCGAACCCGCGCGCGCGGTGTCCGAGGCGCTGGTGCTGGGCGCACTCGACCGCTTCCACCAGCAGCATCCCGACGAACCGGGTCCCGACGCGGCGCGCCTGCGCCGCCTGGCGTTGCCGCGCCTGGCCGATCCGCTGTTCCGCGCGCTGCTGCAGGCACTGCAGGCCGCGGGGCAGGTGCAGCAGCGCGGGGCCTGCGTGCACCGGCCCGAGCACGGGGTGCGGCTGTCGGCCACCGAGGAGCGCATCTCGCAGAAGGTGGCTCCCCGGCTGGCCGCCTGCGGCTTCGAAGGCGCCTGGGCGCGCGACCTGGCGCGCGACTGCGCCGAGAGCGAGCCGCTGATGCGCACCACCCTCGCCCGGCTGGCGCAGCGCGGCGAACTGCACCAGGTGGTGCGCGACCTGTTCTACGACGCGCCCACGATGCGCCGGCTGGCGGCCCTGGCGCGCGAGGTGGCGGCGAGGCAGGGCGGCGAGGTCACCGCGGCGGACTTCCGCGATGCCACGCGGCTGGGTCGCAAGCGGGCGATCCAGATCCTCGAGCACTTCGACCGCGTGGGACTGCTGCGTCGCGTGGGCGACGTGCACCGGCTGCGCGCGGACTGCACCCTGTTCGCCGAGGGCGTGGTCGGGGAAGGTCCCGAGTGCGCGGTGAAGGGACAATGACGGTCATGGAGGGGAAACGATCCTGGTGGGTCGGCCGGGCTTCAAACCCGGTGGGTGGCGCCATGCGTCGCCGGGAGGGTTCGACTCCCTCTCCCCTCCGCCGCGGGGCGCCCGCCCCGGGTGCTGCCGGGTGCGCGTGGTCATGAACGTCGCCGGCTGCGAGTTTCCCGAAGGGCTCTGGTACCACGTCGAGCACCAGGTGTGGGCGCGGGTGGACGAACCGGCGGGCGAGGCCCTGGTGGGCATCACCAGCATGGGCATCCGGCTCGCGGGCGAGATCTACATGTGCCGGCCCAAGACCGTGGGCTCGCAGCTGGAGCAGGGGCGCTCGGTGGCCGTGGTCGAGCTGGCCAAGAGCATCGTCTCGGTGAAGACCCCCGTCTCGGGCACCGTGCTGGCCGTGAACGAGGCGCTGGCCACCAGGCCCGAGCGGGTGCACGAGGATCCCTACGGCGAGGGCTGGCTGGCGCGGATCCGATTGTCGGCCTGGCCGGCCGAGTCTGCCGCGCTGCTGCGTGGCGACGACGCGGCCGGGGCGCTGCAGCACATGGCCTGGCTCAACCGCCTGCAGGGCGAACTCGGCTCATGAGCTTCACGGACCATCCCGCGGAGGGCGTCGCGATCCTGCTGTGGGCCTGCGACCCCGACGACCCGCAGCGGCTGGCCACGCCCTTCTTCCAGGCCGCCGCCGCGGCTGCCATGGACGTGCCGGTCGAGATGTACTTCACGGCCCGCAGCGTTCACCTGCTGGTGCCGGGCGTGGCCGGAAACCTGCGCGCGTCCGGGCTCTTCGCCAAGACCGTGCTCGACACGATGCGCGAGGCCGTCGACCACGGCGCCAGGCTCTACGCCTGCACCGACGCCCTGCACGCGCAGGGCCTGGACCGCGCGCGCCTGATCCCGGAGTGCGCCGGCCACGGCGGCGCGGTGCAGTTCATGGCGCGCGCCACCAGCCTGCGCTGGCGCGCCCTGGTGTTCTGACCGGAACGCCCGTGAACGCCGAAGACGCGGCCGCCCGCCAGACCCTCGCGCTGTTGCTGGCGCGGCAAAGCCTGGGCGGCAAGCACCTGGCCGAGCCTGGCCCCTGCGACGACGAGCTCGCCCGGATGGCCGCTGCGGCTCTGCGCGCGCCCGACCACGCCGAGCTCGTGCCCTTCCGCTTCGCCGTCGTGCGCGGGGCCGCCCGCGAGCGGCTGGCCACGCTGTTCGCGGAGGCCGCGCGCGATGCCGGCAAGTCCGACGCCGACGCGGCGCTGGACGCCGAGCGGGCCCGCCGCGCGCCGGTCACGGTGGCCGTGCTGGCGCGCATCGACATGGGCCACCCGCTGGTGCCCGCCCATGAGCAGTGGATGGCCGTGGGCGGTGCGCTGGCGAACTGGCTCAACGCCGCACACCTGCTGGGTTATGCCGGCAAGATGCTGTCGGGCCGCAAGGCCCGCTCGCCGCGGCTGCAGGAGGCCTTCTGCGGCCCGGGCGAGGTGCTCGTCGGCTGGGTGAGCCTGGGCACGGCGTCGCGCGAGAGCGGCCCGCGGCGCGAGAAGGCCGCGCCCGCCGACGTCTGGGGCCCGTGGGATGGTCCCTGACTCGGGGCTCCCGCAGAATCCGGGGGCCGTCCTCACTTGCGCGCCATCCGCTCCATGAACCCGCCCCACCACGCCCCGGCCCGCCAGTCCCTTCCGATCCTCCCTGCGCAGGCCGGCAGGCCTGTCGGTCGGCTCATCCGGGCCGACGTCCCCTCGGCCCTGCTGGCGCTGCTGCGCCTGCTGGCGATCGTCACCCTGGGGCTGCTGGGCGTCGCGGCGCAGGCTCAGCCCCTGGCGGACCCGCGCGTGGACTGGTTCTCGGCCGACAGCGCGAACTTCCGCGTGCACCACCGCGCCGGACAGCGCGCGCAGGCCGAGGCGGTGGCGCGCGCCGCCGAGGCGGCCCTGCCGCGCGTGACCAAGGCCCTGCAGTGGCAGCCGCGCACGCGCATCGAGATCGTGCTGTACAGCGAGTTCGACTTCGCCAACGGCTTCTCGACGCCCTTGCCCTACAGCTTCATGGGCGTGTTCCTGGCGCCACCCGACGAAGGCCAGCTGCTCGACAACAGCGCCTGGTTCGACCTGCTGCTGGTGCACGAACTCACGCACGCCGTGCACCTCGACAAGGTGCGGGGCGTGCCCCGCGTGCTGCAGGCCATCTTCGGCAACGTGCCCTGGTTCATCCCGAACGTGTTCCAGCCGGGCTGGATGACCGAAGGGCTGGCGGTGCTGGCCGAGAGCGAACCCGCCGCCGGCAAGGGCCGCCTGCGCGGTCCGGCCTTCGAGGCCTGGCTGCGGGCCGAGCGGGCGCGCGGCTTCGTGTCGCTGCGCGAGATCAATGCCGACGGGCGCCGCCTGCCGGTGTCCAAGCAGTACCTGTACGGCGCCTACTTCATGGAGTACCTGCAGCGGCGCTACGGCCCGGGCGCGGTCGGCGGGCTGGTCGAGCGCTACAGCGGCAACATCGTGCCGCGCCTGCACAGCGCGCCCTGGGACGTGACGGGCAAGACGATGGACGTGCTCTGGACCGAGTTCGTGGCCGACCTCGAGCGCCAGGTCGACGAGCGAGCCGCGCCGCTGAAGGCCCGGCCCGAGACGGTGGGGGCGCCGCTGGGCAGGCCGCTGTTCAGCGTCGATTCCATCGCCACGCTGCCGGGCGGACAGGGCTGGCTGGCCGTGGCCAGCGACGGCCTGAACGGCACGCAGCTGCAGCGCCTGGGCCGCGACGGCCGGCGCGAGCGCGTGGCGCGCGTCAATGGGGGTGCTCGCGTGAGCGTGGCGGCCGATGGCCGCGTGATGGTGGCGCAGCCGGACATCTGCCACAGCCTGCACCTCGTCTACGACCTCTACCGGCTCGAGGGCGAACGGCTGCACCGACTGACCCGCTGCGCCCACCTGCGGCGCGGCGTGCAAGCCGGCGATGCGGTGCTGGCCTTGCAGCTGACCGACGGCGCCACCCGGCTGGTGCGCGTGGCCGCCGACGGAGCCGTGCAGCCGCTGCACGCGCCAGCCGACGGCAGCGAGCTGCTCGACCTGGCCGCCACGGCCGACGGCCGCGCCGTTCACCTGGTGTCGCGCCGGGGCGGCGACTGGCGGGTGCTCGAGCTCAGCCTCGAGCGACCGCAGGACGTGCCGCGCACCGTGGTGCGGCGCGCATCGCCCATCCAGGGGCTGCGCGGCAGCGCAGCCGGGCTGGAGTTGATCCTGGCCGAAGACGGCGTGACCAACGTCTGGAGGCTCGCCGGTGGCGAGCTTCAGCGCCTGACGCACGCTCACACCGGGGTTCTGCTGCACGCCGGGAGCGCCCCCGACGGCGTGCTGGCCAGCGTCGTGGTGGTGCCCGAGGGCAGCGCCATCGTGCAGCTGGCGCAGCCGGCAGTGCTGCAGCGGTTGCCGGCCGTGGCCGACACGGGCGAGCGCCCGGCGCCTGCGCAGACCGCCGCGCCGGCGGCGGTGCTGCAGCCCGGGCAGCCCTACTCGGCGCTGCGGGCGATGTACCCGCGCTCGTGGTTGCCGGCCGTCACGTCCGACCGTGGCCTCACGGCCTTCGGGGCGAGCACCTCGGGGGGCGACGCGCTGGGCTGGCACCGCTACGCCGCGCTGCTGCAGGTCGAGACCTCGCAGCGCGAGCTCGTCGGCAGCCTCGAGTACCTGTTCCTGGCCAGCCACGGCATCGCGCTGCAGCGCAACCTGGTGGCCCGCGCCTGGCGCGCCGGCAGCCGCGCCGACGAGGTGGCGGTGTTCGACCGCGACACGCGCGCGCAGTGGCTGAGCCAGTTCCCGTTCGGCAATCTCCAGCGGCGCGTGAGCGTGGGCCTGGGTGCGGCGGCCGACCGGGCCGAGCGCGTCGATCTGCTTGCCGGGCGCACGACGCCGCGCCGAGACGAGCGGCTGCTGGCGGCGCTGATCGACATCGACAGCAGCGCCGGCGACTGGCGCAGCGAGGGCGCCAACCGCGGCTGGCAGGGCACGCTGCTGGCGGAGGGATACAAGCCGCTGCAGGGCGGCGACCCGCGGCGCTACGACGGCACGGTGCTCCGCGCCGACCTGCGGGCCTACCTGGGCCTGGGGCCCGCCGTGCTGGCGCTGCGGGCCACCGAAGCCCGGGCACGAGGCCGCACCGAGCCCTTCCAGCTCGGCGGTGCCACCGACGAGACGCTGCAGTTCGGACCCGTGCTGAACCAGCGCAGCCTCTCGCTGCGTGGCTACGCGGGCGACGAGGCCGCGCTGGTGGGCACGAATGCGCGCGTGCTGTCGCTGGAACTGAGGCTGCCGCTGGCCGACATCGACCGCCATGGCATGGTGCCGCCGCTGGGCATCAACCGTCTTTCCGGCAGCGTGTTCGTGGATGCGGGCGGCACCTGGGGCGCGGGCCGCAGCGGGCCGGCCGAGCTCAGCCGCGGCGTCGGCTTCGAATTGCTGGCCGAGGCCAAGCTGCAGTACGCGTTGCCACTGCGGCTGCGCCTTGGCGTGGCCTGGCCGCTCGACGCCCCGGACGGTCAGCGCGGGGCGCAGGCCTATCTGACCCTGGGCCGGGCTTTCTAGGCGGACCCTGCCGTCATCGGCCCTGGCTGTCGGGCCTGCGGCGGGCGAGGGTGGCTCGGGCGAGTAGCGCGAACAGACGCTCGAGGCGCTCGGCAAGGCTTGCGTACGGCGACTGCATGGTGCGGCTCCGGGAATTGAGGACGC
>JBKDQY010000111.1:0-5979 GCA_046341655.1 Betaproteobacteria bacterium | reverse complement strand
GCGGTGTTCTTCTTCCTGGCCTTCGCCGGCACCGACATGAACTGGCTGATGCTCGCCACCGGCGACCTGGCCGTGAAGGCGCTGATGGCCGCCGTGCTGCTGGCGCCCTACCGCGCGCTGCTGCCCCACCTGCAGACCTGGGCCCCGCCGCCATCGGCCACGGCCCGCTGACTCCGAACCCTCCGCACCATGAGCCAAGGCCTGATCCCCGCCACCATCCTCACCGGCTTCCTCGGCTCGGGCAAGACGACGCTGCTCAAGCGCGTGCTGTCCGAATCGCACGGCCAGAAGATCGCCGTCATCGAGAACGAGTTCGGCGAGGAGAACATCGACAACGAGATCCTCTCGGTCAGCACCGAGGAGCAGATCATCCAGATGAGCAACGGCTGCGTCTGCTGCACCATCCGCGAAGACCTGCGCGGCGCGCTGGCCTCGCTGGCCGAGAAGCGCCGCAAGGGCGAGTTGCAGTTCGACCGCGTCGTCATCGAGACCACCGGCCTGGCCGACCCCGGCCCGGTGGCGCAGACCTTCTTCATGGACGACGAGATCGCCGAGAGCTACCTGCTCGACTCCATCCTCACGCTGGTGGACGCCAAGCACGCCGCGGGCCAGCTCGACACGCGCCAGGAGGCGCGCCGCCAGGTGGGCTTCGCCGACCAGATCTTCCTCAGCAAGACCGACCTCGTCGCCGAGGGCGAGGTCGAGGCGCTGGCGCACCGCATCAAGCACATGAACCCCCGAGCCCCGCAGCGCAAGGTGCACTTCGGCGAGGTGCCGATCGCCGACGTGTTCGACCTGAAGGGGTTCAACCTCAACGCCAAGCTCGACATCGACCCCGACTTCCTGAAGGACGACGGGCACGGCCACGGGCACCACGACCACGACCACGACCACGACCACGAGCACGGCGAGCACTGCGATCATCCGTCGCACCGGCACGACCACCCGCACCACCACGCGCACGACGACGACGTCAAGAGCTTCGTCTTCCGCAGCGACCGCGCCTTCAACCCGGCCAAGCTGGAAGACTTCCTCGGCGCCATCGTGCAGGTCTACGGGCCCAAGATGCTGCGCTACAAGGGCGTGCTGTTCATGAAGGGCTCCGACCGCAAGGTGGTGTTCCAGGGCGTGCACCAGCTCATGGGCTCCGACCTGGGCCCCAAGTGGGCGCCGGGCGAGAAGAAACAGAGCAAGCTGGTGTTCATCGGCATCGACCTGCCCCGCGAGGTGCTGCTGCAGGGCCTGGAGCAGTGCCTGGTCTGAGGGACCGGAGGCGCCGGATCGCGTGGCTACAATCCGCGCGCCCTGAAGGGGGTGGTCGCGGCGGCCCAGGGGCGCCACGGCCGGAACCAGCGATCCCGGACGTACCCGAAAGGGGAGGAGGTCCCCGTGAGCAAGCCACCGGCCAAGGCAGCGGCCGCCAGCAAGACCAACGCCGCTGCCAAGGCACCCGCCAAGAGCGCCACGTCCACCAAGCCGACCCCCAAGCCGGCGGCCAAGCCGGCCGCCAAGCCGGCCGCCAAATCGGCCGCCAAGCCAGCCGCCAAGCCAGCCGCGCCTGCGAAGTCGGCGCCGCCGGCAGCCCCCAAGGCGGCAGCGCCGCGGACGGAGCCGCCCAAGCCGGCGCCCAAGACGGCGCCAAAGGCCGCGGTCAAGGCCCCCGAGAAGGCCCCCGAAAAGCCCGTTGCCAAGGCGGTGGCCGTCAGCCCCGCATCCGCGCCCGCGCCGGCCGCCGCCCCGGCGCTGCCCGCCAAGGCGCCCGCCAAGCCGGCCGGCCGGTCGGCCAAGGCAGCGGCGCCGCTGGGCGCCAAGGACATCCCACCCGCCGACTCGCCGGTTCCCGGCGCCCGGCATGGCTTCGCCGAGCGCTTCGGGCCGGCCGCCACGACCTCCTACCGAAAGATGCCCGAAACGGCCGAGATGCCCAAAGCTGCACCCAAGGACCCCAAGCTCGCCAACGCCTGGAAGACCAAGCCTGGCCGCGAAATGACCGAAGCCGAGCTCCTGGCGATGCCGGAGTCGGAGTACATGAACGACAAGCAGCTGGACTTCTTCCGCGCCCGCCTGGAGCAGCAGAAGGCCGACCTGCTGTCCAGCGCCGGGGAGACCACCGAGCACCTGCGCGAGGACACCTCCATCGTCCCCGACCCGGTGGACCGGGCCACGATCGAGGAAGAGCACGCCCTGGAACTGCGCACCCGCGACCGCGAGCGCAAGCTGCTGAAGAAGATCGCGCAGGCGCTGAGCCGGCTGGACAACGGCGACTACGGCTACTGCGACGAGACGGGCGAGCCCATCGGACTGCAGCGCCTGATGGCCCGGCCCACGGCCACGCTGTCGCTGGAGGCGCAGCAGCGCCGCGAGATGAAACAGAAGATGTTCGGAAACTGACCTTCATTCAGAGGGCATCATTCACGCACGGTGGGGGCCGGGCCCGGGGTAGTATCAACCTGCCATGGCCGAGCAAGAAAGGACCGAGAGTTTCTTCCGCAAGGTGGTGAGGTTCGTCGCGAACCCCGCCACCGATTGGGCCGACCTCAGCTCGCGCCAGGAAGAGACCAAGGAGCTCGAGCTCGAGAAGAGCGAGCTCAAGGCCATGATCGAGCGCAAGCGGCGCAACGACTTCGTCCTCAAGCGCGAGTTCGACATGCTGCGCAAGGTGCGCCGCGAGGGCCTGTCGCCCGAGCAGCTGGCCGCGATCGGCTCGTCTTCGCGCCTGGACGACTCCGAAGGCCGCTCCGAGGCCGCCGCGGCGCGGCCCGACGGCGTCAAGGCCAAGATCGACGAGATCGAGCAGCAGATGGTCGGCGAGGGCGGCTTCTCGCCGCCCGCCGCGCTGCCGGCGCCACCGGCGCCACCGGCTCGCCGCAACCCCCCGGAGCAGAGCAACCGCGCCAGCGCCTTCCCGCCCCCCGCGCCCTGGACGACCGCCGCCCAGCCGGCGCCGCCGACGCCGCCCCTGGAACTGGAGCGCTCGCCGGCGCGCATGGCGGGCGCCGAGGCCCGCCCCCCGGCGCCGCCCCCGATGTCCCGCGAGCCGCAGCCGCAACTGCAGCCGCCGCCGATTCCGCTGTCCGCCAACCAGGTGCCCGACATCCGCCTGCCGCCGGCCACCGCGCCGGCCCCGGTCCAGATGGTCTCGGGCCTGCCGCCGCTGGCGCCGCGGTCGACCGTGAGTTTCGACACGCCGCCCACGCCCGCCAGGACCAGCGAACGCGCGGAGCGCGCGATGCAGGAGCCGCCGGCCCCGCCCGACCCGATGGCGCCGGGCGGGCCGGCCACCGACTTCTCCAGTCCGTTCGCCGTCGAGGTCAGCGAGGTCATGCACGACCCCGAGCTCGACGAGGCCGTGATCGCCTTCGCCAATGCCGACTTCGGCCAGTGCGAGGAGGCCCTGCAGCGCCTGACCGGCGCCAACGGCTCGCGTTCGCAGCACGCCGAGACCTGGCTGGTGCTGTTCGACCTGTACCGCGCCACCGGGCAGCAGCAGCGCTTCGAGACCCTGGCGCTCGACTACGCGCAGCAGTTCGGCTGGAGTGCGCCGCAGTGGTACAGCCTGCCCAAGCTGGTGGCCGACAAGCTGTCCGATGAACCCCTGATGCCCCGTTCGGCCGGCATCGACAGCCATCTCGGCGGCAGCGTCGGCTGGGTCTGCCCGGAGGTGCTGGACATCGAGGCCGTGGCGCGGCTGCGCTCGCAGACGCTGCAGATGCCGTTGCCCTGGGTGCTCGACTGGAGCGCGCTGCGCAGCATCGACCCCGAGGCGGCGATGCAGCTGTCGACGCTGTTCCGCCTGTGGTCGGGCCAGCAGCTCGAGATGCGCTGGCTCGGCGGCGACCGACTGTTCCAGGTGCTGGCCGAGTCGGCCCCCACCGGCGTGCGCGACGCCGACCCGGCGTTCTGGCTGACGCGGCTGGACGCCCTGCGCCTGGCCAACCGCGCCGACCAGTTCGACGAGGCGGCCATCGACTACTGCGTCACCTACGAGGTGAGCCCGCCGTCGTGGGAATCCACGCGCTGCACGGTGCACATCGGTGGCAGCGCCTCCAGCACGCGCAACCCGCCGATGTCGATCGTCTCCGACGTCTCCACCAGCTTCTACGAGAGCAGCCTTGCCGAAGACGCCGCCGGCGGCGTCGAGGCGGCGCACGTCGAGCTCTCGGGCCAGCTCATCGGCGACATCAGCGCCACGATGGCAAAGCTGCAGTCCCAGGTCGGCGAGGCGCCGGTCGTCAGCGTCTCGTGCGCGCGGCTGATCCGCGTGGACTTCATCGCCGCGGGCGACCTGCTCAACTGGGTGCTGGCGCAGCGCGGCGAGTCGCGCAGCGTGCAGTTCGTCGACGCCCACCGCCTGCTGGCGCTGTTCTTCGGCGCGATGGGCATCAACGAGCACGCCAAGGTCCAGGTCCGCAAGGTGTGATGCGCGGCCGGCTATCCTGCCGGCCATGGACTCCTACCACGGCACCACCATACTCAGCGTCCGCCGCGGCCCGCTCGTCGCGCTCGGCGGCGACGGCCAGGTCACCCTGGGCAACATCGTCGTCAAGGCCAGCGCGCGCAAGGTGCGCAAGCTCTACAAGGAGCAGGTGCTCGCCGGCTTCGCGGGCGCCACGGCCGACGCCTTCACGCTGTTCGAGCGCTTCGAGGCCAAGCTCGAGAAGCACCAGGGCCAGTTGCAGCGCGCCGCCATCGAGCTGACCAGGGACTGGCGCACCGATCGCGTGCTGCGCCGCCTGGAGGCCATGCTCGCAGTGGCCGACCGCACCGGCAGCTTCATCATCACCGGCAACGGCGACGTGCTCGAGCCCGAGCTGGGCATCGTGGCCATCGGCTCCGGCGGCGCCTACGCGCAGGCGGCGGCGCGGGCCCTGGTGGAGCACACGGCGCTTCCACCCTCGGCCGTGGTGAAGCAGGCGCTTACCATCGCCGGCGACCTGTGCATCTACACGAACCAGAACCACACCATCGAAACCCTGGGGGACGGCGCATGAGGCCGACCGCCGAAGACCCGCGCGCCCCGATGGGCATGACGCCGCAGGAGATCGTCTCCGAGCTCGACCGCCACATCGTCGGCCAGCCCGCGGCCAAGCGCGCGGTGGCCATCGCGCTGCGCAACCGCTGGCGCCGCCAGCAGGTGCCGGGCGCGCTGCGCGGCGAGATCACGCCGAAGAACATCCTGATGATCGGTCCCACCGGCGTGGGCAAGACCGAGATCGCGCGCCGCCTGGCGCGGCTGGCCGACGCGCCCTTCATCAAGGTGGAGGCCACCAAGTTCACCGAGGTGGGCTACGTGGGCAAGGACGTGGACACCATCGTGCGCGACCTCGTGGACGTGGCCGTCAAGCAGGAGCGCGAGCGCCAGATGAGGCTGCACCGCGCGCGCGCCGAGGACGCCGCCGAGGAGCGCATCCTCGATGCGCTGGTGCCACCGCCCCGGGCCGCCGGAAGCATCGGCTTCGACACCGCGCCGGCCGCGCCGCCGGCCGACAACACCGCGCGCCAGGTGCTGCGGAAGCGCCTGCGCGAGGGCACGCTCGCCGACAAGGAGATCGAGATCGACGTCGCCGACGCGCGGCCCGCGCTCGAGGTGCTGGGCCCGCAGGGCTTGCCCGGCATGGAGGAGATGGCCGAGCAGCTCAAGGGCCTGTTCTCGCAGATGGGCGGGGGCAAGCGCACGAAGCGCCGCATGAAGATCGGCGAGGCCTGGCCCAAGCTGGTGGACGAGGAGGCCGCGCGGCTCGTCAACGAGGACGAGATCCGCAGTGCCGCGCTGCTGAATGCCGAGGGCAACGGCATCGTCTTCATCGACGAGATCGACAAGGTGGCCACGCGCAGCGAGCACGGCGGCGCCGACGTGTCGCGCCAGGGCGTGCAGCGCGACCTGCTGCCGCTGGTGGAGGGCACCACGGTCAGCACGAAGTACGGGCCGGTGAAGACCGACCACATGCTGTTCATCGCCAGCGGCGCCTTCCACCTGGC
>JBKDQY010000110.1:0-3957 GCA_046341655.1 Betaproteobacteria bacterium | reverse complement strand
CATCGACGTCATCGAATGGGTCGAGGACGGCGACGGCACCCTGGCCTGGCGCTACCCGATCGCCGACCGCGAGATCCAGTACGGCGGCTCGCTGACGGTGCGCGAGTCGCAGATGGCGGTGTTCGTCAACGAGGGCAAGGTGGCCGACGTCTTCGGGCCCGGCATGCACCGCCTGACGACGCAGACGCTGCCGGTGCTGACCTACCTGAAGAACTGGGACAAGCTGTTCCAGAGCCCGTTCAAGAGCGACGTCTACTTCTTCAGCACGCGCCAGCAGCTCGACCAGCGCTGGGGCACGACGCAGCCGGTGTCGATCCGCGACAAGGACTTCGGCGCCGTGCGGCTGCGCGCCTTCGGCAACTACGGCTACCGCGTCGCCGACCCGCGGCTGTTCCACACCGAGGTCTCGGGCACGCGCGACCGCTACACGGTGACCGACCTCGACGGGCAGCTGCGCGCGCTGGTGCTGCAGCACATCAGCGACGCGGTGGCCTCCTCGGGCATCCCGTTCCTGGACCTGGCGGCCAACCAGGTGGAGTTCGCCAAGCAGCTGCGCGAGGCCGTGGCGCCCGACTTCACCCGCATCGGGCTGGCGCTGGAGATGGTGACGGTGCAGAACGTCTCGCTGCCCGAGGAGCTGCAGAAGGTGCTCGACCAGCGCATCGGCATGGGCATGGTCGGCCAGGACATGGGCCGCTTCATGCAGTACCAGACGGCGCAGGCCATCCCGAAGCTGGCCGAGGGCGCCGCGGGGGCGAGTGGCGGCGGCGGTGGCGGCAGCGTCGTCGGCGACGCGATGGGGCTGGGCGCCGGCGTGGCGATGGGCCAGGTGCTGGCGCAGAGCCTGTCGCAGGGCCTGCAGGGCGCCACGGCGGCCGCTGCGCCGGCGGCGGCCGCCGCGCCGGCCCTGCGGCCCGACGACATCCTGGCCACGCTCGAGAAGCTGGGCGATCTCAAGGCCAAGGGCATCCTCACCGACGAGGAGTTCGCGGCCAAGAAGGCCGAACTGCTGAAGAAGCTGGCGTAACGGCCCGGCCCGCCGCCGCTTGAACACCCCCGCCACGCCGCAGCGGCGCTGGCGCGCCGCCTGCCCGAACTGCGGCGCGCCGGTCGAGTTCGCCTCGGCGGCGTCGCCGGTGGCGGTGTGCAGCTTCTGCCGCAGCACGCTGGCGCGCGACGGCCAGGCGCTGCGCCGCATCGGCGAATCGGCCGAGCTGTTCGACGACCACTCGCCGCTGCAGCTGGGCGCGGCCGGCCGCTGGCGGGGCTTGGCCTTCACGGTGCTGGGGCGGCTGCAGCTGGCCTACGAGGGCGGGCGCTGGAACGAGTGGCACGTGCTGTTCGACGGCGGCCGCAGCGTCTGGCTGGCCGAGGACAACGGCCGATACGTGATGGCCATGCCGCAGCGGGCCGCGCCGCCCGGGCTGCCCGCGCGCGAGTTGCTGCGGCCCGGCGCCGCGCTGGTGCTGGACGGCCGCGAATGGCGCGTGGCCGCGGTGGTGGCGGCGCGGGTCGAAGCCGCGCAGGGCGAGTTGCCCGGCGTGCCGCGCCTGGGCGAGCCGGTGCAGGTGGTGGAGCTGCGCAGCACCAGCGACGAGGTCGGCTCGCTGGAGTTCGGCGCCTCGGGCCCGCCGGCCTGGACCATCGGCCGCACGGTCGCGCTGGCCGACCTGGCCCTGACCGGCCTGCGCCAGGACGTCGATGCCGAGCTGGCGTCGCGCACGCTGGAGTGCCCCTCGTGCGGGGCGTCGCTGGAGATCAAGCTCGCCAGCACGCGCTCCATCGCCTGCCACCAGTGCCACGCCGTGGTGGATGTGTCCAAGGGCCTGGGGGCCGAGCTCGCCCACCACGAGCAGCAGGCCGGCGCCGCCGAGGGCGGCGGCCCGCAGATCCCGCTGGGCGCCACCGGGCGGCTGGACCTCGGCGAGGGTCCGCAGGACTGGCAGGTGGTGGGCTACCAGGTGCGGCGCACCGAGCCCCAGGGCGACGACGACGAGGTCTACTTCTGGCGCGAGTACCTGCTGTACTCGAAGGCCGTGGGCTTCGCGTTCCTGGTGGACGCGGTGGACGGCTGGAGCTGGGCGGTGCCCGTGACCGGCGTGCCGCGCGTGCGCGGCGAGCAGGCGGAGTGGCAGGGCCGCAGCTACCGGCAGGCCGAGGCCTACGCCTCGCGCACGACCTGGGTGCTGGGCGAGTTCTACTGGCGCGTGCAGCTGGAGGATCGCACCCAGCACGTCGACTACCGCGCCGGCACCCGCCGCCTCAACCGCGAGCAGACGGCCGACGAGGTGACGTGGTCGGAGGGCGGCAGCCTGGACGCGTCGACCCTGGCGAAGGCCTTCTCGCTGCCGGCGTCCGCGCGGGCGGCGCTGCGGCCCGCGTTGCCGGCGTTCAAGGCCGATGGCGGCGGAGGCGCCGCCCTGTTCGTGGGCGTGGCGCTGGTCGTGCTGGTGCTGTTCATGCTGGTGGCGGCGGTTCGGCAGCACTCGCGCGACGAGTGCGCCGAGACGCGCGCCACCTTCGGCCCCGACAGCCGCGAGCTCCCGCAGTGCCGCGAGCGCGGGCGATATGCCCACTCCAACTCGGGTGGCTCCTATGGCGGCTGGAGCGGCGGCGGGGGTGGTCACAAGTGAAGTCGTGCAACACAAGGAGGTCCCGATGATGGGTATCGAGTGGCTCAAGCCGGGCGTGTTCTTCGGGTCGATCATGTTCGCGCTCATCGGCGTGGCGATCTTCTGGATCTGCTTCGTCGTCATCGACAAGCTCACGCCGTACGACCTGTGGGCCGAGATCGTCGAGAAGCGGAACATGGCGCTGGCCATCGTGGTGGCGGCCATGTGCATCGCCATCGGGCTGATCGTCTCGGCGGCGGTGCACGGCTGAGCCGGTGAGCGACCTGCCCGCGGCCGCCGGCACCGGGCCGCCGGAGCCCGGCGCGCCGCGCCCGGCCGAGGTGGCGCTGCTGGCGTCGGTGTTCGTGGTGGCGGCCTGCGGGCTGCTTTACGAGCTGGTGGCCGCGGCGCTGGCGAGCTGGCTGCTCGGCGACTCGGTGCTGCAGTTCAGCACCATCATCGGCGCGTACCTGTTCGCCATGGGCATCGGCTCGTACCTGAGCCGCTTCGTCGACCGCGCCCTCGTGGCCACGTTCCTGCGCGTGGAGCTGCTGGTGGGCGTGATCGGCGGCACGCTGCCGGCGCTGCTGTTCGTGCTGCACAACCTGCTGGAGGTCACGCCGGCCACCAGCGGGCCGTTCCGGCTGCTGCTGTACGCGCTGGTGCTGCTGGTGGGCGCCCTGGTGGGGCTGGAGATCCCGCTGGTGATGCGCATCCTGAAGGCGCAGTTCCGCCACCGCTGGCAGCTGTCGCAGCTGGTGTCGCAGGTGCTCACCTTCGACTACCTGGGCGCGCTGGCGGTGGCGGTGGCCTTCCCGCTGGTGCTGCTGCCGCAGCTGGGCGCCATCCGCACCGGCACGGTGTTCGGGCTGCTCAACGTGGCGGTGGCGGCCTGGGCGATGTGGCTGTTCCGCCGGCAGCTGGTGCAGTTGCGCGGCCACGTGCTGGCCTGCGCCGCCGCGGCCGGCACGCTGCTGGCGGTGGCGCTGGGCGCCGACCGGCTCACCAGCTGGGCCGAGGCCCGCTTCTACGGCGAGCGCATCGTGCACGCCGCCAGCAGCCCGTACCAGCGCATCGTCGTCACCGCCGGCCCCGGCGGGCAGCTGCGCCTGTTCCTGAACGGCAACCTGCAGTTCGACAGCCGCGACGAGCACCGCTACCACGAGGCCCTGGTGCACCCGGCGATGGCCGCGCACGGTGCGCCGCGCCGCGTGGCCATCCTCGGCGGCGGCGACGGCCTGGCGCTGCGCGAGGTGCTGCGCTACCCCAGCGTGGAGCAGGTGTGGCTGGTGGACCTGGACGCCGCCATCACGCAGCTGTTCGCGCGCGAGCCGCGGCTGCGCGC
>JBKDQY010000109.1:0-8595 GCA_046341655.1 Betaproteobacteria bacterium | reverse complement strand
GTCCCAGTCCATGCTGCCGGAGTCGTCCAGGATGAACATCAGGTTCGGCTTGACGACGCTGGCGGTGACGTTGGCCAGCGGCGCGCTGCTGATGTCGACGGTCGAGGCGTGGGCGGCGCCCGCTGCAAGCAGACCCGGCACCAGCATCACGGCGGCGACGGTGCGCAGGGCCAGCCGCCGCAGGGCACGGAGGAGTCGCTTCATGGTCATGCTCCTGAAGGTCCGGAGAGGGGGGTGTCTGTGCCAGGGTGCGCCGGGCGTCAGAGCGCCACGACCACCTGCACGAAGCTCACGGTGTTGCGCGGGCCGTCCACGCGCGCCGTGATGCGGTAGTAGCGCTGGGCCGCCGTCTGCAGGCGCACCACGCCGGAGCCGCGGCTTCCCGCCTCGCCGCCGCCGAGTTCCGGCGTCGCCTCGCAACCCGCGCCGCCCACCGGGTCGCCGGTGGCGTTGCACAGGCGGTGCACCACCCAGCTCACGCGGTTGCCGGCGCCGTCGGGGGGCAGCGTGTTCACGCGGGCGGTGGTGGCGATGACGTTGTCCCAGAAGGCCTGCCACGACTGGTTGGCCGCCGGGTCCTCGCGGCGCGCGAAGTAGCCCACCGGCTCGGTGGCATCGATGTCGATGTGGTTGTGCAGTCGCGCGCCGGTGTTGTTGGTCTGCAGCCAGGCGATGGCAGCCTCGATGCCGACGTCGGCCGACTGCGTGGCCGCCTGCTGGAACGCCAGGTTGCCGGCGACGCGCGTGCTCGTGAGGGTGGAGCGCACGATGGCCAGGCCCGCGAGCGTCATGGCCAGCAGCACGATCAGCGCGGTGATCAGCGCCACGCCCCGCTGTGCAGCGGCGCCCGTTCGGCGCGAGGCAGCGGCCCGCTTCAGCATCCCGCAGCCCCCGGCAGCCAGGTCATGTTGCGGATGGGCACCACCGTCTCGAAGGTCCGGTAACGGAACTGCTGCCAGTCGTCCAGCCCGGTCAGCGCGATGGGCTGGCTGGCCGAGCCGGCCCAGGTGGGGGCGGATGCGGTCACCACCTCGGCGGCCTGCTGCGGGCTGCGCGCCACCACCGCCAGCCGCACGGCCGACACGCGCATCCACCCGCAGGCGGTGGTGGGGGCTGCCTGGTCGAACACGTCGACCACCGCGTCCATGGCGGGCGCCGTGGTGTCGCGGCCGTACTGCGCGCGCAGGCTCACCACCTGGTGGCCGATCGGCACCCAGACGGCCGGGTTGTCCGCGTCGGCGGCCCGGGTGCAGTCGCTGGCGAGCATGTCGCACACCGTCAGCTGCCGCGCGCGCACGGCGTACACCTGCACGCGCGGGGCGCGGCCCAGGTTGTACAGGCGCCCGTTGGCCATGCCCAGCACGCCCGCCGCGGTGTTGACGTTCGGCGCCGCCACGCCGGTCACCGTCGTCATCTGCAGCAGGCAGGTGGCGGGCCGGGTGGCCGGGACGGCGATCACGAAGTCGCCGACCTCGAATGCCCCCGGGGCCGGCACGCTGTAGCTGGCCCCCGCGGGCTGCAGCACGATGCGCGAGCCCTCCGGCGAGCCGCCCGAGGAGCCGTAGGCCACCATCAGCGTGTCGGTGCCGTCGTCGCCGGCCGGGATGCTGGGGTGGTTGATGGTGACCGGCGCGAGCGCCGTCAGCGTGCCCCCGCCGGGCAGCAGCAGGTCGCAGCCGATGAGGGGGAACGAGGCCAGCCCGTGGCCGCCCTGGCGCAGCTCGCGCTGCAGCTGCGTCAGCGCCAGCGCGCCGCTGTTCTGCGCATCGTCGCCGCCGAGCGCCGCGCGCCGGGCACCGTCGGAGCGCTGGAACACCTGCAGCACGATCAGCACCGAGAGCATGCCCAGCACGAGGGCGATCATGATCTCCACCAGCGAGACGCCGCGCTGGCGCTGCCGCGGCGCCGCAGGCGAGGGAGCGGGACGACGGTTCATGGCCTCAGCGGATCTGGGTGACCATGACGAGCTGGTTCGGCGCGGCATCGGCGGGGGCTGCCGGGGACCGCCACCACATCTGCACCGTCACGCGCGCGGTGTCGGGCGCGCTGGCGCCGCCGGCCACGGCCTGGACGGTGACCGTGGGCGCGCTGGCGGCCACGCCGGGCAGGGTGGCGGCCACGGTGGCCAGCCACTCCTCGTAGGCCGCATTGCCAGGGGCGAAGTTGGCCTGCAGCGTGGCCACCTGCCGGTCGGTCAGCCACATGCGCGAGATCAGCGCGTTGGCCAGCAGGGTCGCTTCGGCGCGGTACCGGGCCTGGCTGCTCTGCTGCGTCGCCGTGCCCTGCAGGCCGACGACGGCGAGCACGCCGACCGAGAACACGACCACCGCGACCAGCACGTCGATCAGCGCCACGCCCCGCGCACGGGAACGGCGGCGGGCCGGCAGCGGCTTGCGGGTGGCACCCATCAGCAGGCCCCCGGGTTGGGCGCGGTGGCGGCCGGGTTGCACGTGCGCACCTGGCCCACGGGCGTGACGATCACCCGCAGGCAGGTCCGCGTGCCCCCATTGGCCACGCAGTCGGCCGCTTCGGCGGCGCGGACGTTGAACACAATGTCGCCCGCCGGCACGGGCACGACGCGGCCCAGGCCGTTGAACACCAGCGTCTCGGCACTGCCCTCGATGACGGTGGTGGCCGCGCCCTCGCGCCCGTCGTGGCTGCTGAGCAGGCGTGGGGCGACGGTGTCCGACGGCGCGGCGGCGCACTGGCCCGCCACGGCCGCCGGATCGGCGTCGGGGTCGAGGTTCAGCACCCAGTGCGGGCCGGTGTCGTTGACCGCGCAGTCGTTGCCCAGCGAGCTGGTGAGCTGGAAGCGCACGCGCGCGTTGCGCGTCACGGCCTCGCCCTTGGCGTTCTGAAGCGACGTGGCCAGCGCCTCGGCGGTGTTGCGCAGCCGCGTGTTCGCGAACCACTCCGCCAGCCCCGGTGCGGCCATCACCATCAGCAGGCCGAGGATGCTGATGCCCACCAGGAGCTCGATCAGCGTCACGCCGCGGGCGCGTCGACGGGCGTCCATCAGCACGACCCGTCCTTGCGGATGGCCCAGCAGGTGTTGGGGTTGGGCGTCGCCCAATAGTTGGGCACCGCCGTGGTGGCGCGCACGTTCTGGTGCGTGACGGTGTAGGTGAAGCCCGCCATCGTGCCCTTGCCCACCGCCTGCAGCGTGAACGCGGTCGCGGTCTGCGTGGGGCACGAGAAATCGAAGTAGCGGTTCGTGGTGTCGGCGTTGCAGCCCGGAGCCCCAACGTAGGTGCGGTTGTCCTGGAAGAACTGCTCGAGCTGCACCTGCAGCGTGCCCAGCCGCGACGTGGCCTGCGGCACGTTGCCGCGCACGATGTAGTCGTTGTAGGCCGGCAGGGCCACCGACGCGAGGATGCTGACGATGGCCACGACGATCATCAACTCGATGAGCGTGAAGCCGCCGGCCCGGGTGGCAGCAACGGGCCGGTTCAGGGGGCAGGAGGGCTTGGTCATGGCGGATCCGATCGCAGCGTTGCGTCGGATATCGGCCGCTCGGGGCCGGCTCTTGAGCCAGGGCCCCGGCCCTCGATCTGTAACAAGTGTCACTGCAGGCGGCGGGCCGACGGGCCGGCCCCCTGCTTGCCGGGGTTCAGACCCCCTGCGCCGCCACCTGCTCGAGCTGGGCCAGCCAGCCCGCCCGCTGTGCCGCGGGGGCGAAGCTCGCCTCCAGGCTGTGGCGCGCAAGGCGCACGGCGTCGGCCGGCGTCAGCGGCAGCGCCTCGAAGCAGGCCAGCCAGTTGTCCAGCAGATAGCCGCCGAAGTAGGCAGGATCGTCGCTGTTGAGGGTGACCTTGAGGCCGGATGCCAGCAGTTCCGGCAGGTTGTGCGAGGCCAGGTCGGCAAACACGCACAGCTTCACGTTCGACAGCGGGCACACCGTCAGCGGCGTGCCCTGCGCCGCCAGGCGCTGCACCAGCGCCGGACTGTCGGTGCAGCGCACGCCGTGGTCGATGCGCTCGGCGCCGAGCACGTCGAGCGCGCTCTCGATGTAGGCCGGCGGCCCCTCCTCGCCGGCATGGGCCACGCGGTGCAGGCCCAGCTCGGCGGCGCGGGCGAAGACGCGGGCGAACTTCTCCGGCGGGTGGCCGCGCTCGCTGCTGTCCAGGCCCACGCCGATGAAGTGCTGCCGCCAGGGCAGCGCCTCGTCCAGCGTCTGCAGCGCCTCGGCCTCGCTGAGGTGGCGCAGGAAGCACAGGATCAGTTCGGCGCTGATGCCGTGCTCGGCGGCGGCGCGGCGGCAGGCCCGCGCCAGGCCCCCGATCACCGCGCCCATGGGCACGCCGCGCGCGGTGTGCGTCTGCGGGTCGAAGAACAGCTCGGCACGCACGATGCCGTCGGCCGCGGCGCGCGCGAAGTAGGCCATCGCGAGCTCCTCGAAGTCGAGCTCGGTGCGCAGCACGCCGGCCCCGGCGTAGTAGATGTCGAGGAAGCTCTGCAGGTCGGTGAAGGCGTAGGCGGCCCGCAGCGCCTCGACGCTGGCGTGGGCCAGCGGCACGCCGTTGCGCCGCGCCAGCGCGAACAGCTGCTCGGGCTCGAGGCTGCCCTCGATGTGCAGGTGCAGCTCGGCCTTGGGCAGGCGGCGCAGGACGTTCCTCAGCGCGGGCGAGACGGGGTTCGGCATGGCGCGGAGCACTCCCGGCTCAGGACACGCCCGCAGCGTGCGCCTGCTGGTCGGCGTGGTAGCTGCTGCGCACCATCGCGCCCACCGCGGCGTGGCTGAAGCCCATGGCGCGGGCCTCGCGCTCGAACATCGCGAAGGTGTCGGGGTGCACGTAGCGCCGCACCGGCAGGTGGTGGCCGCTGGGCGCCAGGTACTGGCCGATGGTCAGCATGTCGATGCCGTGCGCACGCATGTCGCGCATCACGGCCAGGATCTCCTCGTCGGTCTCGCCCAGGCCCACCATCAGGCCGCTCTTGGTGGGCACGCCGGGCACCTGCTCCTTGAACTTCTTCAGCAGGTTCAGGCTGAAGGCGTAGTCGGAGCCCGGGCGCGCCTCCTTGTACAGGCGCGGCACGGTCTCGAGGTTGTGGTTCATCACGTCGGGCGGCGCGGCGCGCAGGATGCCGAGCGCGCGGTCGTCGCGGCCACGGAAGTCGGGCACCAGGATCTCGATGCGCGTGGCCGGCGACAGCGCCCGCGTCTGCTCGATGCAGGCCACGAAGTGCGCGGCGCCGCCGTCGCGCAGGTCGTCGCGGTCGACGCTGGTGATGACGACGTAGTTCAGCTTCAGCGCGGCGATCGTGCGCGCCAGGTTCATCGGCTCGTCGGCGTCGAGCGGGTCGGGCCGGCCGTGGCCGACATCGCAGAACGGGCAGCGCCGCGTGCACTTGTCGCCCATGATCATGAATGTGGCCGTGCCCTTGCCGAAGCACTCGCCGATGTTCGGGCACGAGGCTTCCTCGCACACCGTGTGCAGCTTGTGCTCGCGCAGGATCTTCTTGATGTCGTAGAAGCGCGTGGTGGGGCTGCCGGCCTTGACGCGTATCCACTCGGGCTTCTTCAGCACCTCGCCGGCAGGCACGATCTTGATCGGGATGCGCGCCGTCTTGGCCTGCGACTTCTGCTTGGCGCCGGGGTCGTAGGCGGGCGGGGCGGCGGTGTCGGCGGGGGGGGTGGTCGGGCTCATGGCTTCGGGTTTCCACGGGCTTGCGTGGGGTGCGCCAGTGTAGCCGCGGGTCCCCGGCGCTGGCTGACGGCGGGCGATGGCCCGGCCTGCCCCTGGGCGGCGCTATGCTGTCCGCAAGCGGCGTGGCCGAGCGCCCCCCTGTGCACCGGCCGCGCGCCCGTGGCGGGGCAGACACCCATCCTGGAGGATGCCGATTGCTTGCTGCCTTCATGCACCCGTTTCCGTTCCGCGGGCAGCGGGCGCCGCTGCTGTGGGTCTTCTACCGGCTGGTCACCCAGTTCGGCAGCGACATCGTGTTCCTGCTGTCGCGGGACTACCTGGAATCCCCCGACGCCTACCGGGCCGCCGGCCGCTGGGAGCTCTCGCCGGAGGCGCAGGGCGCTCTTGGCTACCGCACGCCCACCCGGGCCGAGCTCGACGGCCTGCGCGTCGAGATCGTTCCGGACGACTGGACCGAGTCGATGACCCGCCGCTTCGGAACGTGCCCGCTCTCGCCGTGGCGGCACTTCCTTCTGAGCCGCGATGCGCTGCTCGAGGACTGGATCGCGACGGCCCTGCACCGGCAGCAGGCAAGGCTGGGCGAGCCGTTCGATGCGGTCCTGGTCTGGAACAACTGCCTCGCGCTCAAGGCGGCGGTGCGGGACGCGGGCCTGCCGCTGCTGCACTGGGAGCTGGGGCCGCTGCGCGCGCCGCAGTTCCGGCCGACCGCCTACCTCGACCGGCAGAACGTCAACGGCGGCACCGAGTGCGAGGCACGCCTGAAGGCCGCGCAGGAGCGTGGCGAGCTGGAACGGCTGCCTGCGCTCGACAGGCCCGCGCTGGAGGGGCTGTTCCGCACGGCCGGCCCGGTCGAGTCGACGGGCGACTTCGAGATCGGCGTTCCGTTTCAGGTCGACGACGACTCCAACCTCATCGCCTATGCCAACGGGCACGACAACGCCAGCCTGCTGCAACACGCCCTGCACCGCTGCAGCGCGCCCGGCCGGGTGCTCGTCCGCAACCACCCCGGCCGGCGCGCCGAGCTGCCCGCGGGTGAATTCGCCGTCGACCGGTCGGCCGGCAGCGTCCCCTTCATCCAGCGCTGCGAGAGCATCGTCACCATCAATTCCGGCGTGGGGCTGGAGGCGCTGCTGATGGGCAAGCCCGTGGAGGCGCTGGGCGACAGCCCGTATGCCCACATCGCCCGGCTGGCCACGGCAAGCCCGGAGTGGCTGGGCGCGCTGCGGTTCTTCCTGCTGTGCTACCTGGTGCCGTGGTCGCTGCTGTTCGATCCGGGGTACATCCGCTGGCGACTGGGCGGCCCGGCCGAGCCCGAGGTCGCCGCCCGCCACCTGGCGGCCTACCAGGCCTCGTAGCGGGCGCTCGCAGCGGCCCGCAAGCGAGGCCCCGGTCCGCAGGCGTCGCTCAGCTGGCGGCGGTGAACCAGCCGCGCACGCTGACCACCAGCCGCGAGAGGCACGGCGCGCCGAACAGATCCGACCGCACCGCACGCAGCACGCGGTTGAAGTCGAGCGGCACGCCGTTGCCCAGGTTCACCACCAGCGTCTGCATGGGCGGTATCGCCAGCTCCGCCAGCAGGATGTCGCCGCTGGCGTTAGCGAAGTGCAGGAAGCAGGTGCTGCTGCCGCCGTTGGTGATGACGAAGTCCGTCAGCCGGGCGGTGACGTTGCTGGCCCGCGTGTTGGTGAACACGACGACGCTCGAGTCGGTGGACTCGAAGACCACCGACGCGCCGACCGAGCCGTTCAGCGACTGCGAAGACGGGAAGGGGATGTTCGACACCTGCGCGGCGGCGAGCGCCGAGGTGCCGAGGAGGATGGCCGCGATCGCGGTCTTGATGGGGGCGGAAGCGTTCACGTCGTGCTCCTGTGCGGTGTCGTCGGGTGCGGGGTGGCGAGGCGGTCTGCGGGCTGGATGCTGGTCGGCTGTGGGGCGGGCGGGCGCATCAGATGTCTTCGATGTGCACCTGGGCCACGCCCGGCGCGCGCGGCTTCGCGGGCTGCAGCGCCGGCGGGGCCGGGGCGACTTGCAGCGGCGGCTGGGCGTTCGGCTCGAACGACTCGACCGCGAGTTGCGCCGGGCGCCGTTCGCTGCGGCCAGGCGGGGCGGTCGGGTCGGATCCGGCCCGCGCGGCCCTCTCCGCACCCGGCGGCCATGCCGAGGCAGGCAGTTCGGCGGCCGTCGGGGCCCCGAGCGGCCGGGCACCGGGCTCAGCAGCGGCAGCGGCAGCGGGGGCGGGGGCCGGCGAGGGTGGCTCCGTCCCGCCGCAAGCCACCGCCACCAGCAGCGTCGGCAGCATCAGCGCCTGCCAGGGCCGGCAGCGGCGGCGCACCGGCGGCTGTTCGAACGGTGCGGCGCTCATCGCGTCACCACCACCTGGCCCGCACCCGAGGGCCGGGTGTGACCGAACAGGTTCAGCCACGGAAGCTGGCGCGGCGCCGGCGCGATGCCGGTGCCGATGTCGACGCCCAGTTGCCGGGACGCGTTCGATCCCCAGGCCCAGACCGAGCCGTCGGCGCGGATGGCCAGCGAGTGCTGGCTGCCGGCGGCGATGGCCACCACGTCGGTCAGGCCGCTGACGCGCACCGGCAGGTTGCGGGTGACGGTGCTGCCGTCGCCGAGCTGGCCGCGGTCGTTGGCGCCCCAGGCCCACACCGAGCCGTCGGCGGCCAGCGCCAGGCTGTGGTTGCCGCCGGCAGCCACCGCCACCACGCCGGTCAGGCTGCCCACGCGGGTGGGGGCGCTGCGGTCGGTCAGCGTGCCGTCGCCGAGCTGGCCGCCGTCGTTCTCGCCCCAGGCGCGCACGGTGCCGTCGTTGAGCAGCGCCAGCGAGTGCGCATCGCCGGCGCTGACGGCGATGGCGTCGGCCAGGCCCGCCACCGTGGTGGGGGTGGGGTTGGCGGTGTTGGTGCCCAGGTTGGTGCTGCGGCCGAGCTGGCCGAAGAAG
>JBKDQY010000108.1:0-17698 GCA_046341655.1 Betaproteobacteria bacterium | reverse complement strand
CGACCCTGCTGCGCGATCGCCTGGCCGCGGCGGCCGAGCCGGCCGCCGCGGCCGCGCTCGGGCCGCTGCTGGACGCGCTGTTCCCGCTGCCCGCAGGTGGCGCGCCGGCAGACGACGCGCAGCGTCGCGCTGCCGTGGTGGCGCAGCGTGGCCGCGTGGCCGTGGTCACTGGCGGCCCCGGCACCGGCAAGACCTGGACCGCCGCGCGCGTGCTGGTGCTGCTGCAGGCGTTGCACGGGGCCGAGCCGCTGCGCCTGGCGCTGGCCGCGCCCACCGGCAAGGCGGCGGCGCGGCTGCGCCAGTCCATCGAGGGGGCGCTGCGCCCGGGCGGCGCGCCCGGCCCGGCGGCGCTGGTGCAGGCGCGCGCCACCGTGGCCGCCACGCTGGCCGCACAGCCGGCGCGCACGCTGCACGCCACGCTGGGCACGCGCCCGGGCACGCGCCGCTTCGTGCACGGTGCGGCGCAGCCGCTGCCGGTGGACCTGCTGCTCGTCGACGAGGCCTCGATGCTGCACGGCGAGATGCTCGCCGCGCTGCTGGAGGCGCTGCCCGCGGGCGCGCGGCTGGTGCTGCTGGGCGACCGCGACCAGCTGGCCTCGGTGGAGGCCGGCGCGGTGATGGCCGAGCTGTGTGCGCCGGGCTCGCCGCTGGCGCCGCAGACCGTCACGCTCACCACCGGCCACCGCTTCGAAGGGCCCATCGCCGCGCTGGCCGAGGCCACCAACCGCGGCGATGCCGACGCCGCCACGGCGCTGCTGCAGGCCGGCGGCGACGCGCTGCAGCGCCTGGTGGCGCCGGGCCCGGGCCCGCTGCTGGCACTGGCCGGCGGGCCGCAGGGCTACGGGCCCTTCGTCGGCCTGCTGCGCGCGCGGCCGGCCGCGGCCGGGGCCTTCGAGGACTGGGCGGCCGAGCTGCTGCACGCCTTCGACCGCTTCCGGCTGCTGGCCGCCGTGCACGACGGCCCCTTCGGCACCGTGGCGCTGAACCGGCAGCTCGCCGAGGCCTTCCTGGGCCGGCAGGGCGCCGATGGCTGGGTCGAGGGCCGCCCGGTGATGGTGACTCGCAACGAGCCCGCGCTGGGCGTGTTCAACGGCGACGTGGGGCTGGTGCTGCGGCCGCCCGACGGCGGCGCGATGCGCGTGTGGTTCGCCGACGGCGGGCCGCTGCGCTCGGTGGCCGCGGCGCGGCTGGCGGCGGTGGAGACGGCCTTCGCGATGACGGTGCACAAGAGCCAGGGCTCGGAGTTTGGCCACGTGGCGCTGGTGCTGCCGGGGGAGGACAGCCCCGTGCTGACGCGCGAATGGGTGTACACCGGCATCACGCGCGCGCGGCAGCGGCTCACGCTGGCCGGCCCGCAGCCGGCGCTGCTGGCGCGCGCGCTGGCGCGCCGCACGCGGCGCTTCAGCGGGCTCGGCGAGGCGCTGCGGCAGGGCGCGGGCTGAGCGCCCGTGCGGCCTTCGGCCAGGCCGTCAGCGAAGGCGTCAGCGCGGCGCGCTCGCCGGCGTGGCCGGCTTGACGACGATGCCCTGGTCGGGCGCGTCCAGGCGGCGGCTGTCGGCCAGGGACCGGCCGCCGGGCGGCGGCAGCCGGCTGAGCAGGCCGGGGCGCGCCGGTACGGCTGACGCCGCCACCGCCGGCCCTGCCGGGACCGCGGCGCCCGCCGGCGGCGCGGCACTGGCCGCCGCGGCCGGGCGGTCGGCGCGGTCGCCGCGGGCCGGGGCCTCGATCAGCACCTTGCCGGGGGCGGTGCCCTTGGCGATGGCCTGTCGCCGTTCGGCCAGCGAGCCCTGGGCCTGGGCCAGCAGGGGGGCCGTCAGCACCAGCGCGGCCAGCAGCGTGCGGGGGGTGTTCATGGGCCGATCATCGCGCAGCGCGGCGCGGGCCGGTGTTCAGGGTGCCGCGCAAGGGTTGCCGCCCCCCGGCGCGCCCCAGGCGCGGTGCCCGGCGGTGTCGACGTGGATGCGGCCCGAGGCGTAGCGCCCGAGCCCCATGCGCCAGTCGCGCCCCTGCTCGCGCCAGAAGGCGCACAGCGCGGCGGCCACGTTGCGGCCGTCGCTGGGCGTGAAGTCGATGGCGAAGGTCAGCGCGTGCGCGCTGCGCGGCGCGCCGCCGGCGCAGGCGTTGAGCGCCGGCTCGCGGTAGCCCGAGTGCACCTCGATGGCGCCGATGGCGCCGGCCTCGCGCAGCGCCTGCACCAGGCGCAGCACCGACACCACCGCCGGCCACTGTGCCGGCGGCGGCAGCGCCCAGGGCTCGGCGCCGCAGGCCCGCCACGACGAGGCCGAGCGCAGCAACTGCGGCAGCGGCAGCACCTGGGCCACGCCCTCGTGCGCCAGGTGCGCCTGCAGCGCCGCCACCGCGTCGGTGCGGGCTTCGCGCCAGGCCCCGAAGCCGTCGTCGGGCGGCGCCGTGGCGCAACCCGCCAGGGCCAGGCTCAGGGCGGCCGGTGCCGCCAAGGCGGCCCGCGCCGCCGCCGCGCGCCGCCGCCGCAAGCTCAGACCGCCACGCCCCGCGCCGTCTCCGCGTACTCCTCGATCTGGTCGAAGTTCATGTAGCGGTACACGCTGGCGGCATCCTTGTTGATGATGCCCATCGCCTCGTGGTACTCGGCCACGGTGGGGATGCGGCCGAGCTTGCTGGCGATGGCCGCCAGCTCCGCCGAGGCCAGGCACACGTTGGTGTTCTTGCCCAGGCGGTTGGGGAAGTTGCGCGTGCTCGTGCTCACCACGGTGGCGCCCTCGCGCACCTGCGCCTGGTTGCCCATGCACAGGCTGCAGCCCGGCATCTCGGTGCGCGCGCCGGCGGTGCCGAAGGCGGCGTAGTGGCCTTCCTTGATGAGCTCGCTCTGGTCCATCTTCGTGGGCGGCGCCACCCACAGCTTCACGGGGATGTCGCGCTGGCCGCCGAGCAGCCTGGCCGCGGCGCGGAAGTGGCCGATGTTGGTCATGCAGCTGCCGATGAAGGCCTCGTCGATCTTCGTGCCGGCCACCTCGGACAGCAGCTTGGCGTCGTCGGGGTCGTTCGGGCAGCACAGCACGGGCTCCTTGAGCTCGTCCAGGTCGATCTCGATCACGGCCGCGTACTCGGCGTCGGCGTCGGCCTGCAGCAGCTGCGGGTCGGCCAGCCAGGCCTCGACCTTCTCGATGCGGCGCTTGAGCGTCTTCGCGTCCTGGTAGCCGTCGGCGATCATGTTCTTCATCAGCACGACGTTCGAGTTGAGGTACTCGATGATCGGCTCCTTGTTCAGCTTGATCGTGCAGCCCGCGGCGCTGCGCTCGGCACTGGCGTCGCTCAGCTCGAAGGCCTGTTCCACCTTCAGGTCGGGCAGGCCCTCGATCTCGAGGATCCGGCCGCTGAAGACGTTCTTCTTGCCGGCCTTGGCCACCGTGAGCAGGCCGGCCTTGATGGCGGCGTAGGGAATGGCGTGCACCAGGTCGCGCAGCGTCACGCCCGGCTGCATCGTGCCCTTGAAGCGCACGAGCACGCTCTCTGGCATGTCCAGCGGCATCACGCCGGTGGCGGCGCCGAAGGCCACCAGGCCCGAGCCGGCGGGAAAGCTGATGCCGATCGGGAAGCGCGTGTGGCTGTCGCCGCCCGTGCCCACCGTGTCGGGCAGCAGCAGCCGGTTGAGCCAGCTGTGGATGACGCCGTCGCCCGGCCGCAGGCTCACGCCGCCTCGGCTGCTGATGAAGGCGGGCAGCTCGCGGTGCGTCTTCACGTCCACCGGCTTGGGGTAGGCGGCGGTGTGGCAGAAGCTCTGCATCACCAGGTCGGCGCTGAAGCCCAGGCAGGCCAGGTCCTTGAGCTCGTCGCGCGTCATCGGGCCGGTGGTGTCCTGGCTGCCGACGGTGGTCATGCGCGGCTCGCAGTAGGTGCCGGGGCGGATGCCCTGGCCTTCCGGCAGGCCGCAGGCGCGGCCGACCATCTTCTGCGCCAGCGTGAAGCCGGCCTTCGTGGCCGCCGGGGCCTGCGGCAGGCGGAACACGGTGCTGGCCGGCAGGCCCAGGAACTCGCGCGCCCGGGCGGTGAGGCTGCGGCCGATGATGAGGTTGATGCGGCCACCGGCGCGCACCTCGTCGAACAGCACCTCGCTCTTGAGCTTGAACTCGGCCACCACGGCGCCGTCCTTGCGCAGCTGCCCGTCGTAGGGCAGCACCTCGATGACGTCGCCCATCTCGAGGCGGCTCACGTCCACCTCGATGGGCAGCGAGCCGGAGTCCTCTTGCGTGTTGAAGAAGATCGGCGCGATCTTGCCGCCGAGCGTGACGCCGCCGAAGCGCTTGTTCGGCACGAAGGGGATGTCCTGGCCCGTGGCCCAGATGACGCTGTTGGTGGCGCTCTTGCGGCTGGAGCCGGTGCCGACCACGTCGCCCACGTAGGCCACGAGGTGGCCCTTCTTCTTCAGGTCCTCGATGAACTGCATGGGCCCGCGCTTGCCGTCCTCCTCGGGCCTGAAGGCGGCGTCGGCGCGCGTGTTCTTCAGCATCGCCAGGTAGTGCAGCGGGATGTCCGGGCGGCTCCAGGCGTCGGGCGCGGGGCTGAGGTCGTCGGTGTTGGTCTCGCCGGGCACCTTGAACACGGTGACGGTGATGGACTTCGGCACCTCGGGGCGGCTGGTGAACCACTCGGCGTCGGCCCAGCTCTGCATGACTTCCTTGGCCTTGGCGTTGCCGGCCCTGGCCTTGGCCGCGACGTCGTTGAAGTAGTCGAACATCAGCAGCGTCTTCTTCAGGCCCTCGGCCGCCACCGCGGCGCCCTCGGCATCGTCGAGCAGCTCGATCAGCGGGTGCACGTTGTAGCCGCCCACCATGGTGCCCAGCAGCTCGGTGGCCTTGGCCTTGCTGACGAGGCCGACCTGCAGGTCGCCGTGCGCCACGGCCGCCAGGAAGCTGGCCTTGACCTTGGCGGCGTCGTCCACGCCCGGCGGCACGCGGTGCGTGAGCAGCTCGAGCAGGAAGGCGTCCTCGCCGGCCGGCGGGGCCTTGACGAGCTCGATCAGCTCGGCCACCTGCTTGGCGTCGAGCGGCAGCGGCGGGATGCCGAGCGCGGCGCGTTCGGCAGCATGTTGGCGGTAGGCTTGCAGCATGGGGGTCACTCCAGGGAAAGGCGGTTTGGCGGTGTCTTGGGTCGGGACTGTGCGGGCCCGGGCTGACGTCAGGCTTGGGGCACGATCAGCTTCAGCCCCTTGAAGTAGTCGCGGTAGAAGCCGGCGTCGCGCGTGATGAGTGCATCGCACTGCATCATGGCGTGTGCGCCGACGAGGAAGTCGGCCACGGTGCGGCTGCGATGGCCGCCGCGCTGGCGGTAGCGGCGCTGCATCTCGCCGGCCCGAAGGGCGGCCTTGGGCTCCATGGCGCTGAAGCCGATGCCGATGTCGTCGAGCACGTCCATGATCTGGGCGCCGCCCTTGACGGCGGTGCAGACCTCGGCCAGGGCCACCTCGCACAGCACCACCGGGCCCACGTGCAGGGCCTGGCGCAGCGCAGTCGCCGCGGCCTCGGCGTCGCCGCCCTGTCCGCTGACGAGATCGACCAGCACCGAGGAGTCGGCAGCGATCACGCGGTCTCCTCGGGCGGCAGATAGGGGTCGCCCGGGGCGTGGCCGCGGATGGCCCGCAGGGCCTCGTCGGTGCTGGCGAAGCCGTCGAGCTTGAAGCGGCCGCGCACGCGCGACAGCGCGTCGTCCACGTCCTTGCGCAGCACGATGCGGCCGCCCTCGAGCTCGACCTTGAGCTTGGTGCCCTTGGTCAGGCCCAGCGCATCGCGCACGGCCTTGGGCAACGTGATCTGGCCGCGTTCGGCGACGGTGGCCTCCATGGGCTCGCTCCTTGGATTCTGATGATTCCGGTATGAATCCATCATACATACCAAAGGGGGCCTTCGTGGCTTGCCGCCTCGCCCGTATCATGAGCCGCAGGACAGGCGCTGCCGCGGCGCAGCGCACGACGTGACACCACGACGACCAGCCAGGAAAGGCTCCGCGTGAACGAAGACACGCCGCGCGAGGACCGCAGCACGCCCGGCACGGCCGGGCCGGCGACCGGCAACCCGGTCGAGCCTGTCGTGAGGGCCGGCCGCGACAAGTCGGTGCTGCGACCCATGCTGCGCGAGGGCGCCGACGCCACCGTGGTGCTGGCGCCGGCCGGCAGCCAGCCACTGCCGCGCCTGCGCCGCGGCGGGGTTGCATCGGCCGCGCCCTTGGCGCCTGGCACCCGGCTGCACGCGTACCGCCTCGAACGCGTGCTGGGCGAGGGCGGATTCGGCGTCACCTCCCTGGCCACCGACGTGCACCTCAACGCGGCCGTGGCCATCAAGGAATACCTGCCGCAGGACATCGTCGTCCGCGGCGCCGATGGCGGCGTCTTGCCCACGGCCAGCGAGCACGTGGCGCGCTACCGCAAGGGCCTGGACGCGTTCCTGGTGGAGGCGCGCACGCTCGCCTCGTTCCGCCACCCCGCGATCGTGCGCGTGGCGCGCTTCTTCGAAGCCCACCGCACGGCCTACATGGTGCTCGAGGTCGAGAGCGGCGAGCCGCTGAAGAACTGGTGGCCCGAGCACCGCAAGATCGGCGAGAAGGCGCTGGTGGAACTGCTGCTGCCGCTGCTCGACGGCCTGCAGGCGGTGCACGAGGCCGGATTCCTGCACCGCGACATCAAGCCCGACAACATCCAGGTGCGCGCCTCCGACGGCAGCCTGGTGCTGCTGGACTTCGGCAGCGCCGGGCAGGCGGCCGGCATGGCGCCCGAGGGCCTGGTGGTGGTGACCCCGGGCTACGCGCCGATCGAGCAGTACGGCCTCGGTGATCAGGGCCCCTGGACCGACCTGTACGCGCTGGGCGCGACGCTGTACTGGTGCGTCAGCGGCCGCAAGCCGCCCGACGCCGAGATGCGCAGGGACGACCCCAAGGCCTATGGCCGCGCGGTGGAGGCCGGGCGCGACGTCTTCGGCGACGCGTTCCTCAAGGCCATCGACTGGGCCCTGGCCACCGACCCCGCCAAGCGCCCCCGCTCGGTGGCCGAATGGCGCAGGGCGCTGCTGGCCGACCACCCCGCGGCGATACGGCGCTTCGAGGCGACGCGCCGCCGCGCCGAGCCGCTCGAACCCACGCAGGACCTGTCCATGCCCGCGCGGTCGCGCGTGGTGCACAGCCGCGGCCAGCGGCTGTTGCGCCCTCGCGAGTGGCCGCTGGCCGTGAAGACCGGCCTGGCGATCGCGGTCCTGGGCGTGCTGCCGCTGACGCTGATGTCGGCACTCAACCTGGGCGCGGCGCGCGACGCCGTCGTGGCCACCGAGGCGCGCTTCCTGCAGAGCGTGGCCACGCACGCCGCCTCCGACGTGGCCGTCTACCTGGAGCGGGGCCGCGATCAGGCGCGGCAGATCGCCGCGGACCCCGCCTTCGGCGCGTGGCTCGCCAGGCCCGCCGAGCCCACTCGTGCCGCGTTGCGCGACCGGCTGCTGCGCCTGGTCCAGCCCGGTTCGGGCGTGCAGAGCGTGATGCTGATCGACTCCGCCGGCCTGGTGGCCCTGGCCTCCGAGCTCGGCACGCAAGGCACGAGCCACGCCCTCCGCCCCTACTTCACTCAGCCCATGCTGGGGCGCAGCTACATCAGCTCGCTGATTACCGGCAACACCCTGGGCGCCACGAACGTGGACATCGCCGAGCCCGTGCGCGCCGAGCCCGGCGCCATCGTCGGCGTCATCGTGCTGCGACTCGCCGGCGACCCGGTCGTGCGCTCGCTGGAGCAGGCGCAGGCGGGCGGACCGGCCGCAGCGGGTCGTCGGCTCATGCCTTTCGTCGTCGACGGCGACGGCGTCTACATCCACCACGCCCACGCCGACCTGCGACACCGCAGCCTGGTGCCTCTGGCGCCGGAGCGGCTCGCCGCGATCCGCGCCGACCAGCGCTTCCGGCGCGACGACCTGCCCTCGGCGGGCGAGACGGAACTGGCCGGCGCACTGCTGGGTGCGAAGGCCGGCGGCAGGCTGGAGTACGTGTCGGCGGTCAGCGGCGTCGCCACGGTGGCGGGCTACGCGCCCGTGCGCGGCCACGACTGGGTGGTGGCCGTCGCCGAAGACCGCGACGCCGTGACGGCACCGCTGCGGGCGCTGTCGGCCTGGCTGGCCGCCGGCGCGCTGCTGGGGCTGGCGCTGGCCGCCGCGGCGGGGTGGTGGCTGGCCCGGGGTTTCGCGCTGCCGCTGAAGCAGCTCACGCGCGCGCTGGCCGACCTCAAGGCCGGCCACATCGACGACACGCGCCTGCACTTCAGGCGCGGGGACGAGTTCGGGCAGATGGCGCGCAGCATCAACGCCCTGGCCGAGGAACTTCGCGCCAGGGCCGGCCCGGGCCAGCCCAAGCCCTGAACGGGCAGGAACGGCGCGCCCTGCCGTGTGCCGAGTGAGAGCCCGCGTCGACCGGCTGAGCCACGCCGCCCTGGCCGTGCTGGTCCTGTGGGTCGCGGGGCTGGTGTCGGCGTGGGCGCAGCCCGTGACCGTGCACTTCGAGGCCGACCTGCGCGCCGAGGCCGCTGCCGGCCGCTTCGACCCCGTGCGCGACCGCGTCGAGCTGCGCGGTGGCTTCCCGCCGCTGGCCTGGGACCGGGGCCTGGCCCTGGCGCCGCGCGCCGACGGTCGCTGGGCGGCCGAGGTGCGCTTCGAGCGCCGGCCCGCGGGTGGCCAGCCCGTGCCGCACAAGTTCCGCATCGTGCGTGCCGGCTTCGGGCCCGACGAAGGCTGGGAAGCGGGCTCCAACCACGTCGCGCTGCTGGACGGCGCCGCACCGCGCGTGGCGCGCGTGTTCGGCACGCCGGCCGCACCGCCGCCGTCGCGCCTGACCGGCACCGTGCTGACGCTGGAGCCGCTGCCTGCCGGCCACGCGCTGGCGCGCCCCGTGTCGGTGTGGCTGCCGCCGGGCTACGACGCCGAGCCCCAGCGCCGCTATCCCGTGCTCTACCTGCACGATGGACAGAACGTGTTCGATGCCCGCGCGGCCGGTGCGGAATGGGGCGTGGACGAGGCCGCGCAGCGCCTGGTGCTGGCCGGGGAGGTGCAGCCCTTCATCGTGGTGGCGGTGCCCAGCGGCCGTGACCGCATCCACGAGCTGACCCCCACGCGCGGCGGGCTGCACGCGCGCTTCCTCGGCGGCGGACTGCCGAGCTACGGCGCCTGGCTGCTCGACGCTCTCAAGCCCGAGATCGACCGCCGCTTCCGCACCCGCCCCGAGCCGATGCACACGGCGGTCGGCGGCTCGTCGCTGGGCGGGATCGCCTCGCTGTGGCTGGCGCTGCACCGCGCCGACCGCGTGGGCGCCGCGCTGGTCGTCTCGCCGTCGGTCTGGTGGGAC
Organism: Betaproteobacteria bacterium; assembly: GCA_046341655.1. Classification (GTDB taxonomy): domain Bacteria; phylum Pseudomonadota; class Gammaproteobacteria; order Burkholderiales; family Burkholderiaceae_C; genus Rubrivivax. Next base: position 8,359 of record JBKDQY010000108.1, on the reverse strand, counting down.
GGCTTCCTGCCGAAGCGCGACGTGCGCGCCACGCCGCCGCCCGAGCCGCGCCCGCGCCTGTGGCTGGACATGGGCGCGAACGAGGGCGAGGGCATCTTCACCGAGAGCCGCGCGCTGCGCGACGCCCTGGCCGCGCAGGGCTGGGCCGGCTCGCGGCTCGCCTACGTGGAAGACCCGGACGGCCGCCACGACGAGCTGAGCTGGGCGGCGCGCGTGGACGGCATGCTGCGCTTCCTGTACGGGCCGCCGGCCCGCTGAACCGCCCGCGGGCGTTCATCCGCGACAATGCCGGGTTCACCCGGAGCCCTGTCGTGACCACGATCCTGCAATCGCTTCCCGCCGGCCAGCGCGTCGGCATCGCCTTCTCGGGCGGTCTGGACACGTCCGCCGCCGTGCACTGGATGCGCGCCCGGGGCGCGGTGCCCTGCGCGTACACGGCCAACCTGGGCCAGCCCGACGAGAGCGACTACGACGACATCCCGCGCAAGGCGCTGGCCTACGGCGCCGAGATCGCCCGCCTCGTCGACTGCCGCAGCCAGCTGGTGGCCGAGGGCATCGCCGCCATCCAGTGCAGCGCCTTCCACATCAGCACCGGCGGCGCCACCTACTTCAACACCACGCCGCTGGGCCGCGCCGTCACCGGCACGGCGCTGGTGGTGGCCATGAAGGAGGACGAGGTCCACATCTGGGGCGACGGCAGCACCTACAAGGGCAACGACATCGAGCGCTTCTACCGCTACGGACTGCTGGCCAACCCGCAGCTGCGCATCTACAAGCCCTGGCTCGACCAGCGCTTCATCGACGAGCTCGGCGGCCGCAAGGAGATGAGCGAGTACCTCGTCGCCCACGGCTTCGACTACAAGATGAGCGTCGAGAAGGCCTACAGCACCGACAGCAACATGCTCGGCGCCACGCACGAGGCCAAGGACCTGGAGTTCCTGAACTCGGGCATCCGCATCGTCAAGCCGATCATGGGCGTGGCCTTCTGGCGCGACGACGTGCCGGTGAAGGCCGAGGAGGTCAGCGTGCGCTTCGAGGAGGGCGTGCCCGTGGCGCTGAACGGCCGAAGCTTTGCCAGCGCCGTGGAGCTGATGGCCGAGGCCAACGCCATCGGCGGCCGCCACGGCCTGGGCATGTGCGACCAGATCGAGAACCGCATCATCGAGGCCAAGAGCCGCGGCATCTACGAGGCCCCGGGCATGGCGCTGCTGCACGTGGCCTACGAGCGTCTGGTCACCGGCATCCACAACGAGGACACCATCGAGCAGTACCGCTCGAACGGGCGCAAGCTGGGCCGGCTGCTCTACCAGGGCCGCTGGTTCGACCCGCAGGCGCTGATGCTGCGCGAGACCGCGCAGCGCTGGGTGGCGCGTGCCGTCACCGGCGAGGTCTGGCTGGAACTGCGGCGCGGCAACGACTACAGCATCCTCGACACGCAGAGCCCCAACCTGACCTACGCGCCCGAGCGCCTGTCCATGGAGAAGGTGGAGAACGCCGCCTTCACGCCGGCCGACCGCATCGGGCAGCTGACCATGCGCAACCTCGACATCGCCGACACGCGCGGCAAGCTGGGCATCTACACCGCCACCGGGCTGCTGGGGAGCGGCGGTGGCGACGCCGTGTCGCTGATTTCCGGGCCCGCGCAGCCGCCAGCCCGCGGGGGCTGAGCGGAGGCGGTCGCCTGAACTTCCGCACCGCCGACGGATGCCCGGCTTGGACAGGATCAAGTCTGGCGCGAGCCGGCCGATATCCGACCCCGTGAACTCGATCACCTCACGAGTGCGCAAGGCCGCCATGAGCGCCGTCCGCTGGGACGACGATGCGCTGTCGCCCTACCGTGGCCGCATCGCCTTCCGGCTGAGCATCCTGGGGGTGGTGCTGCTGCTGCCCTTCACCGTGAATCACTTCTTTGCCGGCCGGTGGATGCTCGGCGCCGTGGTCGGCGTCGCGCAGAGCGCGCTGATGGCCAACGGCCTGATGCTCCGCCTGGGCCGGGATGCCCCGGTGCCGTTCTGGCTCATGGTGCTGGCGATGGCGCTTGCGGTGGTCGGTGCCATCCTGGTTCAGGGCACGCACGGGGCCCTTTGGGCGGCGCCCACCCTGTTCATCGCCTACTTCCTGCTGCGGCGGCGGGTCGCCTTGGTGCTGTCCTTGCTGATGCTGGCGGGGGGCACCGCGGCTGCGCTGCTGTCGGAAGGCGGCGGACCGCCGCTGGCCGCACGCGTGTTTGCGACCCTGTCGGTGCTCCTGGTCATGATCAACGTCGTGCTGAACGTGGTGGGCGAACTGCAGGAAGCGCTGCAGGCGCAGGCGATCACGGACCCGCTGACGGGTGCCTTCAATCGCCGTCATCTCGTCGATCAGCTCGGGGCGCTGCCTGATCCGGCACCGGGCACCGACGCCGTGAACGTGCTGCTCGCGGTGGACGTCGACCACTTCAAGAGCATCAACGACCGCCACGGCCACGCCGCGGGTGACGCCGTGCTGCGCGGCCTGGTGGCCACGCTGAGGGCCAGGCTGCGGCCGAGCGATCGCCTGTTCCGCACCGGCGGCGAGGAATTCGTGCTGCTGCGGCCCCGCATCGGCCGTGCCGATGCGACGCGGCTTGCCGAGGACCTGCGCCGCCGCGTGGCCGAGGCGAGCCTGGTGCCCGATCATCCCGAACGGGGCGTCACGGTGAGCATCGGCGTGGCTGCACAGTGCCCCGGGCGCGACGTCGAAGGCTGGCAGCACGCCACCGACGAGGCGCTGTACGAGGCCAAGCGGCGCGGACGCAACTGCGTCGTGATCGCCGGCTGAGAGGCTGACCCGGCCTCCCCCCGGGGGGGCGGCACGGCGCGCCGGGCGCCGGTCAGTCCGTGGGGCAGGCGCGCAGACGCCCCACCTCGATGCCGTTCCAGTTGCGCAGGGGCAGGTCGGCCAGTTCGGCCAGCAGCGCGCCGGCGGCGCCCCCGGGGGCGAGCAGCCGCTGCAGCACGGCTGCCATCACCACCTCGACCGCGCGCGCGGTGTTGCCGTCGTCCATCTTGATGGCCACGCCCAGGCCCAGCCCGGGCAGCGCGGCGCAGTGCACGCCCTCGGCGCCGACCTTGCAGAACGCGCGCTCGCCCAGTGCCTCCATCACGCGGGTGTCGAAGCGGCCGCTGCCGGCCACCATGAAGGGCGCCGCGGCCACCGCCTCGCGCAGCCGGCGCGCGGCGCGCGCGTGGCCGGGGCTCAGGCCCACGCCGGTGGCCACGCGGGCGAAGGCGTGCGCCAGGTTGCGCAGCGGGATGGCGTAGGTGGGGATGCTGCAGCCGTCGGTGCCGCGTGCGGTGCGCGCCAGGTCGTGGCCGGTGGCGGCCTGCAGCGCGGCCGTCACTTCCTGCATCACCGGGTGCTCGGGCGCGACGTAGCCGCGCAGGAAGGTGCGCGCGTCAGTGCCGCGCTCGGCCGCCATCAGGCAGCCCACGCAGACGAAGCCGCTGTGCTTGCCCGAGCAGTTGTTGTGCAGCGCGCTGGGCTTGTCGCCGGCGGCGGCCATCGCCTTGATGGAGGCATCGTGGTAGGGCCAGTGCGTGCCGCACTCCAGGGCCATCGCATCGACGCCGGCCTTGGCCAGCATGGCGGCGGCGGTGGCGGCGTGCTCGGGCTGGCCGCCGTGGCTGGCGCAGGCCAGGGCCAGTTCGGCGTCTGTCAGGCCGTAGCGATCGGCCGCGCCGCCGGCCACCAGCGGCAGCGCCTGCAGCACCTTCACGGCGCTGCGTGGGAAAATGGGGCGCTCGATGTCGCCCAAGGCGGTGTGCACGGCGCCGTCGGCGTCGAGCACGGCGATGGCGCCGCGGTGCTGGCTTTCGACGATGCCGCCGCGCAGCGCGTGCACGAGAACGGGGTTCGCTGTCATGGCTGCGACTGTAGTGCGCCCGCAGCGCAGCCAGAATCGCGTGATGCCGCCCGCCGCGCTCGCGCTCGTGATCCTCGCCGCGGTGCTGCACGCCACCTGGAACATCGCGGCCAAGAAGGCCGGCGGCGACGACCGCTTCGTGTTCATCAGCACGGCGCTGACTAGCGTGCTGTGGCTGCCCATGGGCCTGTGGTTCGGGTGGCACGAGGTGCCGCGCTGGGGCTGGGCGGAGTGGGGCGCGGTGGCGGCCAGCGCGGCCGTGCACCTGCTGTACTTCCGCGCGCTGATCACCGGCTACCGCGTCGGCGACCTCACCGTGGTGTATCCGCTGGCGCGCGGCAGCGGGCCGCTGATCACGGCCGCCGTGGCGGTGCTGTTCCTGGGCGAGTCGCTGGGCCTGTCGGGCGTGCTCGGCGTGCTGGCGGTGTGCGGCGGCGTGTTCCTGATCGCGGGAGGGCCGGCCCTCTTCAAGCGGCTGCATGCGGCCGATGCCGAACAGCGCCGCCGCACCGCCGCGGGCGTGCGCTGGGGGCTCATCACCGGCGCGCTGATCGCCGGCTACTCGGTGATCGACGGCTACGCCATCAAGGTGTTGCTGATCGGGCCGGTGGTGCTCGACTACCTGTGCAACCTGCTGCGCGTGCCGCTGCAACTGCCGCTGCTGCTGCGCGACCGCGCCGGCATCGTGGCCGCGTGGCGGCTGCAGTGGCGCCACGCGCTGGTGGTGGCCGCTCTCGGGCCGGCGGCCTACATCTGCGTGCTCTACGCGCTGCAGATGGCGCCGCTCAGCCACGTGGCCCCGGCGCGCGAGCTGAGCCTGCTGGTGGCCGCGCTCGTCGGCGGCCGGCTGCTGGGCGAGGCCGACCGCGGCCTGCGGCTGGCCGGCGCCGCCTGCATCGCCGGGGGCGTGATGGCCCTGGCCTGGGGATGAACGCATGACGACGACCTTGTGGGGCGTGGACTTCAGCAGCGCGCCGGGCCGCCGCAAGCCCATCGTGCGCGCGCGCGGCGAGCGCCGCGGCGCCGTCGTGCGGCTGCTGGGCCTGGACGAGATGGCCACGCTGGCCGCCTTCGAGGCCGCGCTGGCCGAGCCCGGGCCCTGGCTGGGCGCCTTCGACTTCCCGTTCGGGCTGCCGCGCGCCTTCGTCGCGGCCCACGCCCTGGGCGACGACGCGGCGGCGGTGGTGCAGGCCGTGCGCGCGCGCTGCGCCACCCGCAAGGACTTCCAGGCGATGGTCGACGTCTGGAGCAACGCGCGGCCACCAGGGCAGCGGCTGGTGCACCGCGCCACCGACACCGCCATGACGGGCCTGAGTTCCTCCAGCCCGCTGCAGACGCGCTACGTGCCGGTGGGCTTCATGTGGTTCGAGGGCTTCGCGCGCCTCGTGCGGGCCGGCGTGGCGCTGCCGGGCCTGCAGGCAACGGGCCGGCCGGGCGACGCCACCCGCGTGGCCCTGGAGGGCTACCCCGGCCTGCTGGCGCACGAGCTCATCGGCCGCACCAGCTACAAGAACAGCGAGGCGCCCGATCGGCTGCTCGCGCGCAAGAGCATCGTCGAGGCGCTGGAGCAGGGCCGCACGCGGCTGGGGCTGCGCCTGAAGCTCACGCCCGCACAGGCCGGCACGCTGGTGGCCGATGCCAGAGGCGACCGCCTCGACGCCGTGCTGTGCCTGGTGCAGGCGGCCTGGGCGTTGGAGCGGCCGCGCCACGGTCTGCCCGAGGGCGTGGATCCGGTCGAGGGCTGGATCGCCACCGCGGGCTGAGGGCAGCCGCATGGCCCTGTCGCCCGACGACTGGTTCGCCTCGCGCGGCTGGCAGCCCTTCGGCTTCCAGCGCGAGGTCTGGGCGGCGATGCAGGCGGGCCGCAGCGGCCTGCTGCACGCCACCACCGGCAGCGGCAAGACGCTGGCGGTGTGGGTCGGCGCGCTGCTGCGCGCGCGCACGCAGCCCGCCGCGGCGGGCCTGCAGGTGCTGTGGATCACGCCCATGCGCGCGCTGGCCGCCGACAGCACGCGGGCCCTGTCCGAGCCGCTGGCAGGACTGGCCCCGATGTGGCGCGTGGGCCAGCGCACCGGAGACACGCCCGCCGCCGAGCGCGCGCGGCAGGACCGCCGCATGCCCGAGGCGCTGGTCACCACGCCCGAGAGCCTGACGCTGCTGCTCACGCGCGAGCGCGCAGTGGCCGAGCTGGCCGGCATCCACACCGTCGTCGTCGACGAGTGGCACGAACTCATCGGCAACAAGCGCGGCGTGCAGCTGCAGCTGGCGCTGGCGCGGCTGAAGCGCTTCAACCCCGGCCTCGTGGTCTGGGGACTCAGCGCCACCCTGGGCAACCTGCACGAGGCCATGGCCACGCTCACCGGCCAGGACAACGCCACGCTGGTGCGCGGGGTGCACGACAAGGACCTGGTCATCGACACGCTGCTGCCGGCCGAACCTGGCCGCTTCAGCTGGGGCGGTCACCTGGGCGCGCAGATGCTGGAGCCGGTGGTGCGCGAGATCGAGACCAGCGGCACCACGCTGGTCTTCACCAACACGCGCAGCCAGGCCGAGACTTGGTACCAGCTGCTGCTGGACCAGCGGCCCGACTGGGCCGGGCTGGTCGCGCTGCACCACGGCAGCCTGGACAAGGCCGTGCGCGAGTGGGTGGAGTCGGGGCTGAAGGAGGGCCGGCTCAAGGCGGTGGTCGCGACCTCGAGCCTGGACCTCGGCGTGGACTTCCTGCCCGTGGAGCGCGTGCTGCAGATCGGCAGCGCCAAGGGCGTGGCGCGGCTGCTGCAGCGCGCCGGTCGCAGCGGCCACGCGCCGGGCCGCACCAGCCGCGTGACGCTGGTGCCCACCAACACGCTGGAACTCGTGGAAGCCGCCGCCGCGCGCCGGGCCGCCCGGGCCGGCCGGGTGGAGAGCCGCGCCAGCCCCGAGGCGCCGCTGGACGTGCTGGTGCAGCACATCGTCTCCGTCGCCACCGGCGGCGGCTTCGATGCCGACGCGCTGTTCGACGAGGTGCGCTCGGCCCCCGCCTACCGCGCGCTGCCGCGCGACGCCTTCGACTGGGCGCTGCGCTTCTGCGAGCGCGGCGGCGACAGCCTGTCGGCCTACCCCGAGTACCACCGCATCGCTCAGGGCGCCGACGGCCGCTGGCACGTGGCCGATCCGGGCATCGCGCGCCGCCACAGGCTGATGGTGGGCACCATCGTCTCCGACGCGTCGATGGCCGTGAAGTGGGCCAGCGGCGCCGGCGCGGGCGCCACCTTGGGCCACGTCGAGGAAGGCTTCATCGCGCGGCTTAACAAGGGCGACTGCTTCGTGTTCGCCGGTCGCGTGCTGGAGTTCGTGCGCACGCACGAGATGGCAGCGCTGGTGCGCGTGGCCGCAAAGTCGCGCGGCGTCGTGCCGGCCTGGGCCGGCGGCAAGATGCCGCTCTCAAGCGAACTGGCCGAGTCGGTGCAGGCGCTGCTCGAGGGCGCGGCCGGCGGCGACTTCGCCGAGCCCGAGCTCCAGGCGGCGCTGCCCATGCTGCAGGCGCAGGCGCGGCTGTCGCGGTTGCCGGTGCGCGACGCGCTGCTCGTGGAGCGCTTCGACAGCCGCGAGGGCCACCACGTCTTCCTCTACCCCTTCGCCGGGCGCAACGTGCACATCGGTCTGGCGCAGCTGCTGGCCTGGCGGCTGGCGAACCGGGTGCAGGACGCCCGGCCCAACACCTTCTCGCTCAGCGTCAACGACTACGGGCTCGAGATCGTGGCCGCGGCGCCGCTGCCCGAGGGCGCGCTCGACGACCCGGCCCTGTTGGGCACGCAGGACCTGCTGCACGACGTGCTGGCCAGCCTGAACAGCGGGCAGCTGGCGCAGCGCCGGTTCCGCGAGATCGCGCGCGTGGCCGGGCTGGTGTTCGGCGGCTACCCGGGCGCGCCGAAGAGCCTGCGCCAGCTGCAGGCCTCGAGCAGCCTGTTCTTCGAGGTCTTCCGCCAGTACGACGCCGGCAACCGGCTGCTCACCCAGGCCGAGGGGGAGGTGCTGGCGCAGGAGCTGGAGCTCTCGCGCCTGCAGGCCACGCTCGGGCGCCTGCAGGCCCTGCCTCGGCAGCGGGTGGCGCTGGCCGCGCCCAGCCCGTTCGCGCTGCCGCTGATGATCGAGCGGCTGCGCGAGCAGCTCAGCACCGAGAAGCTGAAGGACCGCCTGGAACGCCTGGTGGCCGAGGGCGAGGCGGCGCTGGCCGCGCCGGGCGGGGCGCCGCACTGGCGGCGGCGTCGGGCATGATCGCGGGCGTGAACCGACTTGCGTCGCATTGGCTGGCCGTGTCGCTCTGGGCGGTGGCACTGGCCGGAGCAGCCCCGACCGCCGCAGCGCAGGCCCGCAACAGCCCCGCCCAGGGCCAGCAGGGCCTGGTGGTGGCCGTGGCCGACGGCGACACGCTCACGCTGCGCCTGCCCGATGGCAAGCCCGTGACCGTGCGGCTGCGCGACATCGACGCCCCGG
>JBKDQY010000107.1:0-6259 GCA_046341655.1 Betaproteobacteria bacterium | reverse complement strand
GATGTCGCGCAGCCGTTCGACGCGCGCCGCGCCGGTGCGCAGCTCGTCGGCGCTGGGCACGGTCAGCACGGGCAGGCCGGTGGCGGCGGCCAGGTCGAAGGCGCGGCGGCGCTCGGCGCGCGTGGCCGAGGGCATGGCCACCACGATGTGCGTGGCCGCCCCCGCGCTGCCGGGGCCCGCGTGACGCGGCAGCGTGGCCAGCGGGCCCAGCACGGGCACGCCGCCGATCACGGCGCCCTGCTTGCCAGGGTCGTCGTCCAGCAGGGCCAGCACGGCCCAGCCCTGCGCGCGCAGGCCGGCCAGCAGCAGCCGCGCCGCAGCACCCGCGCCCAGCACCACGGCGCGCCGCACCTCGCCCACCGGCCCGGCGATGCGGCTGCGCAGGTGCTCGTACAGCATGCGGTAGCTCATGCGCACCAGCGCCAGGCCCATCAGCGTGACCACCGGATGCAGCGCCAGCACCGAGCGCGGGATCTTCGCCAGCCCTGCGGCCATGATCACCGCCGCGCTGGCGCCGCCGGCCAGCAGGCAGGCCAGCGCGAAGCGCTGCACCTCGCCAAAGCCCGAGAAGCGCCACAGCCCCTTGGGCACGCGCAGCAGCCAGAAGGCCATGACGTAGGCCGCCACCACGCCGACCATCACCCACGTGTCGTAGCTGGCGCGCGCGGCGAACCATCGCTCGAAGCCCAGGCGGAACAGGTAGGTGGCGTTCCAGCACAGCGCCACCACCGTCGCGTCGATGAGCAGCGACAGCGGCTCGCGGTGGCGGCGCAGGCGCGCCAGCAGCAGGTCGAGCCGGTGCCAGGGGCCCAGAGCGGCGGCGGCCTTCATGGGCGCGCCCGCCGCAGCAGCGCGCGCGCGGTGCGCGCCAGCACGGCCACGTCCGACACCAGCGTGGCGCGCTCGGCGTAGGCCGCAGCCTGCGCCACCGTGCGCGGCAGGATGCGCTCGACGTATTCGCGCTCGGGGTCGGCCGCGGCGGCCAGCAGCGCGGCCTCGTCCAGGTGCTCCAGCGAGGCGGGGTCGGTGATGCCCGGGCGCACGGCCAGCGCGCGATCGCGCAAGGCCGGCGGGTACAGCGCCACGTAGCGCGGCACCTCGGGGCGCGGGCCCACCAGGCTCATGTGGCCGGCCAGCACGTCCAGCAGCTGCGGCAGCTCGTCCAGCCGCGTGCGGCGCAGCCAGCGGCCGGCGCGGGTAATGCGCGGGTCGGTACCCACGGTCAGCGGCAGCCCGCCGGCGTCGGCGCGCATGGTGCGGAACTTGTGGATGGAAAACGGCACGCCGTGGCGGCCCACGCGCTGCTGGCGGAAGAACACCGGCCCGGGCGAATCGAGCCGTATCCAGGCCGCGATGGCCAGCATGGGCAGGGCCAGCAGCAGCAGCGCCAGCACGCTCACGGCGATGTCGAACAGCCGCTTGGCCATGGGCTCATCGCGGCGCTGCGCCCAGCGCGCCGCGCACGGCTTGCACGACGCGCTGCACGTCGTCGTCCGTCATGCGGCTGTACAGCGGCAGGCTGAGCATGCGCTCGTAGGCGCGCTGGCTGTGCGGGAACTGCCCCGGTTGCAGGCCGTAGCGGTCGCGCCAGTAGGGGTGCAGGTGCAGCGGGATGTAGTGCACGCTGCAGCCGATGCCGGCGGCGAACAGGCGCTCGATGAGCGCGTCGCGCGCGAGGGGTGCGTCGTCGGCCAGGCGCAGCACGTACAGGTGCCAGGCGTGCAGGTCGCCGGCCCGCGGGCGCGGCGGCAGCAGCACCGGCAGGCTGGCGAAGGCGGCGTCGTAGGCCGCGGCGATGGCCTCGCGGCGCTGCTGGAAGGCCCGCGCCTTGCGCAGCTGGTGGATGCCCATCGCCGAGGCGATGTCGGTCAGGTTGTACTTGAAGCCCGGGGCCACCACCTCGTAGTACCAGCTCGGCACCTGGGCGGTGAAGCGGTCGAAGGCGTCGCGGTTCATGCCGTGCAGGCGCATCACGCGGGCGCGCCGGGCCAGCGCCTCGTGGCGGGTGACGAGCATGCCGCCTTCGCCGGTGGTGATGGTCTTGTTGGCGTAGAAGCTGAAGACCGTGGCGTCGCTGTCCAGCGTGCCGACGAGCCGGCCCTCGCAGGTGGTGGGCAGCGCGTGGGCGGCGTCCTCCACCACCTTCAGGCCGTGGCGCTGCGCGATCGCCAGCAGCGCGGGCATGTCGGCCGCCAGGCCGGCGTAGTGCACCGGCATGAGGGCCTTCGTGCGCGGGCCGATCGCGGCCTCGACCGCGGCGGGGTCGATGTTCAGCGTGGCCGGGTCCACGTCGACCAGCTTCACGTCGGCGCCCAGGTAGCGCACCACCTCGGCGGTGGCGGTGAAGGTGTGGGTGGTGGTGACGACTTCGTCGCCGGGGCCGATGCCCAGGGCCTCCAGCGCCAGGTGCAGGCCGGCGGTGGCCGAGTTGACGGCGATGGCGTGCAGGCCCTGGCCGCCCAGGAACCCGGCGAAATCGGACTCGAAACGGCGCGTCTTCGGGCCGGTGGTCACCCAGCCCGAACGCAGCGCGTCGACGACCTCGGCGATCTCGTCGTCGCCGATGTCGGGCAGGGCAAAGGGCAGGAACGGGCGGTCAGGCATCGGGTTTGGCGATCCAGGCCAGGCGGTGGGTGCGCAGCAGCGCCACGACGTTAAGCAGTGCGGGCAGCGCCGGATGCAGCGCCGCGGCCCGGCGTGCCAGCGGTGGCGCGAGCGTGACGCGCCGCGCGTCGATGGTAGCGGCCGGGAACAGCCGCCGCAGTTCGGCCATCGGCATCCCGGCCACGTCGGGGTTGCGCGGGTTGTCGACGGCGAAGTCGTACCAGATCACCGCGCCGCCGGGCTTCAGCCAACGCCACAGGGCGGCGGCCAGGCGGGCGCGGAAGCGGGGGTCGAGCACGCTGCTGAAGACGGTGCTCTGCAGCACGAGGTCGAGGCTGCCGTCGGGCAGCGGCAGCGCCAGCGCGTCGCCTTCCAGCACGCGCACGGCGGCGGGCAGGCGTGCGCGGGCAGCCGCGGCGCGCTCGGGCAGCAACTCGTTGGCCAGCAGCCTAGCGGGATCGAAGCCCAGGCCGATGAAGTCGAGCAGGTTGCCGCCGTCGCCGCAGCCCACCTCGAGCAGGCTCAACTCGCCCAGCGGCGCCCGCGCATGGCGGCGCAGCAGCGCGGCCAGCACGCGCAGGCGCTCCTGGCGGGCCTGCATCACCTCGGGGCGCAGCGGGTCGTACAGGCCCGCCAGCGCGGCGCGGCGCGCGTAGCGGCCGGCCATCGCGGCGACGTCGTCTTCGGGCTCGGCCATGCGGTTCAGCGGGTCAGCCGCGTCATCGCAGCCCGCGGGCCGCGCCCCAGCACGACCATGTCCAGCAGCCCGCGCGCAAAGCCCAGGCCGTAGCCCAGTTGCATGCAGGCGGTGGCCAGCGCCACGCCCGCGGCCTGGGCCGGCGCGGTGAGCAGGCCGTTGAGCAGCGAGGCGGCCGCGTAGGTGCCCGCCAGCGCCAGCAGCGCCCAGGCCGCAGGCGCCCACCACGGCGCGGCCAGCGCCAGCAGCGCCAGCGTGGCAACGAAGCCGAAGGGCACCAGGTGCCGCGCCGAGGCCGGCAGCCGGTGCTTGCGGATGACGGCCACCTTCCAGTAGCCGTACTGGTGGAACTGCCGCCACAGCGCGCCCAGGCTCTCGCGCGGGGTGTAGTGGCTGACGATGCGCGCGTCCTGCCACACCCGGCCGCCGCCGCGGGTGATGCGCAGCGCGAGCTCGTCGTCCTGGTTGCGCACCAGCGCCTCGTCGAAGCCAGCCAGTGCGAGCAGCGTGTCGCGGCGCCAGGCGCCGAGGTAGACGGTGTCGACGGGGCCGCTGTAGGCCTCGCGCCGCGAGGCGGCGCCGCCGCTGCCGAAGCGGCTGCGGAAGGCGTGCGCGATGGCGCCCTCGCCCATGGGCCGCCAGGCGCCGCCCACGCAGTCGGCGCCCGTCTCGGCCAGCACCTGCGCGCACATGGCCACGTAGTCGGGCGCGTAGGTGGTGTGCACGTCCATGCGCACGATCACCTCGCCGCGGCTGGCGGCGATGGCGCGGTTCAGCGCCACGGGGGTGATGCGCTCGGGGTTCTCGACCACGCGCACGCGGGCGTCGCGCGCCGCGGCGGCGTCGAGCCTGGCGCGCGTGCCGTCGTCGCTGGCGCCGTCGGCCACCACCAGCTCCAGCTCTGTGCCCGCGGGCAGGCGCTGAGCCAGCACGCCGGCGACGAAGGCGTCAATGAACGCGGCTTCGTTGCGGCAGGGCACGATGACGGAGACACGCACGGGGCGACGAGCGGAAGCGGGCAGGCCCAGGGCGGGCGTGGACGAGGATTCTCCCCCAGGGCAGGCGCGCGGCGGGGCTTAGAGTCCGCAGCGATTTCCGCCGCGCCCCCGATGCCCGACCAGCCCGCACGCCCTGCCGCCAACGTCCTGGCGGTGGTAGTGACCTACCACCCACCGCCCGAGGTGGCCGAGCACCTGCGCGCCATTCGGCGGCAGGTGGGCGCTCTGGTGGTGGTGGACAACGGCTCGCCCGGAGCCGATCGCCTCGCGGCGCTGGCGGCCGAAACCGGTGCCGCGTTCATCGGCAACGCGCAGAACGAAGGCATCGCCCGCGCGCTGAACCAGGGTGCGGAACGGGCGCGCGAGGGCGGCTTTGGCTGGCTGGCCACCTTCGACCAGGATAGCGCCCCGCCCGAGGGCATGATCGCCGGCCTGCTGGCACTGGCGCGGCGCCACCCCGACGCGGCGCGCGTGGGCATCGTGGCCGCGAGCTTCCACGACCGCCACCTCGGCCGCACCTGGAGCGACCCCAGCAACACCCTCGTCGACGGCCCCGACTGGCGCGAGGTGCGCACGCTCATCACCTCGGGCAGCCTGGTCAACGTGGCCAGCTTCGACGACATTGGTGGCTACGACGAGCGCCTGTTCATCGACTTTGTCGACCACGACCACTGCCACCGCCTGCGCCGCGCCGGCTGGCGGCTGCTGCAGAGCAAGACCATCCTGATCGACCACGCCATCGGCCGGCTCACGGCGCACCGCTTCCTGGGCCGTACGGTGCACTGCTCGAACCACTCGCCCGCGCGCCGCTACTACATGACGCGCAACCAACTGGAGTTCTACCGGCGCTGTGCGTTCGACGAGCCCTACCTCGCGCTGTGGGGCGTGGCCAACGTGGCGCTGCGCAGCGTGCTGACGGTGCTGTACGAGGAGCAGCGCGCCGCCAAGGCGCGGGCCATCGCGCGCGGGGTGTGGCACTTCCTCATCCGCCGCTTCGGGCGGCTGTAGGGCAGACGTAGCGAGGCCGCAGGCGGGTGTCAGGCCGGCGTCCGCGCGAGCAGGAAGAAGTCCGTCGCCGAGGCGTCCTGGCGCAGCACCTGCAGCCCCACGTGCCGAGCCATGCGCCCGATGAGCGAGGCGTCGAACACGTGGTGGTGCAGCCCACGGTGGCGAAGGTTGTCGCGGCAGCGGCGCTCGAAGGCCTCTCGGCTGCCGGCCCAGGGGTCGCGCGCCAGGTCGTGCAGCGCCAGGATCTCGGGCAGGTGCGTGAGGTCGTCCTCGCGGGTGCCGGCGTGCTCGTCGGCCAGCAGGTGCTCGAAGCTCGTCACCGGGCGTCGGTGGTCGAAGTTGGACACCGGGTTGGGCAGCACCAGCAGCAGCACGCCGCCGGGCTCCACCACTCGCACCCACTCGCGCAGCGCCTTCAGCGGGTTGGCCACGTGCTCCAGGCAGTTCGACGACAGCAGGCAGCCGTAGCGGCCCGTGGCGAGGCCGGCCAGCTCGCCGGCCTCGGCGATGAACTGCCGGCCGGTGCGCCCGGGCATGTACCCGAACCGCTCGCCGTCGGCGATGCGGCCCTCCCACATCGTGACCTCGGCGAAATTCACGCCGTCCAGGCCCGCCAGCAGCGGGTACACGGGAAGCTTCTCGCGGAACAGCGCGCTCGGGCCGCCCACCTCCAGGCCGCTGCGGCCTGCCAGGGCCTCGCGGTAGGCCGGGTAGCCGGGCAGGCGCTCCCAGCGCAACCGCGCCCGGTGCCAGGCCGCCAGGGCCGGTGCGGGCAGGTGGCGGCGCAAGGCTGCGCGCAGGGTGCCGGGTTTCATCGCGGGGGTGATCGGGGTCGATGGGGACGGTCGCGGCCCGGCCGCGCCGGGGCGCGGGGGAGATGTAAGAGGGCCCCGCCGGGGGCCGAAGGGCGGGGTGGGGCGCCCCGGCGGGGGGGCGGCGCCGCGCCCGGGGC
>JBKDQY010000106.1:0-7567 GCA_046341655.1 Betaproteobacteria bacterium | reverse complement strand
GTCATCTCCACCAGACCCAGCTGCGTGAAGCCGCTCACCGTGGTGCGCGTGCGGTCGCGGCCGAGCTGCTTCTTCAGCTCGGCCAGCACGGCCTGCTGGTGGGCCTCGTTCGTCATGTCGATGAAGTCGGCGATGATGATGCCGCCCAGGTTGCGCAGCCGCATCTGCCGTGCCATCGCGCCCGCGGCCTCGAGGTTGGTCTTGAAGATGGTGTCGTCGAAGTTGCGCGCGCCCACGAAGCCGCCGGTGTTGACGTCGATGGTCGTCAGCGCCTCGGTCTGGTCGATGATCAGGTAGCCGCCGCTCTTGAGGTCGACGCGCCGGGCCAGCGCGCGCTCGATCTCCTCCTCGATGCCGAAGAGGTCGAAGATGGGCCGCTCGCCGCGGTAGTGCTCGAGCTTGCCCACCGAGCCGGGCGTGTACTCCGTGCCGAAGCGCTGCAGCGCCACGAACTGCATGCGGCTGTCGATGCGGCCGCTGGCGGTCTGCTCGTTGGCCAGGTCGCGCAGCACGCGCTCGGCCAGCGTCAGGTCCTGGTGCAGCAGCGTGCCCGGGGGCTGCCGCAGCGCGCGCTCGCGGAGGGTGGCCCAGGTGCGGCGCAGGTAGGCGATGTCGTCGGCAAGTTCCTCGTCGCCGGCCTCCTCGGCGTTGGTGCGCAGGATGAAGCCGCCGCCACCGTCGGCCGCGAGCGCCGTCACTCGCGCGCGCAGGCTCTCGCGCAGCTCGGCGCTGCCGATCTTCTGGCTGATGCCGATGTGGTTGTCGTGCGGCAGGAACACCAGCAGGCGGCCCGCGATGCTGACCTGCGTGCTCAGCCGCGCGCCCTTGGTGCCGATGGCGTCCTTGATGACCTGCACGGTGAGCGTCTGCCCCTCGAACACCTGGCGCTCGATGGGCACGAGGGGCACGTCGCCGCCCTTGGGACCGGGGTTGAGGTCGGCCACGTGCAGGAAGGCCGCGCGCTCCAGGCCGATGTCGATGAAGGCGCTCTGCATGCCGGGCAGCACGCGCACCACCTTGCCGAGGTAGACGTTGCCCACCAGGCCGCGCTCGAGCGTGCGCTCGACGTGCAGTTCCTGCACGGCGCCGTTCTCCACCACGGCCACGCGCGTTTCCTGCGGGGCCCAGTTGATCAGGATGTCCTGCACGGTCGTCACCTCGAAGCTGGCCGCACGCCAGCGGCGCGCAGCAGGGTTGCCGTCTCGAACAGCGGCAGCCCCATGATGCCGCTGTGGCTGCCGGCGATGTGCGCCACGAAGGCGGCGAAGGCGCCCTGGATGCCGTAGGCGCCGGCCTTGCCGAAGGGTTCGCCGCCGGCCACGTAGTCGTCGATGTCGGCCGCGGCCAGCGGCGCCACGCGCACGTGCGAGGTGCTCAGCGCCACGTGCGCGCGGCGGCCGTCGTGCACCGCCACGGCAGTGTGCACGCGGTGCGTCCGGCCCGCCAGCGCGTGCAGCATGCGGCGGGCCTCGGCGGCGTCGGCCGGCTTGCCCAGGATGCGCCGCCCCAGGGCCACGGTGGTGTCGGCGCACAGCACGGGCGCCGGCGGCAGGCCGCGGCGGCGCAGGCGCGCGCGCGCGGCACCGAGCTTGTCGCGCGTGACGCGCTGCACGTAGTCGGCCGGGCTCTCGCCGGCCCGCGTGGCCTCCAGGGCCTCGGCGTCCTCGTCGGCGTCGGGCAGCAGCAGCTCGAAGCGCACGCCGATCTGCGCCAGCAGCTGTTGCCGGCGCGGGCTCTGCGAAGCCAGGTAGACGAAGGCGTGCGGCATGCGCGAGGACCTATTCGCGGTGGTAGGGATGGCCTTCGAGCACGCTGTGCGCGCGGTACAGCGCCTCGGCCAGCATCACGCGCGCGAAGGCGTGCGGCAGGGTCAGGTCGCTCAGGCGCAGCGCCTCGTCCGCGGTCTGCTTCAGCGCGGCGTCCAGGCCGTCGGGGCCGCCGATCAGCAGCGCGCAGTCGCGCCCTTCTCCGCGCCATGCACGCACGCGGTCGGCCAGCTGCAGCGTCGTGAGGCGGGTGCCGTGCTCGTCGAGCACGACGCGGCGGGGGCGGTGTTCACGGGCCAGGGCAGCCTCCAGGCGCTGCGCCTCGGCGGCCATGCACTGGGCGGCGGTCTTGCCGCCGCTGCGGGGCTCGGCCTTCAACTCGCGCAGTTCCAGCCGCATCTCGGGCGGGAAGCGCTTGGCGAAATCAGCCCACGCGGCGTCCGCCCACGCCGGCTGGCGCTGGCCCACGGCCAACACCAGCAGCTTCATGCCGGCCGGGCAGCCTTCCTGGCGGGGGCCTTGCGCGCCGGGGCCGTCTTCCTGGCGGCCGTGGCGGTCTTCTTCGGGGCCGCTGCGGCCCGCTTCGCCGGTGCCTTCTTCGCGGGGGTCTTGCTTGCGGGTGTCTTCGCGGCGGCCTTCTTCGCGGGCGCCTTCGCGGGGGCCGCCACCTTGGCGGCGGGGCGCGCGGCAGCCTTGCGCGGCGGCGGCTCCTCGCTGCGGGCGGGCTCGCTGGCCTTGGGCAGGCCCCGGGGCGCCTCGGCCGCCTTCAGCCGTACCGGCTTGCCGCCCCAGATCTCCTCGAGGTGGTAGTACTCGCGCACCGCGGGCTGCATGATGTGCGCCACCGCGGCGCCGCAGTCGACGATGATCCACTCGCCGTTGTCCTCGCCCTCGGTGCTGAGCACCTGCATGCCGCGGCTCTTGACGGCGTCGCGCACGCTGGCGGCCAGGGCCTTGGTCTGCCGGTTGCTGGTGCCACTGGCCACGATCACGCGCTCGAACATGGAGCTGAGGTGCTCGGTGTTGAACACGGCGATGTTCTGGGCCTTCACGTCTTCCAGGCCATCGACGATGGCGCGCTGCAGCTTGCGGATGTCCAGGTTCAGCTCCTTGGGGCTCGGTCTTCGCCAGCGTAGAGGCGGTGCTGGCCAATATAGCGCGCCACCTCCGGCGGCACCATCGGCAGGAGGTCGCGCCCCCGGGCCGCGGCGGCGCGGATCTGCGTGCTGCTGATGTCCAGCATGGGCAGCGGCACCATCCGGTGCGGGTGCGCCTGCACGTCGGGGTGCGGCAGGCGGGCCGGGCCGGGGCGGTTGGCCACCGCGAGTTCCACGCGCGCCAGCAACTCGCGCCAGTTTGCCCACGTGTGCAGGTTGGTGTACTGGTCCTGGCCGATCAGCAGCACCCATGCGTGGCCGGGCTCGGCGGCCTGCAGCGCGCGCACGGTGTCGAGCGTGAAGCTGGGCCCCTCGCGGTCGACCTCGATGCGGTCGAGCACGAAGCGCGGCTCCTGCGCGATGGCCAGCTGCACCATGGCCACGCGGTGCGAGGCGGGCGTCACGGCGCGCCCGCCCACCTTCTGCCAGGGCTGGCCCGCCGGCACCCAGCGCACGCTGTCCAGCGCCAGGGCGGCCAGGGCCGACTCGGCCAGCGCGACGTGCGCGCGGTGCACCGGGTCGAAGGTGCCGCCCAGCAGGCCGATGCGGCTCACGCCGGCCCCGTGCAGGCTCACGCCGCCAGCCAGTCGCGCGGCGGCAGGAAGTCGGTGTAGAGCCTGGCCTCGGGGCTGCCGGGCTCGGGCTTCCAGTCGTAGCGCCACTTCACGATGGGCGGCATGCTCATCAGGATGCTTTCGGTACGGCCGTCGCCGTGCAGGCCGAAGTGCGTGCCGCGGTCCCAGACGAGGTTGAACTCGACATAGCGGCCACGCCGGTAGGCCTGGAAGTCGCGCTCGCGCTCGCCGTAGGGCAGGCCGCGGCGGCGCTGCACGATGGGGCGGTAGGCCGGGAGGAATGCGTCGCCCACCGCGCGCATCAGCGCAAAGCCGCGCTCGAAGCCGCCGTCGGTGAAGTCGTCGAAGAAGACGCCGCCGATGCCGCGGGCCTCCTGCCGGTGCTTCAGGTAGAAGTACTCGTCGCACCAGGGCTTGAAGCGGGCGTAGAGATCGGCCCCGTGCGGCGCCAGCGCGTCGGCGCAGGTGCGGTGGAAGTGCCTCGCGTCGTCCTCGAACGCGTCGTAGGGCGTGAGGTCCATGCCGCCGCCGAACCACTGCACCGGCTCGCCGGCCTCCGGAAAAGCCGCCAGCATGCGCACGTTCATGTGCACCGTGGGCACGTAGGGGTTGCGCGGGTGCATCACCAGGCTCACGCCCAGGGCCTCGAAGCGCGCGCCGGCAAGCTCGGGCCGGTGCTGCGTCGCGCTCGGCGGCAGCCGGCTGCCCTTGACGTGGCTGAAGTTGCAGCCGCCGCGCTCGAGCACGCCGCCTTCCTCCACCAGCTGGCTCAGGCCGTCGCCCTCGAGCTTGCCGCCGGCCGGGCGCGTCCAGCCGTCGCGGCGGAAGGGGGTGCCATCCTCCTCCTCGAAGGCGGCGACGATGCGGCCCTGCAGGCCCAGCAGGTACTCGCGAACGACCGCCGTGGGGGCGGTGGTGGAGTCTTGGCTCATGGGGGTCACTTCTCCAGCAGCCGCACCGGCGCGGCCTTGTCGTGCTTGCAGCCGCGCGTGCCCTCGCAGACGGCGGCCATGGCGGCCAGGTCGGCCTGCGCGTCGCCGCTCAGGCGCCAGGCGTGCTCGAGCCGCACCTCGCGGCGGCCGAAGTCCAGCAGTGCCAGCGCCACCGGCACGTCGGCCTGCAGCGCCACGCGGTAGAAGCCGCTGCGCCAGCCCTCGGTGAGGCGCCGCGTGCCTTCGGGCGACAGGCCCATCCACAGGAAGCGGTCCTCGGCCTTGGCGGCTCGCAATTCGGCGCTCATCAGCCCCACCACGCCCTGCGGGCCGCGGTCGCGCACGAGCGGTCGCGCGCCCAGCGCGCGGATCCACGCGCCGAACACCGGCCAGCGGAACAGGCTCTCCTTGGCCCACCACGCCAGCGGCAGGCCCACGGCCGCGCGGGCCAGCATCGCCACGGGGAAGTCCCAGTTCGAGGTGTGCGGCCACGCGATCATCACGCCCTGGCGGGCCGGCATGCCGGGGCACACCACGCGCCAGCCGAACAGGCGCAGCAGCGCCTGCGCCCAGGCGCTGCCCTTCAGCGGCACCGCCATGGGCAGCGGCTGCGGGGCTGGAAGCGGCGGCGCGCTCAAGCGTGTCCAGGCCCTGGGGCAGCCCCGTGCCGGATGGCGCGATGGCCGATGTCGCTGCGCCAGTGCGCGCCCGGCATCCGCACCTCGCGCACCGCGCCCAGCGCCTGCTGCTGCGCCTGGCGCACGCTGTCGCCCAGTGCGGTGATGCACAGCACCCGCCCGCCGCTGCTGCGCAGCACCGCGCCGTCCAGCGCCGTGCCGGCGTGGAACACCTGCAGCTCGGGCGTGGCGGCCGGCAGCGCCGTGATCGCGTCGCCCTTGCGCGGGCTGGCCGGGTAGCCCTGTGCCGCCACCACCACGCCGAGCGCGACGCGGCGGTCCCACTGCGGCTCGACGCTGGCCAGCTGGCCCTCGGTGGCGGCCATCAGCAGCTCGAACAGGTCGCTCTTCAGGCGCATCAGGATGACCTCGGCCTCGGGGTCGCCGAGCCGCGCGTTGAACTCCACCGTGCGCGGCCGGCCCTGCGCGTCGATCATGAGCCCGGCGTAGAGAAAGCCCGTGAACGGGTGCCCGTCGCGGGCCATACCGGCGATGGCGGGCAGCACGATCTCGCGCATCGCGCGCGCGTGCACTTCGGGGCTCACCACCGGGGCCGGCGAGTACGCGCCCATGCCGCCGGTGTTGGGGCCGGTGTCGCCGTCGCCCACGCGCTTGTGGTCCTGGCTGGTGGCCAGCGCGAGCACGTCCTTGCCGTCGGAGACGACGATGAAGCTGGCCTCCTCGCCGTCCATGAACTCCTCGATGACGACGCGGCCGCCCACCGTGGCGAGCATGTGGTCGATCGCGGCGTGGGCCTCGTCCGGCGTCGTCGCCACCACCACGCCCTTGCCCGCGGCCAGGCCGTCGGCCTTGACGACGATGGGCGCGCCGTGCCGGTCCACGTGGGCGTGCGCGGCCGCGGCGTCGGTGAAGCTGGCGTACAGCGCGGTGGGGATGCCGTGGCGCTGCATGAAGTCCTTGGCGAAGCTCTTGGAGCTCTCGAGCTGCGCCGCCGCCCGCGTGGGCCCGAAGATGCGCAGGCCCCGCGCGCGGAAGGCGTCCACCACGCCAGCGGCAAGCGGCGCCTCGGGGCCGACCACGGTGAGCGCCACCTTCTCGGCGGCGGCGAAGTCGGCCAGCGCAGCGATGTCGTCCACGCCGTTGAAGGGCACGTTCCTCAGCGCCGGATCGGCCGCGGTGCCGCCGTTGCCGGGGGCCACGAACACGGTCTGCACGCGGGTGGACTGCGCCAGCTTCCAGGCCAGCGCATGCTCGCGGCCGCCGCCGCCGATGACCAGGACCTTCATGCCTCGTTCAGCGCGGCGTTGTGGTAGACGTCCTGCACATCGTCGAGATCCTCGATCACGTCGAGCAGCTTCTGCATGCGCGCGGCGTCGTCGCCGGCGAGCTCGATGGTGTTCTCGGCGCGCATCGTGACCTCGGCGATCCCGGGCTTCAGCCCCTTGGCCTCGAGCGCGGCCTTCACGGCCTCGAAGCCGGCCGGCGCCGTCAGCACCTCGATGGCGCCGTCGTCGCCGGTGATCACGTCGTCGGCCCCGGCCTCCAGCGCCGCCTCCATCACGGCGTCCTCGCTGGTGCCGGGCGCGAACACCAACTGCCCGCAGTGCTTGAACTGGAAGGCCACGCTGCCTTCGGTGCCCAGGTTGCCGCCGTACTTGCTGAAGGCGTGGCGCACCTCGGCCACGGTGCGCACGCGGTTGTCCGTCATGCAGTCGACGATGATGGCCGCGCCACCGATGCCGTAGCCCTCGTAGCGGATCTCCTCGTAGCTGACGCCCTCGAGGTTGCCGGTGGCCTTGTCGATGTTGCGCTTGACGGTGTCCACCGGCAGGTTCACCGCCTTGGCCTTCTCGATCGCCAGGCGCAGCCGCGGGTTGGCGGCCGGATCGCCGCCGCCCAGGCGGGCCGCGACCATGATCTCGCGGATCACGCGCGTCCAGGCCTTGCCGCGCTTCTCGTCCTGGCGGCCCTTGCGGTGCTGGATGTTCGCCCACTTGGAATGACCGGCCATGGGTGCTGCTTCTGTTCTTGGGGTGTCGGGGGCGCGATTTTACGGGGGCGGCCCCGGGCGCCAGGGCGCTACGCTCGGTGCCGGGCGCCGGCATCGGCGCCGTCGCGGAGGGCTGCCATGGACTTCGACACCTGGATCGACGACGCCTGGAACCGCCACGCCGACGCGCCGGCCGCGGTGCTGGCCGAACTGGCCACCGCCGGGGCCGGGCTGGCCGCCGACGACGCCGCCGTCGGCCGCCTGATGCAACGGGCCCAGCACCGGGCCGGTGCCCACCAGGGCGGGCCGGCCGAACTGGCCGCCGGCCGCGCGCTGCAGGCCACCCTGGCCGCCCTGCCGGCGGCCGGCGGCGCGGCGCCAGAAGGCCAGGCCCACCTCGGCCGCCTGCAGCATCAGCAAGCGCGCGGCGTCGTCGAGTTCGGGCCGCTCCTCGAGCGCGGCGGCGATGTTGTTGCCGGCCACGGCCAGCGCGCGCACGGCGGGGTCGG
>JBKDQY010000105.1:0-7034 GCA_046341655.1 Betaproteobacteria bacterium | reverse complement strand
CGACGCGACCGTGGCGGTGCCGGCGCTGGCCGGCAAGGCCTTCGAGCTGCACCCGGTGCACGTGACCGGCACCGACCGACGCGCCGCCACGGCCACCGTGGCCACGGCCAGCGGCAGCTTCACGATCCCGGCGCGCACGGCAGTGGTGTTCGTGGTGCGCTGATCGCCGAATCCCCGACCGGGGCCCGCGCGGCCCCGGCTGTGGCATCCTGCCGGGCTCGGCCGCCGTGGGCGGCGCGCGACGGGGTGCCCGATGAACAGCATGGACGTGGAAGTGGTCCGCACCGCGATGGACTGGATGAACCGGGGCCATCGCGTCGTGCTCGGCACGGTGGTGCGCACCTGGGGCTCGAGCCCGCGCCCGCCGGGCAGCCTGATGATCATCCGCGACGACGGCCAGGTGGCCGGTTCCGTCTCGGGCGGCTGCATCGAGGACGACCTGATCGACCGCGTCAAGCGCGGCGAACTCGCGCTGCGCCTGCCGCAGGCCACGACCTATGGCGCCAGCGCCGAGGAGGCGCAGCGCTTCGGCCTGCCCTGCGGCGGCACGGTGCAGATCGTGCTGGAGCCGCTGAACGCCGGCAGCCGCCTGCGCGAACTGCTGGCCGCCATCGAGGAACACCGCGTCGTGCGCCGCCGGCTGGAGCTGTCCACGGGCCTGGTCTCGCTGGCGCCCAACCCGCAGGGCGACGAGGTGTTCTTCGACGGCAAGGCGCTCGAGACCGTGCACGGCCCGCGCCTGCGGCTGCTCGTCATCGGCGGTGGGCAGCTCAGCCGCTACCTCGCCAGCTTCGCCGTCATGCTCGACTACCGCGTCACCGTCTGCGACCCCCGCGACGAGTACCACGAGGGCTGGGAGGCGATGGAGGGCGTGACGCTGTCGCGCCAGATGCCCGACGACCTCGTGATCGCCATGCACCTCGACGCCATGAGCGCCGTGGTGGCCGTGACGCACGACCCCAAGCTCGACGACCTGGCGCTGATGGAGGCGCTGAAGACGCCGGCCTTCTACGTGGGCGCCCTGGGCTCGCGCCGCAACAACGACAGCCGCCGCCTGCGCCTGCTGGACTTCGACGTCAGCCGCGACGAGGTGGCGCGGCTGCGCGGCCCCGTGGGGCTGAACCTGGGCGGGCTCACGCCGCCGGAGATCGCCATGAGCATCGTCGCCGAGATGACGGCGGTGCGCCGCGGCGTCGACCTGGCCGGGCCGCTGACGGACTGGTCGGCCTCCGAGACGGCCTGCCGCACGGCCTGACCCGCTCGGGCCCGCGTCGGCATGGCCACCGAGAGCGACCCCTCCCGCTTCGCCCCGCCGGGGGACGACGGCGAGCGCACCATGATCCGGGTGCCGCGCAGCCGCATCACGGTGGCGGCGCCGCGCACGGCCTGGGTGCACGACCTCGTCTACACCGACGAGGCCGGCGCCGTGCAGCGCCAGCGCCTGCAGCCCGGCGTGCCGGTGCGCATCGGCCGGCGCGCGCCCGCGGAGCTGCAGTTCCGCGACGCCGAGGTCTCGGGCCTGCACTGCGAGCTGCTGCTGCGCGACGACGAACTCGTGGTCACCGACCGCGGCAGCACCAACGGCACCTTCGTCGATGGCCGCCGCATCCACGGCCCCGAGCCCGTGCCGCACGGCGGCGTGCTGCAGGTGGGCAAGCAGACCCTGAAGCACGAGTTCCGCGACGAGCAGGAGCTGGTGCAGAGCCAGGAGCTCGACCGCGACCTGGCGCGCGCCAGCCACTACGTGCAGAGCCTGCTGCCGCAGCCGCTGACGCGAGGCCCGGTGCAGGTGCAGTGGCACTACCAGCCCTCGGCCCGCGTGGGCGGCGACGCCTTCGGCTACCACCACCTCGACGAGCACCGGCTCGTGCTGTACCTGGCCGACGTCTCGGGCCACGGTGTCGGCGCGGCCATGCACGGCGTGGCGGTGTTCAACACGCTGCGGCAGCAGAGCCTGCCCGGGGTGGATTTCGCCGACCCCTCGCAGGTGCTGGCGCGGCTGAACGACCAGTACCCGATGGACGGCCACGGCGGCATGTTCTTCACCATCTGGTACGGCGTGCTGGACCTGCGCACGCTCGAGATCGAGTTCGCAGCCGCCGGCCAGCACCCGGCCTACGTCGCGCGGCCGGGCCACGACGGGCTGCTGCCGCTGGTGACGCGCAACCTCGTCATCGGCGCCATGCCCGGCATGGCCTACACCAAGGCGCGCGCGCAGCTGGCGCGGGGCGACCGGCTGTACCTGTTCAGCGACGGCGTGTTCGAGATCGTCACGCGCGAGGGGCTCACCTGGCAGATCGACCACTTCCTGCCCCTGCTGGGCCGCTCGGCCGCCTCGGTCGCCGACGGCGGGGCCTCCGAGGCTGAACGGTTGCATCACGACGTTCGGGGGCTTGCGCGGCCAGGCCCGCTGGACGATGATTTTTCGCTGGTGGTGGCGCAGCTGGCCTGAGCCGGCCCGAGGGCGACGTCACAATCGCGGCCAACGAGATACGCGGGGAAGCCGATGGACATGTCCGTGGAGGAGTTCGCCGGCGGCGCGCTGTGCGTCGTGCTGCAGGGGCGCCTGGACACGGTCGGCGTCGACAAGGTCGAGGCCCGCTTCACCGACACCGTGCTCGGCGTCGATCGCGACGCCGCCGTCGATCTGGGCGCCGTCAGCTTCCTGGCGTCCATGGGCGTGCGGCTGATCATCGCCACCGCCCGCGCGCAGCGGGCGCGGGGCCGCAACCTCGTGCTGTTCGGCGCCAAGGCGCAGGTGCAGAGCACGCTGCAGATGGTGGCGCTGGACCAGATCATCCCCGTGCTGCCCGACCGCGAGCAG
This sequence comes from Betaproteobacteria bacterium, assembly GCA_046341655.1. GTDB lineage: Bacteria > Pseudomonadota > Gammaproteobacteria > Burkholderiales > Burkholderiaceae_C > Rubrivivax. The sequence continues at coordinate 4,210 of JBKDQY010000105.1, read as the reverse complement.
GCCCAGGCCCGGCTGGCGACCTGAAAGCCGCGGCGTCCCCGATGAACACCGTCGCGCCCTCGCTGCTGATTCCGATGACGGCAGACATCGGCGGCCTGGAGATCGCGCGCCAGCAGGCCCGGCAGTTCCTTGAGAACAACCGGGTCGACGAGCACGCGGTGGCAGGCGTGGAGCTCATCATCGAGGAGGCCGTCACCAACACGCTTCGCCACGGCTACGGGGTGACCGACGCCGGCGAGCACCAGGTGGAGCTCGAGCTGCAGATCGAGCCGGGCGAGGTGCGCCTGCTCATCGTCGACGATGCCGGGCCTTTCGACCCCATGGACGCCGACGCGCTGCTGCTGCCCGAGACGCTCGACGAGGCTCGCGTCGGGGGGCTGGGCCTGCTGATGATCCGCAACACCGCCAGCAGCATGGCCTACGAGCGGCGCGACGGCTTCAACCGCTTCCTGGTGACGGTGACGCGGCGCGGGCCCGACGGCGAGCCGCTCTGAACCCCCCGGGGCCCGGGCGGCGCGTCAGCGCAGGTCGGCGGCGTCAGGCAGTTCGTTGGGGTTGTCCTGGCCCGGGGCCTGCGGGAAGTGCGCCACCAGCAGCGCGTCCACGCGGTCCACCGCCTGCGCCAGGCCTTCCTCGAAGTGCCCGGCGCGGAAAGCCTCGCGCATGCCCGCCACCAGCTGCTGCCAGGTCTCGGGCGGCACGGCGCGGGCCAGGCCGCGGTCGGCCACCACCTCGATGGCGTGCTCGGCCAGCAGCAGGTAGATCAGCACGCCGTTGTTCTGCTCGGTGTCCCAGACGCGCAGCTTGCCGAACATCGTGACGGCGCGCTGCCGCGGCGTGGCGTCGCGCCACAGGTAGGACAGCGGCAGCCCGGCCTCCACGCACAGGCGGATCTCGCCGCTGTGGCGCCGCTCGCTGGTGGCCACGCGCTGCTCCAGGCGCAGCAGCGCCTCGGGGCCGAGCGCGCGCGCGGCGTCGGTCTCGTCGGTCCAGCGGTGCTTGAGGATGCGAAGCCAGCGGTTCATCTCACTTGCACTCACCAGTCGCCCGAGGCGCCGCCGCCGCCGAAGTCGCCGCCGCCGCCCGACGAGAAGCCGCCGCCCCCGCCACCCCAGCCGCCGCCGCCCCCGCTCCAGCCGCCGATGTGCGGCAGGCTGCGGCTGCCGCGGCCCATGCGCCGCGCCATCGAGCCGATGCCCAGGATGCCCACCAGCACCAGCGCCGCCACCGTTGCGCCCAGGGCGATGAGCAGGCTGCCGGTGATCCACCAGCCCAGGCCGCCGGCCGCGCCGGCCACCAGCATCGAGCCGAGCTTGCGCCCGAAGATCGCGGTCAGCACCTGCCCGGCCACGGCCACGGCGACGAAGAAGAACACGGCAAGGCCCTCGAGGTCGGTGCCGCTGTCGCCGCCACCGGGCGCCCCGGGAGTTCCGGGCTCAGGCAGGTTCTCGCCGCGGATGCGGGCCTCGAGCTGCTCGACCGCGGCCATGAGGCCGTCGCCGTAGCGGCCCTCGCGGAAGGGCGCGCGCATGGCGCGGTCGATGATCTGGCGCGCCGCCAGATCGGGGATCGCGCCCTCCAGCGCCTTGGCCACCTCGATGCGCACGCGGCGGTCGTCGCGCGCCACCACCACGAGCACGCCGTCGCCCACGTCGCGGCGGCCGATCTTCCAGGTGTCGGCCACGCGTTGCGCGTAGGCGGCGATGTCCTCGGGTGCCGTGGTGGCGACCATCAGCAGCACGATCTGCGGCCCGGCCTGGGCCTCGAAGGCGGCCAGGCGCTTCTCGAGCGCGCTGCGCTCGGCCGCGGCCAGCGTGCCGGTGGTGTCGATCACGCGCGCCGTCAGCGCCGGCACCGGCTGCACGTCCTGCGCGTGCAGCGGCATCGCGGCCAGGGCCGCGAGTAGGGCCAGCGCGGCCGCCAGCCAGGCGCGCAGGGCGCGCATCACGCCGGCTTCAGCGCGAGGCGGCGGGCGCGGCCGGCGCCGCGGGCTTGTCGAAGCTCACCGCCGGCGGCGCGCTGATCGCGGCCTCGTTCTGCACCGTGAAGCTGGGCTTGACCTCGTAGCTGAAGACCATGGCCGTCAGGTTGGTCGGGAAGCTGCGCGCCAGCGTGTTGTACTGCTGCACCGTCTTGATGTAGCGGTTGCGCGCCACGGTGATGCGGTTCTCGGTGCCCTCGAGCTGCACGCGCAGGTCCTGGAAGCCCTGGTTGGCCTTCAGGTTGGGGTAGTTCTCGGTGACCATCATCAGCCGGCTCAGGGCGCTGCCGAGCTCGCCCTGCGCGGCCTGGAAGCGCTGGAAGGCCTGCGGGTCGTTCAGCGTCTCGGGCGTCACCTGGATGCTCGTGGCCTTCGCGCGCGCCTCCACCACCTTCGTCAGCGTCTCCTGCTCGAAGTTGGCCTCGCCCTTGACGGTGGCCACGATGTTGGGGATGAGGTCGGCGCGCCGCTGGTACTGGTTGAGCACCTCGCTCCATCCGGCCTTGACCTCTTCGTCGAGGCGCTGGAAGTCGTTGTAGCCGCAGCCGGCCAGCGCGCCGGCCAGGCCCAGCACGGCGGCCAGGCGCAGCGCGCGGGCGCGGATCGAAGACGTCGGGGACATGGTGGGCTCCTGCTGTGCCGGCGGCCAGCTCGCCGGGCGGCGCGATGCTACCCGCGGCTGGGCAGATGGGGGCGCGAGAATCGGCCTTCAAGGACGGTGGACCGGGGGGTGGTGTTGGCGGATGCGCTGCAACAGGCGCTGCGGGGCGCGAGCCAGTCGCCCCCCGTGGCCGACGCGCTGGCGCCGCGGCGCGCGGTGCTCGTCGTGGGCGCTGGCGGCGCCCTGGGCTCGGCCGTGCTGGCCGAGGCCCTGGTGGCCGGCCGCTTCAGCCGCGTGGCCGCGCTGGTGGCCGCACCGCTGGCCAGCACCGTGCGCGGCCTGGTGCCGCTCGCGGAAGCCGATCTGCACGCCGGCCGCGGGCCGGCCGCCGACGTGGCCATCGTGGTGTTCGACCGCGAGCGCCGCAGCAACGGCCGCGACGACGCCTTCGCGATGCCCGGCCCCGGGCAGCTGCTGGCCCTGGCGCGCACGCTGCACGCACGCGGCACGCGGGACCTGGTGCTCCTGATGCCGCACGCCCCGGCGCTGCTGCCGCAGGCTCTGGCCCAGGGCCTGGCGACGCTGGACGAGGCTGCGCTGGCCGGCCTGGGCTTCGAGCACGTGGTGATCCTGCGCGCCGCGCGGCCCGAGGGCGGCGCGCGGCCCGGTGGCTGGCTGGAGCGCCTGGCGCGCGCGTGGCTGCAGCAGCTGCGCTGGATGGTGCCCACGCGACAGCAGCCGCTGCGCCCGGCCGCGCTGGCGCGCTGCGTGGCCGAGCTGGCTGCCACCCTGCCGGGCACGCCGCCGGGAACGCGCGTGGTGGCGCCCGAGACGCTGTGGGAGTGGGTGCAGGCGATGGAACAACGCGCGCGCGAGGCAGCCGGCCCGGCAGCGGGCGCGCCGTGACCCTGCCAGGACGCTGGCGATAATGCCCCGCATGTGGCCGACCCTGATCAACGACACCTTCCTGCGCGCCTGCCTGCGCCAGCCCACCACCCACACGCCCATCTGGCTGATGCGCCAGGCCGGCCGCTACCTGCCCGAGTACCGCGCCACGCGCGTGAAGGCCGGCAACAGCTTCATGGGCCTGGCCACCAACGTGCAGTACGCCACCGAGGTGACGCTGCAGCCGCTGGACCGCTACCGGCTCGACGCGGCCATCCTGTTCTCGGACATCCTCACCGTGCCCGACGCCATGGGCCTGGGCCTGAGCTTCGGCGCCGGCGAGGGCCCCAAGTTCGCGCACCCGGTGCGCGACGAGGCCGCGGTGGCCGCCCTGGCCGTGCCCGACCTGGACCGGCTGCGCTACGTGTTCGACGCCGTCACCAGCATCCGCCACGCGCTGGTCACGACCGACGCCCAGGGGCGTCGGGGGGGGCGCGTGCCGCTGATCGGCTTATCGGGCAGCCCCTGGACGCTGGCCTGCTACATGGTCGAGGGCGCGGGCTCGGACGACTACCGGCTGGTGAAATCCATGCTCTACGGCCGGCCCGACCTGATGCACCGCATCCTGGACGTCAACGCGCGCGCGGTGGCCGCCTACCTGAACGCGCAGATCGACGCCGGCGCACAGGCTGTCATGGTGTTCGACAGCTGGGGTGGCGTGCTGGCCGACGGGGCCTTCCAGC
>JBKDQY010000104.1:0-8423 GCA_046341655.1 Betaproteobacteria bacterium | reverse complement strand
AGGGCGTGGGCCCGATGGTGACCGACCTCATCGGCGGCCAGATCGAGTTCGCCACCGTGGCGCTGCCCAGCGTGCAGCAGCACATCGCCACGGGCGCGGTCAAGGCCATCGGCGTGGGCACGGCGCAGCGCGTCGCGGCGGTGCCGAACATCCCCACCTTCGTCGAGCAGGGCCTGCCGGGCTACGTGGTGGAGGCCTGGTTCGCGGTGCTCGGCCCCAAGGGCCTGCCGGCGGCCGACGTGAAGCGCCTCCACGACGCCGTGGTGGCCGCGTTCAACGACCCCGGCGTGAAGGAGACGATGGCCCGCCAGGGCAACACCATCGCCATCACCACGCCCGAGCAGGCGGCGCAGGCCTTCCGGCGCGAGCTGGCCAAGTACGCCGCCCTGGTGAAGAAGGCCGGGCTCGAGGCGAACTGATCGCCCCCGGGCCGGGACGGTGGCGGCCCGCTAGCATGGGGTCATGACCGTCCCCGAGCCCCGTATACCCGGACGCCGGCTGCTGCACGCGCCCGGCCCCAGCCCAATCCCCGACGAGGTGCTGCACGCGATGAGCGTGCAGAACATGGACCTCGCAGACCCGCGGGTGGACGCCTCGATCGCCGCCTGCGAAGCCGGCCTGTGCGCGGTGCTGGGCACGGGTGCCGCCACGCGCGTGCTGATGTTCATCGCCAACGGGCACGGCGTGTGGGAGTCGGTGGTGCAGAACCTGGCGGCGCCCGGGCAGGCCCTGCTGGTGCCGGGCACCGGCCACTTCGCCGACCAGTGGGCCCGCGTGGCCGAGGCGCTGGGCCGCGAGGCCGTGCGCACGCCCTGGCACGAGGGCTTGCCGATCGACGCCGACGCCGTGGCCGCGGCGCTGCGCGACGACGCCGCGCACCGCATCCGCGCGGTGTTCGCGGTGCACACCGACACCGCCAGCGGCGTCACCAGCGACCTCGCCGCGCTGCGCCGCGCCATCGACGACGCGCGCCACCCGGCGCTGCTGGTGGCCGACTGCGTGGCCTCGCTGGCCTGCGAGCCCATCGGCATGGACGCGCTGGGCCTGGACGTGGTCATCGGCGCCAGCCAGAAGGGGCTGATGTGCCCTCCGGGCCTGGGCATCGTGGCGGTCAACGAGGCCGCCTTCGAGGCTGCACGGGCCAACCCGGCGCCGCGTTTCTACTGGGACTGGGTCGCGCGCGAGGGCCCGATGAACTACCAGAAGTTCTGCGGCACGCCGCCGCTGCCGCTGCTGCACGGCCTGGCTGCGGCGCTGGCGCTGCTGCAGCGCGAGGGCCTGGAGGCCGTGTACGCCCGCCACCGCCGGCTGGCCGGCGCGGTGCACGCGGCGGTGGCGGGCTGGGCCGAAGGCGGGGCACTGTCGGTCGTCGCGCGCCAGCCGGCCACGCGCTCGGTCAGCGTCACCGCGATCCGCGTGCCAGAGGGCTTCGACGTGCACGGCCTGCGCACGCTGGCCCGCGAGCGCTTCCAGGTGGCCATGGCCGGTGGCCTGGGCGCACTGCAAGGCCGGGCCTTCCGCATCGGCCACCTGGGCGACCAGAACGAGGCCAACATCCTGGGCGCGCTGGCCGGCGTGGAGTGCGCGCTGCGCGCGATGAACGTGCCGCTGGGCGACGGCGCCGGCCGGGCCGTGCGCGTGCTGGCCGGCTGAGCCCGTCTGTCGCGCGCTTCGAAGGCCGCCGACCTGTGGCGTCCTGGCCGACGTCGGGGCCGGGACTCGGAAGTGGCCATCGGCGCGCCGCATCGGGGACTTGGCGCAAGCGCCGAGCCCGCGAGGCGCGGCGAAGTCAGGCGGGCGCGGGCTGCGGGCGGCGCACGGCCACGAAGCACAGCGCGGCCAGCAGGCACAGCAGGCCTGCGAACAGGAAGGCTGGCGAGTAGCTGCCGAGCAGGTCGCGGCTGACCCCGGTGCCGAACGTCATGACGCCGGCCGCGACATGGTGGGCGGCGAAGATCCACGCGAACACCGCCGGGCCCATCTCGCGCCCGAAGGTCTGCACTGTCAGGCGCACCGAGGGCGGCACGGTGGCGATGAAGTCCAGCCCGTAGACCACCGCGAAGAGCGTCAGGGCGAACATCGTGGGGTCGGTGTGCACCAGCCACAGCAGCGCCACCCCGCGCAGGGCGTAGTACCAGCCGAGCAGCCACCGGTTGTCGAAGCGGTCCGACAGCCAGCCCGAGCCGACGGTGCCGATCAGGTCGCACACGCCGATCACCGCCAGCAGCCACGCCGCCGTCCCCAGCGGCACGCCGAGGTCGCCGCAGAACGGCACGAGGTGCGCCTGGGTCAGCCCGAAGCTGGAGATGCCGCAGATCGCGAACGTCAGCGCGAGGATCCAGAACACCCCGCTCCGCGAGCCCAGCGCCAGTGCCTGCAGGCTCAGCCGCACGAAGCCTTCTGTGGGCGCCGGGGGCACCGGCGCGACGGTTGTCTCGCCCAGCGCCGGCAGCCCCAGGTCCTGTGGTCGGTCGCGTGCGAGCCACAGGAACGCGAGCCACGAGAGGGCCGCCCCCACGCTCGGGATCAGCAGCGCCACCCGCCAGCCCCAGCGCTCGCTCACCCAGGCCGCGAGCGGCATGAAGACGAGGGTGCCGGTCGCGATGGCGCCGCCGAGCAGGCCCAGCACCAGACCGCGGTGCTGCACGAACCAGCGCGACGCCACGACCGCGTTGAGCTGCATCGCCGTGATCCCCGGTGCCAGCCCGAGCAGCACGCCCATGCCCAGCCACAGCTGCCACTTCTCGCGGGTGGTGATGGCGATGAAGAGACCGATCATCAGCAGGGCGCCGGACAGCGCCACCATGCGCCGGGGCCCGTAGCGCAGCATCAGCCCGCCGGCCAGCGGTGCGGCCAGGCCGAACAGCGCAAGTCGCAGCCCCTGCGGCGCGGAGAGCTCGCCGATCGACCAGCCCAGGTCCTTCGCCATCGGCACGATCAGGACGCTGGGCACGCCCATCGCCGAGGCCGAGAACACCGCGTAGACGAAGGTCACCGCGACCATCGCCCAGCCGTAGTGGATGCCGCGGGCGGCCAGGCTCCGTGCCAGGGCCGGGTGCCGCCCTGGCACGGGGGCGGCTTCGGTCGGTGCGGCTTGTGCCATCCGGCGATCGTCCCAGCCGGGCTGCCCGCGGTCAAGCCGGAGGTGCGCCGCCGCGGCCGTTCCCGGCCGCCCGCCTCACATCCCCGCGTAGTTCGGACCGCCGCCGCCCTCGGGCGTGACCCACACGATGTTCTGCGTCGGGTCCTTGATGTCGCAGGTCTTGCAGTGCACGCAGTTCTGAGCGTTGATCACCAGCTGCTCGGCGCCGTCCTTCTGCACGTACTCGTACACCCCGGCCGGGCAGTAGCGGCTCTCGGGGCCGGCATATCTCTGCAGGTTGACGGCCACCGGCACCGACGCGTCCTTCAGCGTCAGGTGCGCGGGCTGGTTCTCCTCGTGGTTGGTGTTGCTGATGAACACCGAGCTCAGGCGGTCGAAGGTGAGCTTGCCGTCGGGCTTGGGGTAGGCGATGCGCGGCACCTGGCTGGCGGCGTGCAGCCGGGCGTGGTCGGGTGTCTTGCGGTGGATGGTCCACGGCGGGCTCTTGATGCCCAGCCGCGGCAGCAGCCACTGCTCGATGCCCGTCATCAGCGTGCCGATGGTGTTGCCCTGCTTGAACCACTGCTTGAAGTTGCGCGTGGCGTGCAGCTCCTCGTGCAGCCAGCTCTTCTCGAAGGCCTCGGGGTAGGCGGCGAGCTCGTCGTGCGCGCGGCCGGCCTGCAGCGCCGGCGCGATGGCCTCGGCCGCCAGCATGCCGCTCTTGATGGCGGCGTGGCTGCCCTTGATGCGCGCGGCGTTGAGCATGCCGGCGTCGCAGCCCACCAGGCAGCCGCCGGGGAACACCAGCTTCGGCAGACTCAGCAGGCCGCCCGCGGTGATGGCGCGCGCGCCGTAGCCGATGCGCTTGCCGCCCTCGATGTGCGCGCGGATGGCCGGGTGGGTCTTCCAGCGCTGCATCTCCTCGAAGGGGCTGAGCCAGGGGTTCTGGTAGTCCAGGCCGGTGACGAAGCCCAGCGTCACCCGGTTGCCCTCAAGGTGGTAGAGGAACCCGCCGCCGTAGGTGTGCTCGTCCATCGGCCAGCCCGCGGTGTGCACCACCAGGCCGGGGCGGGCCTTGTCGGCGGGCACCTCCCAGAGTTCCTTCACGCCCAGCGCGTAGCTCTGCGGGTCGCGTCCATGGTCCAGCCCGAAGCGGGCGATCAGCTGTTTGCCCAGGTGGCCGCGCGCGCCTTCGGCGAACACGGTGTACTTGGCGCACAGCTCCATGCCGAGCTGGAAGCTGCTCAAGAGCTGGCCGTCCTTGCCGATGCCGAGGTTGCCCGTGGCCACGCCGCGCACGCGGCCCTGATCGTCGTGCAGCACCTCGGCCGCCGTGAAGCCGGGGAAGATCTCCACGCCCAGCGCCTCGGCCTGCTCGCCCAGCCACTTGGTGACGGCGCCCAGGCTGATGACGAAGTTGCCCTCGTTGTGCAGGCAGCCCGGGATCAGCCAGGGCGGCGTGCTGCGCGCGTCGGTGTCGTCGAGGAACAGCACCTCGTCGTGCGTGACGGGCTGGTTCAGCGGCGCGCCGCGCGCCTGCCAGTCGGGCAGCAGCTCGTTGAGGGCGCGCGGGTCCATCACGGCCCCGCTGAGGATGTGTGCGCCCGGCTCGGAGCCCTTCTCGAGCACCACCACCGAGATGTCGGCGTCGAGTTGCTTCAGGCGGATGGCCGTGGCCAGGCCGGCGGGGCCGCCGCCCACCACGACCACGTCGTACTCCATGGACTCGCGGGGGCCGTGGGCGGCCAGGATCTCGGCGGGGGTCATTCGGTCTTCTCCTGCGAAGGCGGCGCGATTCTAGGAGCCGTGCCGCGGGCTCAGCGCCGCCACAGCAGCGGCGTGGCCAGCCCCAGCAGCGTCATCAGCACCGAGCCTGCCAGGTGCGCGCCCGCGGTGGCCAGCGCCCAGCCGGTGCGGCCCTGCTGCAGCGCGGTCACGACCTCGGCCGAGAAGGCGGAGAAGGTGGTGAGCCCGCCCAGGAAGCCCGTGATGACGAACAGCCGCCACTCCGGCGGCAGCTGCGGCATCTGCGCGAACAGCGCCATCGCCAGGCCGATGCCCCAGCCGCCCACCAGGTTGGCCACGAGCGTGCCCGCCGGCAGGTGGGGAAACACCCCGTTGAGCGCGTTCGACAGGCCCCAGCGCGCCAGCGCCCCGAGCGCGGCGCCGGTGGCCACGGCGAAGACGGCGATCCACATGGAGCGGGATTATCCCGCCCGGGCCCGAGCCTGCCGCCGGGTGCGCCTGCGCCGCTTCGGTAGCATCGCGGCCCGTTACCCGACGGGGTGGTTTCTTCCACGGAGCAGCCAGCATGGGCATGGACGTCGTCGACTACGAGATCAAGGGCGCCGAGATGCAGTTCGTCGAGGTCGAGCTCGACCCCGGCGAGGCCGCGGTCGGCGAGGCCGGCAGCATGTTCTGGATGGACGCCGGCATCGGCATGGACACCGTGTTCGGCGACGGCAGCAACCAGGGCGGCGGGGGCCTGTTCGGCAAGCTGCTCGGGGCGGGCAAGCGGCTGATCACCGGCGAGAGCCTGTTCACCACGGTGTACAGCAACAACGCCACGGTCAAGCAGCGCGTGGCCTTCGCGGCGCCGTACCCGGGCAAGATCCTGCCGATGGACCTGCGCCAGTTCGGCGGGCTGCTGATCTGCCAGCGCGACGCCTTCCTGTGCGCCGCCCGCGGCGTCAGCCTGGGGGTGGCGCTGCAGCAGAAGCTGTCCACCGGCTTCTTCGGCGGCGAGGGCTTCATCATGCAGAAGCTCGAGGGCGACGGCCTGGCCTTCGTGCATGCCGGCGGCACCGTGCTGCGGCGCGAACTGCAGCCCGGGCAGACGCTGTTCGTCGACACCGGCTGCGTCGTCGCCTACACCGGCAGCGTCAACTTCGAGATCCAGTTCGTCGGCAAGGTCAAGACGGCGCTGTTCGGCGGCGAAGGCCTGTTCTTCGCTCGCCTGACCGGCCCGGGCACGGTGTGGCTGCAGAGCCTGCCGTTCAGCCGGCTGGCCAGCCGCGTGTTCGCCGCCGCGCCGCAGATGGGCGGCCGCTCCGAGGAGAGCTCGCTCGGCGGCCTGGGCTCGGCCGGTTCGCTGCTCGGCGACATCCTGGGCGGCGACCGCCGATGAGCATGGCCCCCGACCGCACCGGCTCGGGCAGCCGCCGCGCCGTGCTGGCGCAGGCGCCCGCGCTGGCCCTGGCCGCGCTGCTGCCTGTGCGCCCGGCCGGCGCCGTGGCGCCGCCGTCCAGGCCCATCTTCGTGCTCAACTCGCAGGACGCCGACGTCAGCATCGTCGACCCGTCGAGCTGGGCCGTGCGCACGCGGCTGCCCACCGGCAAGGAGCCGCACCACCTGTACCTGGCGCCCGACGACAAGACGCTGATCGTGGCCAACGCGGCGTCGAACTCGCTGACCTTCATCGACCCCGTCACCGCCGCCGTGCGCCGCACGCTGCCGGGCATCGTCGATCCCTACCATCTGCGCTTCTCGCCGGACATGCGCTGGTTCGTCACGGCCGCGAACCGGCTCGACCACATCGACCTGTACCACTGGCAGGGCGTCGGCGCGCCCGAGCCGCTGAAGCTCGTGCGGCGCATCGCCGCGCCCAAGACGCCCAGTCACCTGGCCATCGACAGCGGCAGCCGCGTGCTCTACGCCACGCTGCAGGACAGCGACGAGTGGGTGGCCATCGACATGACGACGCAGGCCGTGCGCACGAAGCAGCGCTGCGGCCGCATGCCGGCCGACGTGTTCCTGGCCGCCGACGACCGCACGCTGCTGGTGGCGCTGACGGGCGACCGCGTCGTCGAGGCCTGGGACGTCTCGGCCGCGGTGCCGCGGCTGGTGCGCCGCATCGAGACCGGCGCCGGCGCGCACGCCTTCCGGGCGCGCGGCGACGGCCGCCACGTGTTCGTGAGCAACCGCGTCGCCAACACCATCAGCGAGATCGACCTGCGCACGCTCTCGGTCGTGGGCCAGTGGGACGCCCCGGGCGGCCCCGACTGCATGGAGCTGATGGCCGACGGGCGCACGCTGCTGGTGACCTCGCGCTGGGCGCGCAAGCTCAGCGTCATCGACCTGCCCGACAAGCGGCTGGTGCGGCAGGTGCCGGTGGGGCGCTCGCCGCACGGCGTGTGGACGCTGGACCATGCGCCGCGGCAGTAGCCCGCGTGCCGCGGCGTCCGCCATGCTGGCGCTGCGGGTGCTGCGGGCACCCGCGGCCGCGCGGCCGGCGGCGGGCTGCGACAAGCCGGTGTACCTGAGCTTCGACACCGGCCACATGGGCGTGGCACCGCTGGTGGCGAGCGTGCTGCGCGAAGAGGGCGTGAAGGCCACCTTCTTCCTCGCTGCCGAGCGCACGCGCAGCGGCGGCCACAGCCTCGACGACGAGTGGGCGCCGTGGTGGCGCGCGCTGGCGGCCGAGGGCCACGCCTTCGGCTCGCACACCTGGGACCACGACGTCTGGCAGGCCGACACCCCCGCCGGCCACCGCGTGCGGCCCACGCAAGGCCCGCAGGCGGGCCGCGTGCGGGTGCTCGACACCGCCGCCTACTGCCGCGAGCTCGAGCGGCCGGCCGAGCGCTTCGCGCAGATCACCGGCCTGCGGATGGGCTCGGTCTGGCGCGCGCCCGGCGGCCGCGTCTCGCCGGCTCTGCTGCGCACCGCGCAGTCCTGCGGCTGGACGCACGTGGGCTGGACGGACGCCGGCTTCCTGGGCGACGAACTGCCCAGCGACCGCCACCCCAACGACGCGCTGCTGCAGCGCGCGCTGCGCCGCGTGAACAGCGGCGACGTGCTGCTGGCGCACCTGGGCATCTGGTCGCGCCAGGACCCCTGGGCGCCCGCGGTGCTGCAGCCCCTGATCCGCGGCCTGAAGGCGCGCGGCCTGTGCTTCGCCACGCTGGCCGAGCACCCGGTGTACGGCACCGCCGCGGCCACGCCGCGCGGCGCGCGCTGATTCCGCGGGGGCACACGGATGCTGGAGGCCCTGATCGACGGCTTCGGCCTGGCGCAACAGGCGCTGTTCGAGGGGCTGGTGCAGCCGGCGATGTTCGCGCTGGGCCTGGGCGGCCGGCTCGAGGAGGGCTTTGTCGCCACCGGCTGGCTGCTGGTGGGGCTGGTGCAGCTGTTGGTCATCGCGCTGGGCTTCGGGCTGCTGGAGCGCTGGCGTCCGGTGGAGCCGGTGGTCGACCGCGCGGCCGTGCGCACCGACGTCGTCTACACGCTCATCCACCGCCTGGGCCTGGTGCGGCTGGCGCTGTTCTTCTCGCTCGACCCGCTGTGGGTCGCGGTCTCGGCCTGGCTGGGCCTGCACGGCCTGCGGCCGCTGTCGTTCGAGGGC
>JBKDQY010000103.1:0-31102 GCA_046341655.1 Betaproteobacteria bacterium | reverse complement strand
GATCGGTTTCCTGGTCTTCGAGCTGACCTGGATCGTCGTGCAGGCGGTGCGCGGCGTGGACTCGCACTTCAACGAACGCACGGCGTTCGAGGCCCTGATGTTCAGCCTGATGGGCGTCGGCGCTGCCGTGCTGAGCCTGGGTGTTCTGTGGCTGGGCCTGGCGGCCTCGCGGCTGGCGCTCACGGCCATGTCGTCCGTCACGCGCCTGATCGCGCTGGGCGTCGCACTGGGCTTCGTCGGGACGGGGCTGCTGCTGCCGTGGACGGGCGAAGCCCTGGTGAAAGCGGGTCACTCGCAGTCGGCCGTGGATGCTGCCGCGGTGCTGCCTGTGCTGGGCTGGCGGCTGGACGGCAGCGACCCCAGACCGGCCCACTTCGTGGCGGCGCACCTGATGCAGGCCCTGCCCCTTCTGGCCCTGTGGCTGGCGCGCCCCGATGAACAGGGCCGGCAGGCCGCGTCCGAAGGCGTGCTGCTGGTGCTGGCGGTCTGCGGGGTGGCGATGACGCTGTGGCTGATGCCGTGAGTTGCCCGAGCACGCCACGGGCGAGACGGCGAATCGCAGCCGCGAGAAGCGGCCGTATCCCGCACACAACATTCCGGACAGGCTCCACCATCCGCTGCGCGTGTTGTTCGCCACCGCAGCCCGACGACTGGCCGCGCTCAGCCCGCAGCGGCTCATCCAGTGCCTGCCCCGCGCGTTGTCCCCGGGGCCCGCATCCCGAGCCGGGGGGTGGAGGGGGTCAAATCACGCTCGCATCAGCGACAGCAGGCCATCGCACGGCCTCGAACACCCATACCATGCCGGGCTGGTGAAGCATGCGGGCCAGCCCGGAGCGCGCAGCACACTGCTCCTAGAATCCCCTGCTCCATGTCCGGCAGCACCTTCGGCGAGCTCTTCCGCGTCACCAACTTCGGCGAGAGCCACGGCCCCGCCATCGGCTGCGTGATCGACGGTTGCCCGCCGGGGCTCGAACTCTCCGAGGCCGACATCCAGCCCGAGCTCGACCGCCGCCGCCCCGGCACCAGCCGCCACGTCACGCAGCGCAACGAGCCCGACGCGGTGGAGATCCTCTCCGGCGTGTTCGAGGGCCGCACGACGGGAACGCCGATCGCGCTGCTGATCCGCAACACCGACCAGCGCAGCAAGGACTACGGCAACCTGCTCGACACCTTCCGCCCCGGCCACGCCGACTACACCTACTGGCGCAAGTACGGGGAGCGCGACCCGCGAGGCGGCGGCCGCAGCAGCGCGCGGCTGACGGCGCCGATGGTGGCCGCCGGCGCGGTGGCGAAGAAGTGGCTGAAGCAGCGCCACGGCACCACCTTCGCCGGCTGGATGAGCGCCCTGGGCGAGATCGAGATCCCGTTCGAGGACGAGGCGCAGATCCCGCTCAACCCGTTCTTCGCCCCCAGCGCCGCGATCGTGCCGGCGCTCGAGGCCCACATGGACGCGCTGCGCCGCGCCGGCGACAGCTGCGGCGCGCGCATCGAGGTGCGCGCGCGCGGCGTGCCGGTCGGCCTGGGCGAACCGCTGTTCGACAAGCTCGACGCCGACATCGCCTGGGCCATGATGGGGCTGAACGCCGTCAAGGGCGTGGAGATAGGCGACGGCTTCGGCGTGGTGGCGCAACGCGGCAGCGAGCACGGCGACGCGCTCACGCCGGCCGGCTTCGGCAGCAACCACGCCGGCGGCGTGCTCGGCGGCATCAGCACCGGGCAGGATCTGGTCGTGCGCATCGCCATCAAGCCCACCAGCAGCATCCGCACGCCCAAGCCCAGCATCACCCGCTCGGGCGAGCCCACGGTGGTCGAGACGCTGGGCCGCCACGACCCCTGCGTGGGCATCCGCGCCACGCCCATCGCCGAGGCCCTGATGGCGCTGGTGGTGATGGACCACGCGCTGCGCCACCGCGCGCAGTGCGGCGACGTGATCCTGCCGGTGCCGCCGATCCCGGGGCAGGCCGGCCAGGCCTGAAGGGCACGGCCCGCCCCGTGCCGAACGCCGTCACCCGGGGCAGCCTGGCGCCCTTCGGCGCGCTCACCTTCACCTACTTCGCGGCCATCGGGCTGTTCAATCCGTATGCGCCGCTGTGGTTCCAGAGCCTGGGGCTTTCCACGCTGCTGATCGGCGGCATCGTCAGCCTGCAGAGCTGGACGCGCGTGCTCGCACCCTACGCTTGGAGCTGGGCCGGCGACCACAGCGGGCAGCGCGTCAAGCTCATCCGTATTGCCGCGGCGGGCGCGCTGTGCTCGGCCCTGGGCCTGCTGGGGGTGACGGCGGCCGTGCCGGTGGCCGTGGTGACGGTGCTGCTGTTCGTGGCCAACAGCGGCGTCGTGCCACTGTACGAGGCGCTGCTCGCGCGGGCGCTGGCCACGCCCGAGGGCGGCATCGACGCCCGCCGCTACGGCCGCGTGCGCGTGTGGGGCTCGATCGGCTTCCTGGCGGCCGTCACCAGCTTCGGTGCCCTGCTGGACCGCTTCGGCATCGCCGTCTTCCCGGCCTTCGTGGCGTTGATGAACGCGCTGATGCTGGCCGCCGCGCTGCGCCTGCCGCGCACGCACGAGGAGACGGCCCACGACGAGCCCGCGCCGCCCGTGCTGCCGCTGCTGCGCAAGCCCGGCGTGGCCTTGTTCTTCGCGTCCGTCTTCTTCACCGTGCTGGCGCACACCAGCCTGTACGCCTTCTTCTCGCTGTACCTGGTGAGTCTGGGCTACGGCAAGACGGCGGTGGGCGCGCTGTGGGCGGTGAGCGTGGCCGTGGAGATCGTGTTCTTCTGGACTCAGGGCCGCTGGTTCAGCTGGCTCGCGCCCGAGCGCTGGCTGCAGGCGGTGGCCGCCGCCACGGCGCTGCGCTTCGCGCTCACGGCCGGCGGCGGCACCTGGGCGCCCGTGCTGGTGCTGGCACAGCTGCTGCACGCCGTCACCTTCGCCGCCCACCACGCCGCCTGCATCACTCTGGTGCACCGGCTGTTCCCGGGGCGCCTGCGCGGACGCGGCCAGGCGCTCTACACCACGCTGGGCTACGGCATCTCGGGCGTGCTGGGCGGCGTGGGCGGCGGTTGGCTGATCGAGCGGATGGGCTTCGCGGCCGTGTTCTGGGCGGCGGCGGGCTGCGCCCTGCTGTCCTGGGCCTGTGCCGCGGCGGCCGAGCGTGCGCTGCGCACGCCCGCGGGCTCAAGCCGGCCGGACTGAGGCCGACAAACTGCCCGAGACCCGCCGTTGCGGGCCTGCGCCCTGGCGCACCCGATGGCCCCGTCCACCCTGCTGAAGCTGCCGCTGAGCTGGCTGCGCACCCTGAAGGCGCGGCTGATGCTCGCCAGCGTGCTGGTGATCGCTGCCAGCGTCCTGACCACCGCCAGCGTGCTGCTGGAAAGGGTGGAGCGGCGCAGCGAGCAGGCCGTCCTCGACCTCGAGTCCAGCCACATCGAGCAGACGGCGGCGCTGCTGGGGCAGCGCGTGGTGCTGCTGCAGCGGATGATGCGCGCCGCCGCCGAGCGCATGCCCGAGGCGGCCGCCACCGACGCCGACGAGGCCATCCGCTTCCTCGGCGCGCGGACGGCGCTGATGACCACGCTGGACCAGCTCTTCGTGGCCGACACCCGCGGCCGCGTGGTGGCCGTGCACGACGGCCAGCAGGGCCGCAAGACCGCGGTCGACCTGGCGGGCAACGGCTTCCTGCGGGGCACGCTGGACGGTCTGCCGGTGGTGTCGGAACCCATGCGCGACCCCTTCAACGGCGAGCCCGTGGTCGTGCTGACCATGCCGGTGCTGGGGCACGGACACCGGGTGGTGGCGATGCTCGGCGGCACGATGCGGCTGAACCGGCGCAACCTGCTGGACGACCTCACCGTCCATTCGCGCGACGACCGGCAGCAGGCCACCACGCTGCTGACCGACGCCCGCGGCACCATCGTCGCCCACCCCCAGGCCTCACGTCTGCTGGCCGAGGCGGCCAGCGAGCCGCTGATGGCCGCCGCCGTGGCGCGCTGGGTGACGCAGGGCCGGCCCGTGGAGCCCAGCGCGATCGTCTGGCGCGCCGGGGGCCACTTCACCGCCATCGTCGGCGTGCCCGGGCCCGACTGGGTGCTGTTCCGCGTCGTGCCCGACCGCCAGCTGCTGGGCGGGATCGACGAGGCGCACCACGAGGCCATGGCCTTGGCCGCGGGTGTGGCGGTGGCCGGCGGAGGCCTCATCCTGGCGCTGCTGACCCTGCTGCTGCATCCGCTGGCCCGGCTGCGCGAGCGCCTGGCCCGCCTCGATGTCGAGGGCGGCGTCGACGAGGACTGGCCGCGCGCCGCCGGCGAGATCGGCGAACTGGGCGCCGTGCTCCAGCGCGCGCTGCGCGAGCGTGCAGCCGGCGAGCGCCACCAGCGCGCGCTGATGGCTCAACTCGGCTCGGTGATGGCGGCGGCGCCCATCGGCATCGCGATCACGCGACACCGCCAGTTCGAGCTGATCAGTGCCGAGTGGTGCGCGCTGCTCGGCTGGCCCGAGGGGGCGCTGGTCGGCCGGTCGGCACGGGACGTGTTCGCCTCGCACGAGGACTACGACACCCTGGGCGCGCGCGTGCTGGCCGCCTTCCTGCGCCACGAGCCCTACGCGGGCGAGCACGAGTTCCGCCGCCGCGACGGCAGCCACTTCTGGGGAAGGCTGACGGGCCGGCCCGTCGATGGCGACACGCCCGGTGCCGGCACCATCTGGCTGCTCGAGGACGCGACGCACCAGCGTGCCGAGCGCGAGCGACTGGCCTGGTCGGCACGGCACGATGGCCTGACGCGACTGCTCAACCGTGCCGCCTTCGAGGAACGGCTGCGCGCCCAGATCGGCAGCGGCACGCCGGGCGTGCTGCTGGCACTGGACCTCGACCACTTCAAGCAGGTGAACGACGCTGCCGGCCACGCCGCGGGTGACCGCGTGCTGCGCGACGTGGCCGCCCTGCTGCTGCAGCAGCTGCGAGGCGACGACGCGGCGGCACGACTGGGCGGCGACGAGTTCGCCTTGCTGATGAGCCCGGGCGACGCGGCCGGCGCGATGGCCCTGGCGCAGCACCTGTGCGAGGCCGTCGCCCGCCTGGGCGTGGTGCACCAGGGCCGCTGGCTGGGGGTGGGCGCCAGCATCGGCGTGGCCGAGCCGGTGGCCGGCGCCACGGCGGCGGCCTGGCAGGAGGCGGCCGACTCCGCCTGCTACGCGGCCAAGCGGGGCGGTCGCGGCCGCGCCTGGCTGCTGAAGCCCGGTGCGCCCTCTCAAGCCGGTCTGGCATGGACCGATAATTGAGCGTACCCGGCGGGCGGAGCAACGGTGCGCCGGCCCAGCCCTGCCCCACCATGCCCGAACCGGAAGTTCCTCAACCCGCTGCCGACGCCCCCGACGCCACCCCGGCTTCGGGGCGGAGCTCGGCCGTGGCGACGCCCGGTGCCCGCTGGCTCGCCGTGGCCCGGCGCTGGCTGGGTTCGGGCCGTGACGAGCCGGCCGATCCGACGGCCTCTGACGGACCGGCCGCCGCGCCCGTGGCCCATCCGCCGGTCGATGGCCACCGCCGTGGCCCTGCCTCGGCCGACAAGGCCCTGGCGGCGCTGCTCGAGCGGCTCCGCCGCGGCGTGGCCCACGCCGTGCGCCACCCGGGCTACGGGTTCGCGGTCTTGCGCGTGCAGGTCGACCTGGCCGGCCCCGCCTCGCCGTCGCAGCACGGCACCGTGCTCGGCCGCCGATCCAAGCGCCGGCTGCGGCAGGCCTTGCGCCCGGGCGACGGCGTGGTGGCTCTGCCGGCGCCGGGCGCCTTCGTCGCCGTGCTCGACGGCGTTGCCAGCGATGCCCACCTGCGCGTCATCGTCCATCGGGTGGTGATCGAGCTCGCCAAGCCCTGCCTGAACCAGTACCAGACGCTGAAGCCCACGGCCCGGGTGGGCGCCGTGTTCAGCGCCCCGGGTCAGCCCAGGCGTTCGGCGGAGGAGTTGCTGCAGCGCGCCGAGCAAGCCCTGCTCGAGGCGGGCGCAGACGACTGGAGCCTGGAAGCGGCCCCCGAGACCAGGCCCGATGCCCGACTTCTGCAGAGCGCACACACCCCGGTCGACTCGCCGCTGCGGCTGGAACCGCAGGTCGAGCTCGGTGCGCGGCCGCGCGTGACGGCGCTGGGCGTGCGGCTGGCCGGACCCGAACCCGGCGCCCCGGACGCCGGGACGCCGGAGTCCGACGACGACGACTCGCGGGCCGTGGCGCTGCTGGAGCGTCAGCTCGCGCTGGCCACGAGCCGTTTCCTGCGCTGGCGCGCCGCGGACCCGGCCCGGAGCAGCTGCCGCCTCGCGCTGTCGGCGCCGGCGATCCTGGTGAGCCGCGCCGGCTGGGCCGACGAGCTGGCGGCTCAGCTGCAGCAAGCGGGCCTGGCCGGAGCCGACGTCCAGCTGGACCTGCCGCCCACCCTGGAACTGGCAGACCCCAACCTGCCGGTGCGATTGCGGGCGCTGGCGTCGCACGGGATCGCGCTGGCGCTGGACGATTTCGGCACCGGACAGTCCTCGCTGTCGGTTCTGCCGCGCCTGCCGCTGGCGCTGCTCAAGATCGACCGCGGCTTCGTGTCGCAGGCCCACGAGCGGGAGCACCGCCGCGTGCTGCTGGAGAGCACCGTGCGACTGGCTGGAGACCTGGGCATCGCCACGCAGGCGAAGGGCCTGGAAACACCCGCCCAGCTGGCGCTGCTGCGCGGGCTGGGCTGCCAGCGCGGCGAGGGCGCGGCGGCGCAGGCGCTGCTCGGGCCGCAGGCGCTGGCAGGGTTGCCGCTCGCGCCCTGATGCAGGCACCGGCGCCGGCCGTCCACAACGGCCGCGCTTCGTCGCCCGGTTCGCGCGCTTCGTCGCAGGCCCGCTGGCAGCCGTGCTGGGGTGCCTGCACACTCCGGTCCGCGCTGTCGCGACCCTGACCGATGACTGCCGGGTGGCGCACAGCCGAGGGGGAACTCGATGCAGAAGAAGTGGGTGGCCGGCGGCGTCGTCGCGGGGGTGATGGTCCTGGGCGGCTTGGCCGTGCTGGGCGCGATGGCGTCCAGGAAGGCCGATCCGGCGGCACCGGCCTCGGCGCAGGCCAGGGCCGGCGACGGCGTCCGCCCCGAGGTGGCGCTGCAGTTCGCCAGCAGCGAGGTCGTCCGGCCCACGCTGGCGCGCATGGCTGCGGTCGTGGAGTTCTCGGGGCCCCTGGTGGCGCCGCAGACTGCCACCGTGCGCGCCAAGGCGGGCGGCACGCTGCTGGCGCTGTCCGTGGCCGAGGGCAGCCGCGTCAGTGCCGGCCAGGCGCTGGGCCAGATCGAGCTGGCCGATCTGGGCAGCCGTGTGGCCGAGCGCAGCGCGCTGCTGGAGTCGGCCCGCGCCGCGGCCGTGCAGGCCGAACGCTCGCACGCCAGCAACGAACGCCTGGCCGCGCAGCAATTCATCAGCAGCAACGCACTGGAAAGCTCGCGCGCCGCGCTCGACACCGCGCGCGCCAACCTGGCGGCGGCACAGGCCTCGCTGGACACCACCAAGGTGGGCCTGCGCGACGGCCGGCTCGTGGCGCCCATCGCCGGCATCGTGGCCCGGCGACACGCGCTGCCGGGCGAGAAGGTCAGCCCCGAGCAGCAGGTGCTGACCATCGTCGACCTCGCCCGGCTCGAGCTCGCGGGCACGGTAGGCACGCACGAGGTGTCCCGCCTCCGCCCGGGGCTGCCGGTGCAGGTGCGCGTGGAGGGGCTGGACCAGACCGTGGCCGGCCGCGTGGCACGCATCGCGCCGGCGGCCGAGCCGGGCACGCGCTCGATCGGCGTGACCATCGATCTGGCCAACCCCGGCGAACGCTTGCGGGCAGGCCAGTACGCGCTGGTGCGCGCGGAGTTGCCCGACGACGTCGAACGCCTGACGCTGCCCGCCACCGCCGTGGGCAGCACCAGCGGGCAGGACCACGTGTGGCTGATCGAGAACGGCCGGCTTGCGCGCCGCGCCGTCACCCTGGGCCGGCGCGACGAACGCCAGGGCCGCGTCGAGGTGCTGCAGGGCCTGACCCCGGCCGCCACCGTGCTGGCCGCGCGCTTCGACAACCTGCGCGACGGCGCCAGCGCCACCGTGGTGACCGCCGGGTCGGCTGCAGTGGCCGGCGCCGCCGCGTCGGCGCCGCAGCCGCGCTGAACGACACGGCAAGCCCGGAGCAGCCGCGATGTGGATCACCCGCGTCTCCATCAACAACCCCGTCTTGGCCGCGATGCTGATGGTGGCGCTGTGCGTGATGGGCATCTTCAGCTACAGCCGCCTGGGCGTGGAGCAGATGCCCGACATCTCGCTGCCCGGCATCTGGGCCGCGGCGGAGTACCCCGGCGCAACGCCCGAGGCTTTGGAGCGCGAGGTGCTCAAGCCCCTGGAGGAAGCCATCAACAGCGTGGCCGGCGTCAAGCGCATCACCTCGCGCGCCTTCGAGGGGCGCGCCGACCTGTCGGCCGAGTTCAACCTCGACACCGACATGGACCGCGCGCTGCAGGACGTGCGCGACCGCGTCGCCGCCGTGCAGGCCGGCTTCCCGCGCGACGTCAAGCCGCTGCGGCTGGCGCGCTGGAACAACGAGAACAGCCAGCCCGTGGTGGAACTGGCGCTGCTGAGCCCCACGCGGGGCCACCGCGAGCTCAGCCTGATCGGCGAGAACCAGGTCTCCAAGCGGCTGCAGCGCGTGGCCGGCGTCGCCCGCGTCGACGTCAACGGCCTCACCGAGCGCGAGGTGCGCATCGACCTCGACCCGGTGCGCCTGCGCGCCTACGGCGTGACGCCGGCGCAGATCGCACAGGCCCTGCGCGAGGCCAACGCCGACCAGCCGGTAGGGCTCGTCTCCGACCGCACGCAGGACGCGCTGCTGCGCGTGGAAGGCCGCATCCGGGACCCGCGGCGCTTCGCTGACGTGGTGGTGGCGAACCGCAACGGCCTGCCGCTGCGGCTGGCCGACCTGGGCGAGCTCGTCGAGCGCGAGAAGGAACCCGACTCGCTGGCGCGCGTCAACGGCCAGCGCGCCATCAACTTCAACGTCTTCAAGCAGCAGGACGCCAACATCGTGGCCACCGGCGACGCGGTGAAGGCGGCCGCCGAGGAATTGCGCAAGACGCTGCCGCCCGACGTGGAGCTGCGGCTGATCAACGCCAGCTCCGACTGGGTCAAGGGCAGCCTGGCCGGCCTGCGCAGCACGCTGATCGAGGGCGCGCTGCTCACGATAGCCATCGTGTTCCTGTTCCTGCACAGCTGGCGCAGCACGGTCATCACCGGGCTCACGCTGCCGATCGCCGTGATCTCCAGCTTCATCGCCGTGCACTTCTTCGGCTTCACGCTGAACTTCATGACGATGATGGCGCTGAGCCTGTGCATCGGCCTGCTCATCGACGACGCCATCGTCGTGCGCGAGAACATCGTGCGCCACCTGCACATGGGCAAGGACCACCTCACGGCGGCGCGCGAAGGCACCGAGGAGATCGGCCTGGCGGTCATGGCCACCACCTTCGCCATCGTGGCGGTGTTCGCGCCCGTGGCCTTCATGGGCGGCATCGTCGGCAAGTTCTTCTACCCCTTCGGCATCACCGTGGTGGTGGCGGTGCTGGTGAGCCTGTTCGTGAGCTTCACGCTCGACCCGATGCTGTCGAGCGTGTGGCACGACCCGCCCGCCACCCGCCTGAAGACGCTGCCGGTGCTGGGGCACGCCATCCGCGCCACCGACCGCGCGATGGATGCCCTGCACGTCGCCTACGAGCGAGCCATCCGCTGGATCTTCAGCGCCCGCCGCTGGCGCGTGTGGGTGCTGCCGACCTGGGGCCGCGGCTTCGCCGCCGACAGCACGCGCGACGTCGCCAGCCCGCGCCGCCTGCGCAGCGCCACCATCACGCCGCGCGGCCTGGTGATGGCCGGCGGCGTGGCCAGCTTCGTCGTGGCGCTGGGGCTGGTGCCGCTGGTGGGCAGCGAGTTCGTGCCGCAGACCGACCAGGGCTTCACGCAGCTGTCGGTGAAGATGCCCGTGGGCGCGAGCCTGGAGCGCACCGATGCCAAGGTGCGGCAGCTCGAGGCCATCGTGCGGACCTTTCCCGAGGTGGAGTACGTCAGCACCTGGGTCGGCGGCCCCGGCCAGCGCAACCAGGCCTGGATCAACATCCGCCTGGTCGACCGCAAGGCGCGCAAGCGCTCGCAGAAGGAGGTGGAGGACGCCTTGCGCGACGAGGTGGCCGTGATCCCGGGCACCGACATCAGCGTCGGCTGGAACCGGCCGATCTACGTGGCCATCCTGGGCAGCGACCCCGAGGGCCTGGCCAGGATCGCCACCGAGTTTGCCGCGAAGGTGCGGCAGATCCCCGGCGCGGTCGACGTCGAGACCAGCGTGCAGGCCGGCATGCCCGCCTACGCCGTACGCCTGAAGCCCGACGCCGTGCGCGAGCTGGGCCTGACGCCCGGGCAGGTGTCGGCGAGCCTGCGCGCCTACGTCACGGGCGACGCGGCCACCACCTGGACCACGCCCGAGGGCGACCAGGTCGACGTGACGCTGCGCCTGCCCGAGGCCAGCCGCGAGCGCGTGGAGCAGTTGCGCGCGCTGCCGGTGGCCTTCGCGGCCAACGGCACGCCCATCGCGCTGGACAGCGTGGCCGAGATCGTGCCGGTATTCAACCCGGAGAACATCCGCCGCCAGAACCTGCAGCGCCGCGAGGCGGTGTTTGCCGGCGTCAAGGACCGCAGCCCCGGCGAGGTGGGCGCCGAGGTGCAGAAGCTCGTCGAGCAGACTACGCTGCCCCCGGGCTACAGCTTCGACGTCGGTGGCCAGATGCAGGAGCAGGCCGAGGCCTTCAGCGGTCTGCTCGCGGCCATGGGCCTGGCGGTGATCTTCATCTACATCGTGCTGGCCAGCCAGTTCGGCAGCTTCCTGCAGCCCATCGCCATCATGGCCAGCCTGCCGCTGGCGCTGATCGGCGTGATGCTGGCGCTGCTGCTGTGGAACAGCACGCTGAACGTGTTCAGCATGATCGGGCTGGTCATGCTGATGGGCCTGGTGACGAAGAACGCGATCCTGCTCGTGGACTTCGCCAACCACGCCAGGAAGGCCGGCGCTACGGTGGCCGAGGCGCTGCTGCAGGCGGGCCTGGTGCGCATGCGGCCCATCATCATGACGACCATGGCCATGGTCTTCGGCATGCTGCCGCTGGCGCTGGCGTTCAACGACGGCGGCGAGATCCAGGCACCCATGGGCCGCGCCATCATCGGAGGGGTTATCGCTTCCACCATCCTCACGTTGGTGGTGGTGCCGGTGCTCTACAGCTACCTGGTGCGCGAGCGGCGCGCCGGGGGTTCCGCCCTTGCAGCCGCCCCGCCGCTGGCGGGTGGCGGCCCGCTGCCCATGCCCGCCGACCGCGACTGACCCACCCCCCACCCGCGCGGCTTCGGGCATCGCGCCCGGGCGTGCATCCGGGCTAGCATCGAACTGCCGCTTATTGGCAAGGCTGGGGGTGGGAGACATGACGCGTGGTGTGCGGGGCCTGGCGAGGCTGCTGCTCGTGGGGATGGGCCTGTTGCTCGGGCCGGGACAGGGCGCCTGGGCCAGCGAGTGCCCTGAGCGCTTCCGGCTCACTTTCGCCGACGGCAGCGCCGGCTGCCTGACCGACTACGCCCTGGCCGACCGCAGCCCGATCGGCTGGATCGGGTCGATCCGCCGCATCGCGCCCGGGACCGGCTCCTTCAACATCGCGGCCTCCCCCCCTGGCGGCAACTGCCCCCCGGCGCTGGGCTATGCCGAGAGCCAGCTCCTGCCGTCCCAGCGGGCGAACTACGACTCCCCTGCGGCCCGCACCGAGCGGGCGCTGCGCTCCTGCCAGGCGACCGTCGCCGCCGCCGGACCGGCCGCAGCCGGCTGCCGCTGCTCGCTGCTGGTGGAGGACGGCCTCTCGCCCCTGACGCGGGCGCAGTGGGAACCCTGGCGCTCGGCCACAGTCGCGGCCGCCAGCCCATCCGCCGGGGCTGCCGCGGCGCCCGCTGCCGTGCCGGCCGCGCTGCCGGCGCCCGCGCAGCCGCCCTCGCAACCAACGGTGCAACCACCTGCGCAACCAGCCGCGCAGTCGCTCGCCGCCACCCAGCCCCGCCCGACGGCCGAAGCCGCGACCGCGACGCCGGCTCGTGCCGAGGTGGTCGCGGGCCCCAGCGCCGATGAGCTTGCGGTCCTGAGGCAGCAGATCGAGGCGCTGCGCGCCGAGATGGCGCGCAGCGCCGACAACCGCTCGCCGCCGCCGCCCGTGGCGCCCCCGCGCAAGCTGATGCGGGCGCGGGCGCTCGTCATCGGCAACGGTGCCTACGCAAGCCTGGGCGCCCTGCCCAACCCGCGCAACGACGCCGAGGCCGTCGCCGCGAAGCTGCGCAGCTTCGGCATCGACGTGGATCTGGTGCTGGACACCAACCGCGCTGCGCTCGTGAAGGCCCTGGCCGACTACCACGACCGCGCCGCCGGCTACGACGTCAACGTGCTCTTCTACGCCGGCCACGGCGTGCAGATGGGCGGCATCAACTACATCGTGCCCGTGGACCTGCCGGCCGCCGGCGCCACGGTGGGCTCGGTCAAGCTCAACGCGGTGTCGCTGAACGACGCGCTGGAGTACCTGCCGGCCCGCACGCGGCTGGTGTTCCTCGACGCCTGCCGCGACAACCCGCTGTCGCGTTCGCTGATGGCCACCCGCAGCGCCGCCCTGGGGCTCGCGCCGGTCAGCACCGTCAGCGGCACGCTGGTGGCCTACGCCACCAAGGACGGCTCCACGGCCGAGGACGGCAGCGGCCGCAACAGCCCGTACACGGCCGCGCTGCTCGAGCACCTGGACCTGGAAGAGGACATCGCGGTGGTGCTGCGCCGGGTGCGGCAGTCGGTGCTGAAGGCCACCAACCAGCGCCAGGAGCCCTGGGAGTACGGCTCGCTGATCGGAGATCAGCTCGTGCTGTCTCGCCTGGCGCGCTGAGCGGTCGCGGCCGCGTCCTCGGCGTTGCGCCGCACGGCTTCGAGTTCCACGGCAGCCAGTTCGGCCGGCGTAGCGGCCACGGCGCGGTCGGCGGCCCGCCGGCCGCTGCTGCGTCGCACGGCATCGGCCGCAGCGGGCGCAACGCCACCGCTGCGGGCCAGGGACAGCGCCAGCGCCCCCAGCAGCCCAAGCGCCGCAGCCAAGGCCAGCGCGGTCAGGTCGCGGGCTGCGGCCTGCCGGGCGATGCGCTGCTGCAACCGGGCTCGCCGAGCGTCCAGCGCGGCCACCCGCCGCTCGATCGCCGCCGGGGTGGCCCCGGCCGTGAAGACGTCGGCATCGGAGGCCGGGGCGTGCGCTTCCACCAGGTCCATCACCTGCACGGCCTGCTCCTGAAGCAGCCGGTGCCGGTGGCTGCTGTCGGCCACGGCGATGCGTTGCTCGCCCACCGCGCGGGCGAGCAGACCCCAGTCCGCCGCCAGGCCATCGGCCTCGCGGCGGGCCAGGGGCCACACACGGGGGACCAGCGCCGTCTGCAGTGCGTCCACGTGGCGGTCGACGACCTGCTGGCGCAGCTGGCGTTCGGCCTCCAGCCCGCGGCGGCCGCGCAGCACGAGCTCCGCGACGGAGCCGTGGTCGAACAGGCCCCGCTGCACGGCCAGGGCTTCTGCCAGCGGGTCCAGCCGCGCGAGCTCGGCGCGGTCCTCGCGCAGCGCGTCGACCTGGTAGAGCAGCACCTGCGCCAGCGGCAGCACGAGCGCCAGTGCGCCGATGAGCCCGAGCAGCAACACCCGCCAGCGCGGGCGAGGGTTCGGGTCGGCAGCGGGGGACTGTTCAGCTTCCGGCATCCCGTCGGCTATCGGCCTGCGCGCAGCAGGCTTGAGGGCCGCGGCGCCTTCAGCACTCCACGATGTTCACCGCCAGGCCGCCGCGGGCCGTCTCCTTGTACCTGGTGAGCATGTCGGCGCCGGTCCCGCGCATGGTCTTGATGACCTGGTCGAGGCTCACGTGGTGCCCCATGCCGATCTCGGCGGCGTTCTCCACCTGCGCGGGCGTGCCGCCGAGCACCGCGCACAGCGCGCGGGCGGCCATGCTGCAGGCCACGCCCACCTCGCCCTGGCAGCCGACCTCGGCGCCGCTGATGCTGGCGTTCTCCTTGTAGAGGATGCCGATGGCCGCGGCGGTGAGCAGGAAGTCGCGCGCGCCGGCCGCCGTGGCACCGGGCACGAAGCGCGTGAAGTAGTGCAGCACCGCCGGCACGATGCCGGCCGCGCCGTTGGTGGGCGCGGCCTCGGGGTGCGCGGTGAGGTCGCGGTGCAGCTTCGCCGCGCGCTGCCGCACCTGGAAGACGCCGGGCAGGACGCCCTCGGCGGCCAGGCCGCGCTGCACGCAGGCCTGCATCACGGCCCAGACGCGGTCCAGGCCGGAGTCGATCTCGGCGTCGCTGCGCCAGTGGCGCTCGTTGACGCGCATCACCCCGGCGATGCCGCAGCCCTGCCCGGCGCAGCGCGCCAGCAGCCCGGCGCCGCTGCGGAAGGGCAGCGTCTCGGGGCGTCAGGCGCCGTGACCGCGGATGTAGGTCTCGAGGAAGCCGATCTGTTCGCCCATGCGGCGGACCTGGTCCTTGACCACGTCGCCGATGGAGATGACGCCGATCACGCGCGAGCCCTCCAGCACCGGCAGGTGGCGGAAGCCGCGGTTGGCCATCAGGCCCATGCAGGCCTCCAGCGGGTCGGAGGGCTTGACCGTCATCGGGTTGGCCGTCATCGCCTCGCTCACGCGGGTGGCCTTGGCGTCCTTGCCGGGCAGCAGCACCTTGATGGCGCAGTCGCCCTGGGTGACGATGCCGGTGAGCGCGTCGCCATCCATCACGAGCACGGCGCGCACGCGGTGGTCACGCATCTTCTGCAGGGCATCGACGACGAAGTCGTCGGATTTCACGGCGACAAGCTTTCCGCTCTTGGACTGGAGGCAGCGCTGGACTGTCATGGCGATCGGATGGTTCTGGCAGGAACCGCGTCATCCTAACCGCGGCCGCCACCCGTGCACACTAGCGACATGCAAGCCGAGGTCATCGTGGTGGGCCTGGGGGCGGTGGGCAGCGCGGCCACCTGGCAGCTGGCGCGGCGTGGCGCCCGCGTGCTGGGGATCGATCGCTTCTCGCCGCCGCACGACCGCGGCTCCAGCCACGGCCTGACGCGCGTCACGCGCGAGGCGGTGGGCGAGGGCGACGCCTACGTGCCGCTGGCGCGGCGCTCGCACGCGATCTGGCGTGAGGTGCAGGCGGCGCTGGCCGGCGGGCTCGACGGGCCGCTGATGACGCGCACCGGCGTGCTCTACATCGGCCCGGACGGCTCCGAAGACGCCTTCGTGGCGCGCACCGCGGCCGTGGCGCGCCGCCACGGCGTGCCGCACGAGGCGCTGTCGGCCGCCGAGTTGCGCCGCCGCTGGCCGCAGTTCCGCGCCGGCGACGACGAGACCGCCGTCTTCGAGCCCGGCGCCGGCGTCGTGCACCCCGAGCGCTGCATCGGTGCGCAGCTCGAGCTGGCGCGCCGCGCCGGCGCCATGCTGCGCGGCGACGCGCCCGTGGAGCGCATCGAGCGCACCGCCGCCGGCCTGGCGGTGCACACGGCGGCCGGCGTGCTCCACGCGCCGCAGGTGCTGCTGACGGCCGGCGCCTGGCTGCCGGGGCTGCTGGCCGATGCCGGCATCGCCTGGGCCCGGGAACTGCGCGTGCTGCGCCAGACGCTGCACTGGCTGGCGCCGGACAACCCGGCGCTGTTCGCGCCCGCCGCCTGTCCGACCTTCGTCTGGACGCGCGGCCACCGCTACGAGGACACCTTCTACGGCATGCCCATGCTCGACGGCGTGCCGGGCGTCAAGGTGGGCACCGAGCAGCTCGAGCGCGACACCGGGCCTGACGCGCTGCAGCGCGAGGTGGACGAGGCCGAGACCGCCGAACTGTACGAGCGCCTCGTGCAGCCGCGCCTGCGGGGCCTGAGCAGCCGCGCGGTGCGGCGCGCGGCGTGCCTGTACACGATGACTCCCGACGGCCGCTTCCGCATCGACAGCCCGCCCAGCTGGCCGGGGCTGACGGCGGTGTCGGCCTGCTCGGGGCACGGCTTCAAGCACTCGGCGGCCCTCGGCGAGGCCCTGGCCGAGCGGCTGCTGACGGGCCGCCCGACGCTGGACCTCTCGCCCTTCGCGGCCTGATCGCTACGCGCCGTAGGCGCTCATCGGCACGCAGCTGCAGAACAGGTTGCGGTCGCCGTGGACGTTGTCCACGCGGCCCACGGGCGGCCAGTACTTCTGCCGCTTCAGCCCCGGCACCGGGTAGGCGGCCTGCTCCCGCGTGTAGGGGCGCGTCCACTCGCCGCCGATCAGGCTGGCGGCGGTGTGCGGCGCGTGCTTCAGGGGGTTGTCGTCCTGCGGCCACTCGCCGCGCTCGACGCGGGCGATCTCGGCGCGGATGGCGATCATCGCGTCGCAGAAGCGGTCGAGTTCCGACAGCGGCTCGCTCTCGGTGGGCTCCACCATCAGCGTGCCGGCCACGGGGAAGCTCAGCGTCGGCGCGTGGAAGCCGTAGTCGACGAGGCGCTTGGCCACGTCCTCGGCCGTCACGCCCGAGGTCTTCTGCAGCGGCCGCAGGTCGAGGATGCACTCGTGGGCCACGCCGCCGCCCTTCAGGCCGGGCACGCGCCCGCTGAAGTGGATCTCGTAGTGGTCCGCCAGCCGCGCCGCCACGTAGTTGGCGGCCAGGATGGCGGTCTCGGTGGCCTGCGTCAGGCCCTCGGCGCCCATCATGCGCACGTACATCCAGCTGATCGGCAGCACCGCCGCGGTGCCCAGCGGGGCGGCGCTCACCGCGCCCACGGGCGGGGCCACGCCCGTGGCGGTGGCGTGGCCGGGCAGGAAGGGCACGAGGTCCTCGACCACGCACACCGGCCCCACGCCGGGACCGCCGCCGCCGTGCGGGATGCAGAAGGTCTTGTGCAGGTTCAGGTGGCTCACGTCGCCGCCGAACTCGCCCGGCGCGGCCACGCCCACCAGCGCGTTCATGTTGGCGCCGTCCACGTAGACGCGGCCGCCGTGCGCGTGCACGGTCGCGCACAGCGCCTTGACCTGCGGGTCGAACACGCCGTAGGTGCTGGGGTAGGTGATCATCACCGCGGCCAGATCGTGGGTGTGCTTCTCGCACTTGGCCGTCAGGTCGGCGAGGTCGACGTTGCCGGTGGCGTCGCACTTCACCGGCACCACCGTCATGCCCACCATCTGCGCGCTGGCGGGGTTGGTGCCGTGCGCGCTCTCGGGGATCAGGCACACGTGGCGGTGGCCCTGGCCGCGCGCGCGCTGCCAGCCGCGGATGGCCAGCAGGCCCGCGTACTCGCCCTGGCTGCCGGCGTTGGGCTGCAGGCTGATGCCGGCGTAGCCGGTGGCCTGGCACAGCCACTCGCGCAGCTGGCGGTCGAGCTCGGCGTAACCGTCCAGTTGCTCTGCCGGCGCAAACGGGTGCACCTGGGCGAACTCGGGCCAGGTGATGGGGATCATCTCGCTCGTGGCGTTGAGCTTCATGGTGCACGAGCCCAGCGGGATCATCGTGCGGTCCAGCGCCAGGTCCTTGTCGGAGAGGCTGCGGATGTAGCGCAGCATCTCGGTCTCGGCGTGGTGCGAGTTGAACACCGGGTGCGTGAGGAAGGGGCTGGTGCGGCGCAGGCCCTCGGGGATCAGCGGCTCGATGCCCTTCTCGAAGGCCTCGAACGCGGGCAGGGCCTGGCCCGGCGCGGCGAACACGCGCCACAGCGCCACCACGTCGTCGCGCGTCGTGGTCTCGTCCAGCGCGATGCCGACCATGCGGCCGCCCCAGTTCGGGAAGCCGCGCAGGTTCATCCCGGCGTCGCGGGCGCGCTGCATCACGGCCTCGGTGGCGTCGCCGGTGTCGACCACCAGCGTGTCGAAGGCGGCGCGCGTGGTCACCGCGGCGCCCAGCTCGCGCAGCCCGGCGGCCAGGATCGCGGTGTAGCTGGCCACGCGCTGCGCGATCCGCCTGAGCCCCGCCGGGCCGTGGTACACGGCGTACATGCTGGCGATGACGGCCAGCAGCACCTGCGCCGTGCAGATGTTGCTGGTGGCCTTCTCGCGCCGGATGTGCTGCTCGCGCGTCTGCAGCGCCAGCCGGTAGGCGGGGCTGCCGTGGCTGTCGATGCTGACGCCCACCAGCCGCCCGGGCAGGCTGCGTTTCCACTCGTCGCGGCAGGCCATGAAGGCGGCGTGCGGACCGCCCGCGCCCATGGGCACGCCGAAGCGCTGCGTGTTGCCCACGACGATGTCCGCGCCCAGCTCGCCCGGCGGCACCAGCAGCGTCAGCGCCAGCAGGTCGGCGGCCACGATGTAGGCCGCGCCGTGGCGGTGCACGCGCTCGGCCTCGCCGCGCAGGTCGTGCACCGTGCCGTCGGTGGAGGGGTACTGCTCCAGCACGGCGAAGTAGTCGCCGGCATCGACCTTGGCGTTCCAGTCCTCCATCGACGTCGCCAGGTCCACCTTCAGCCCCAGCGGCTCGGCCCGGGTGCGGATGACCTCGATGGTCTGCGGGTGGCAGTCGCCGGCCACCAGCACCGTGTCGGACTTCGAGCGCACGCTGCGTCTGGCCAGGGTCATGGCCTCGGCGGCGGCGGTGGCCTCGTCGAGCATGCTGGCGTTGGCGATGGCCATGCCGGTGAGCTCGCAGACCATGGTCTGGAAGTTCACCAGCGCCTCCATGCGGCCCTGGCTGATCTCGGCCTGGTAGGGCGTGTAGGCGGTGTACCAGGCCGGGTTCTCGAGGATGTTGCGCAGGATGACGCCGGGCGTGTGCGTGCCGTGGTAGCCCTGGCCGATGAAGCTCCTGAGCACCTGGTTCTTCGCCGCCAGGGCCTTGAGCTCGGCCAGCGCCGCCGCCTCGGTCACAGGAGCCGGCAGGTCCATCTGGCGGCTGCGGGCGATGGCCCTCGGGACCACGGCCTCGATGAGCGCGCGGCGGCTGGCCGCGCCGATGGCCGAGAGCATCCGGTGCTCGTCGTCCTGAGACGGTCCGATGTGGCGGGCGACGAACTCGGCGGCGTTCTCGAGCTCGCCGAGGGGCTTGAGGGCGGACATCAGCATGGCGGTGGCCTGGGTGTGGGCGTGAACGGGGTTCAGAGCGTCTTGAGCAGCGCGTCGTAGGCCGGCGGGTCCATCAGCTGGTCGAACTCGGCCATGTCGGCCACCTTGACCTTGAAGAACCAGCCCTGGCCCAGCGGGTCGGAATTGGCCAGCGACGGGTCGTCCTTCAGCGCCGTGTTGACCTCGACGACCTCGCCGCTGACGGGCATGTAGAGGTCGGCCGCGGCCTTGACGCTCTCGACGACGCCGGCGACCTCGCCCTTCCTGAAGCTGCGGCCCACGTCGGGCAGCTCGACGAAGACGACGTCGCCCAGCGCGTCCTGCGCGTGGTGCGTGATGCCGACGACGGCGGCTTCGTGGTCTTCGATGTTGATCCACTCGTGGTCGGGCGTGTACATCGTGGTCATGGCGGGCTCCAGGTGAAGGCGGGGTTCAGCGCACGTAGCGGTGGGGATTGAAGGGCATCGCGGCAACCGTCATCGGCACGCGCTTGCCGCGCACCTCGGCCTGCAGCGGCGTGCCGGGCGCGGCCAGCGCGGCCGGCACGTAGGCCATGGCGATGCAGCGGTTCACGCTGGGGCCCAGCGTGCCGCTGCACACGGTGCCGGCGGGCTGGCCGGCTTCGTCGAACAGGGGCGTGCCCTCGCGCACCGGCACGCGCTCGGCGCCCAGCAGGCCCACGCGCTTGCGCGGCGGGCCCTCCGCCAGGTGGCGGTCTACGACGCCGGCACCCGGGTAGCCGCCGACGCGCGCGCCGCCGGCGCGGCGCACCTTCTGGATGGCCCACTGCAGGCCGGCTTCGATGGGGCTGGTGGTGGCGTCGATGTCGTGGCCGTACAGGCACAGGCCGGCTTCCAGGCGCAGCGTGTCGCGCGCGCCCAGGCCGGCGGGCCCGACCTCGGGCTGGGCCAGCAGCGCGCGGGCCAGTTCGACGGCCCGGGCCTCGGGCACGCTGATCTCGAAGCCGTCCTCGCCGGTGTAGCCGCTGCGCGTGACGAAGCAGTCGATGCCGGCGAGCTCGAAGCGCCCGCCGCTCATGAACACGAGGCCGGCCACGCCGGGGTTCAGGCGTGCCAGCGCGTCCACCGCCTTCGGGCCCTGCAGCGCCAGCAGCGCGCGCTCGGGCATCGGCACGACGCGGCAGCGGCCGCCGACGTGGCGCTGCAGGTGCGCGATGTCGTCGGCCTTGCAGCCGGCGTTGACGACGAGGAACAGCGCGCCGAAGCCCGCGGCGGCGTCGGCCGGCTGCGGCCGCACGATCATCAGGTCGTCGAGCAGGCCGCCGGCCTCGTTGGTGAAGAACGCGTAGCGCTGGCGCCCTGGGGCCAGGCCGATCACGTCCACCGGCACCAGCGTCTCCAGCGCCGCGGCGGCGTCGTCGCCCTCCAGGCGCAGCTGGCCCATGTGCGAGACGTCGAACAGCGCCGCCGACTCGCGGCACTGCCGGTGCTCGGCCATCAGGCCGGCCGGGTATTGCACCGGCATCGCGTAGCCGGCAAAGGGCACCATGCGGGCGCCGAGTTCGAGGTGCAGCGCGTGCAGCGGGGTGTGCAGCAGGGCCTGGGGCTGGACGGTGTCGGGCATGCGGGCAGGGGGTGTCGAGGGCGGGACGCGCCCACCGCAGGGCCATTCAGCCGTGGGTGAGCCCGTGGCCCTCGCTGTCCGCTTTACCTGAGAGATTCGGCCACCGCCGGCCGGTGCGCCTTGCCCCTTCGGTGGGTTGCCGCCGAGGGCAACCTCTCTCCAGTGAGGTGGGAGCCAGTCCTTTTGCCTGAGCGTTGTGCAGCGCCTTCGGCGGCCTCGCGCACCGTGCGGTGCCTCGGCTCTCTCCTGACGCGGGCAGTGTATCAGCGGCTGGCATCATCGGCGCCCATGAGCACGCCCGAGCCCGACCTCGCCGCCGCCTTCGCCGCGCTGATGGACCGCCACCGCTCCATCCGCGCCTACCGGAGCGACCCGCTGCCCGAGGGCCTGGCCGACGCCGTGCTCGTGCAGGCGCTGCAGGGGGGCAGTTCCAGCGGCAACCTCAACCTCGTCTCGGTGGTGAAGACGCAGGACGCCGCCCGGCGACAGGCCCTGTGGGCGCTGCACGGCGAGCAGGACATGATCCTGCAGGCTCCGCTGGTGCTGACCTTCTGCGCCGACAGCCACCGCACGCGCGCCTGGCTGGCGCAGCGCGAGGCCCGGCTGGGCTTTGCCGACCTGGTGAGCTGGCACACGGCCGCCTTCGACGCCATGCTGCTGGCGCAGACCGCGGCGCTGGCCTTCGAGAGCCACGGCCTGGGCATCTGCTACATGGGCACGACGCTGTTCGCGATGCGCGGCATCGCCGACCTGCTGGAGCTGCCCGACAACGTGCTGCCCGTGACCAGCCTGGTGGTGGGCTGGCCCGACGAGGCGCCGCCGCAGCGCGACCGCCTGCCCGCCACGGCCTGGATCCACGACGAGCGCTACGCCCGGCCAACCCCGGCAAGCATCGACGCCGACTTCGCCGCGCGCGAGCTGCGCGGCCGCCAGCGCTACCTGGACAGCAGCCCCCGCATGGCGGCGCTGTGGCAGGAGCACGGCATCGGCTCGCTGGCGCAGTACTACACCAGCCCGATCAAGTACGACCCCGACCGCTTCGCCGGCTTCTCGGCCGACATCGAGGCGCTGCTGACCGAGCGCGGCTGGCGCCGCAGCCCCGGAGCCTGAGCATGGACGCGACCGACGACGCCACGCTGCGCCGCATCCTGCGCGAGTGCCGCACCATCGCGGTGGTCGGCCTGTCGGCCGACTGGAACCGGCCGAGCTACTTCGCCGCCAGCTACCTGCAGGGCAAGGGCTACCGCATCGTGCCGGTCAACCCCAAGGCAGACGTCATCCTCGGCGAGCGCTGCCACGCGCGGCTGGAGGACATCCCCTTCGCGGTGGACATGGTCGATGTCTTCCGCAAGCCCGCCGACGTGCCGCCTGTCGCCGCCAGCGCCGTGGCCATCGGCGCGAAGTGCCTGTGGCAGCAGCTCGGCGTGGCCAACGCCGAGGCCGACGCCCTGGCGCGCGCCGCGGGGCTGGACTCGGTGATGGACCGCTGCGTGAAGATCGAGCACGCGCGCCTCTTCGGCGGGCTGCACTGGGCAGGCGTCAACACCGGCGTCATCAGCGCCCGGCGCCGGGCCGCGTGAGGGCACCGCGATGAGCCAGCGCCGCTTCCACCCCGAGACCCTGGCCATCCACGCCGGCCAGGTGCCCGACCGCGAGACCGGCGCCCGCGCGCTGCCGATCTACCAGACCACCAGCTTCGTGTTCGACAGCGCCGAGCACGCGGCGCAGCTCTTCAACCTGCAGACCTTCGGCAACGTGTACTCCCGCCTGTCCAATCCCACGGTGGCGGCACTGGAGGAGCGGGTGGCCGCGCTCGAGGGCGGCCGCGCGGCGGTGGCCTGCGCCAGCGGCATGGCGGCCGAGGCCATGGCCTTGATGACGCTGCTGCAGGCCGGCGACCACGTGGTGGCGGCCGGCGCGCTGTACGGCGGCAGCGTGACCATGCTGGCAGTGAACCTGGCCAAGTTCGGCATCGAGACCACGTTCGTCGACGCCACCCGGCCCGAGGCCTGGGCCGCCGCCGTGCGGCCCAACACCCGCGCCTTCTTCGCCGAGAGCCTGGGCAACCCCAGCCTGGTGGTGCTGGACATCGCCGCCGTGGCCGACGTGGCGCACGCGCATGGCGTGCCGCTCATCGTGGACAACACCGTGCCCAGCCCGGCGCTGTGCAACCCCCTCGCCTTCGGCGCCGACCTCGTGGTGCACAGCGCCACCACGTACCGGGGCGGGCACGGCACCACGCTGGCCGGCGTCGTGGTGGAAAGCGGCCGCTTCCCCTGGGACAACGGCAAGTTCCCGGGCATGACCGAGCCCAGCCCGGGCTACCACGGCGTGAAGTTCTTCGAGACCTTCGGCGACTTCGGATTCAGCATGCGCTGCCGCATGGAGACGCTGCGCGTCTACGGCGCCGCGCTCAGCCCGATGAGCGCCTGGCAGGTGCTGCAGGGCGTGGAGACGCTGCCTCTGCGCATGGAGCGCCACAGCGCCAACGCGCTGGCGGTGGCCACCTTCCTGCAGGCCGACCCGCGCGTGAGCTTCGTCAACTACCCCGGCCTGGCCGGCCACCCGCAGCACGCGCTGCTGCAGCGGCAGATGAAGGCCGCCTCGGGGCTGCTGGCCTTCGGGGTGAAGGGCGGCGCCGAGGCCGGCGTCCGCTTCATCGAGGCGGCGCAGTTCATGAGCCACCTCGTCAACATCGGCGACACCCGCACGCTGGTCAGCCACCCGGCCAGCACCACGCACCGGCAGCTCGGCCCCGAGCAGCAACTCGCGGCGGGCGTCACGCCCGAGATGGTGCGCCTGTCGGTGGGCCTGGAGCACATCGACGACATCCTCTGGGACATCGACCAGGCGCTGGCGGCGGCCAGCGGCTGAGCACCTCGCCGCGCCGGGCTGCCGACGCCACGACGACGGGCCGCTCGGGAGCCGATGTGCCGGGCGCAGCCCGACCCTGGGGGCTCAGAAGAAGGCCATCGTCCGCACCTCGATGCTCTCCCGCTTCGGCGCGTCGGGCGGCGTGTCGGGATCCTCGAAAGCGCTGTGGCCCATGAAGCGGGCACGACCGTCGGTCTCGCTGTCGTAGGTCTTCAGCAGCAGCGCGTCGCTGGCCTCCATCTGCGGGAAGTAGATCCAGCGGTGCTTCGGCGAGTACCGCATCACGTAGATCTCGCCGGTGCGCTCGCGGTACTTCAGGTCCATGCGCAGCATGTCGCCCTCGTCGTGCGTGGTGGCGTCGATCATCGCCAGCGGCAGTTCCTCGACGCGGCGGTACAGCGGCTTCCACACGTTGTAGAAGGCCACGCGGCGCTGCAGGAGTTCGTCGGCGTCGCCGGGCACGATGTCGCGCACGCGCTGCGGGCCGCTCTTCACCGTGTAGTCGCTGTGCACCAGCAGCACGGCGGGGCGCTGCACGGTCGTCTGCTGCTTCAGGTCGGCCGGCAGGCGCTTGCGGATCGTGTGGTCGAACACCTCGACCCGCCTCGCGCCGGTGTGCCGCTTCACGAAGTCGACGACCTGCGCGTAGAACACCCGCTTGATCGAGTCGTCGTCGTCGAACTGGTCGAAGCGCGCGCCGAACGGGTGGATCTCGAAACCCTCCCGGTCGGCGCGGAACTGCCCCGCGCGCGGCCAGCCATCCTCGATCAGCACCTCGTGCACGTCGGTGCCCGGCGGGTTCAGCCGGGTGCCCGGGTCCGGCTCGTAGAAGTAGTAGTCGGGGGGGATGCCGTTGTCGACGGTGTAGTTCATCGTCGCGCGGACATCGCGCGGGTCGGGCTTCACGGTCAGGCCGCCTTCCGGGTGGTGAAGCCCTCGCCGACCCAGGTCTTCTGCCAGCTCGGGAGGGTCTCGATGTCGGCCATCCAGCGGCGCAGGTTCGGGTGGTCGGCCAGCGGCAGCTTCTGCCAGCCGTGCAGGTGCATGGGCGCGGCCAGCGCGATGTCGGCGATCGTCGGGCCCGGCGTGCCGGCGATCCACCGGTTGCCGGCCAGGCGAGCGTCCAGGATGCCGGCCAGCTTGTGGAAGTTCGCCTGCTGGGCGTCCAGCACCGCCGGATCGGCCGCGCCGCCGAGCAGCGGCTTGACGCAGTTCTCGACGAGGAAGACGTAGCAGCTGGGGAACCAGTGCGAGCCCTCCCACTGCAGCCAGCGGTTGATGTCGCAGCGCGTCCTGACGTCCTTCGGGTAGAAGGCTTCCTTGCCGTTCATGTCGGCGGCGTACTGCAGGATGGAGTTCGACTCCCACAGCGTGTAGTCGCCGTCGGTCATCGCGGGGATCGACGCGTTCGGGTTGATCGCCATGTACTCGGGCGACTTCTGCTCGCCCTTGAAGTAGTCGACGTGCTTGAGCTCGAAGGGAACGCCCATCAGCTCGAGGCCGGCCAGCACCTTGCGGCAGTTGACCGTGATGGGGTCGGCGTGGATCGTGATCATCGGTTGTCTCCTGTGCGGGTCGTGGCGCGGTCGCTTGCCGCGAATCGCAGTCTCCCGGATTGATCTGCATCAAGGAAGCTGCTTCACTGCGAACCGTCTGTCCGCGAACTGGAAACAATGGCCATCTCCACCGACATGCTCGCGGCCTTCGTGAAGGTGTCCGAGCTGGCGAGCGTGAGTGCCGCCGCCGTCGAGCTCGGCGTCGGAAAGAGCGTGGTGAGCAAGCGGGTGGCGCAGCTCGAGGCGGCGGTCAAGGCGACGCTGTTCGCGCGCAGCACGCGGCGCATCGCGCTCACGGCCGCCGGGGAGGCCTACCTGGACTTTGCCCGGCGTGCGCTGCGCGAGGTGGCCAGTGCCGAGGAGCGCCTGCGCGACCTGCGCGTGGAGCTGACGGGCCAGATCCGCCTGACCGCCCCGGTCTCCTGGGGCCAGCACGTGCTGGCCAAGCGGCTGCCCGACTTCCTGCGGCTGCACCCCGCGATCGAGATCGAGCTGCACCTCGCCGACCGCCTGATGGACGTGGCGGCCGAGCGCATCGACCTCGCGCTGCGCTGGACGACGCTGCCCGCGCAGGAGCTCACCGCGACCCCGGTCGCCGAGGTGGACTGGGTGATCGCGGCGGCGCCTTCCTACCTGGCCGCGGCCGGCGGCGCACCACAGACGGCTGCCGAGCTCGCCCGCCACCCCTGCCTGTCGTACTGGCGCGAGAGTTCCGACGACACCTGGACTCTGTTCGAGGGCGGCGCCTCGCACGCCGTGCGGGTGGGCAGCCGCTACCACGTCAACAACCCCGACGCGGTGGTCGATGCGGCGCTGGCCGGCCTCGGCATCGCCTTGCTGCCAGGGTACGTGTGCCGGGCCGCGCTCGACGACGGCCGGCTGCGCCGCGTGCTTCCGCACTGCGTGCCGCTGACCAAGTTCGGCACCCGCATCACCGCGTTCTCCACCCCGGAGCGCACGCGGCTGGCGCGCATCCAGGCGCTGCTCGCCTTCCTGCGCACGCAGCTCGGCTGACCCCGCCCGCCGCCGGGGGCCGCTATGTCGCCACGCGCGTGCAGGTGAAGAAGCCGTTGAGCGTGAGCCGGCCCCGGCGCGGGTCGTCGCTGAGCACGCCCGCGGGGCCGTTGTCGCTGCAGTGGAACACGCCGCCGTCGTAGAACACGGCGCGGTTGAAGCGGGCCGGCACCTGCAGCACGCGCTCGAAGTAGGCGTTGCTGCCGTGCATGTAGCCGGGCGCGATGTTCCAGCGCGAGCAGAACGCTTGCGCGTCCAGCTGCACGGTGTCCTGCACCATGCGCTCGATCTCGTCCATCGGCCGCGTGGGTCGGTACAGGCTGGTCCCTCCGAAGCCGGCGTCGTGGAACAGGTACAGCACCGACGCGCAGCGCACCAGCTTCGCGTCGAGCCCCGGGTTGTCTCGGTGGCAGAACCACTGCGTGGGCTGCAGCGCGTCGGGGGGCAGCGTCACCAGCGACAGCCGGCAGTCGGTACGCAGCGAGCGCCTCGCGCCGAGCGCGGCGCGCACGTGCAGCCTGAACCACTCGTCCAGCAGCCCCGTCACTGCCGGAGGCATCCACAGTTCCAGCCCCGGGTAGACGCTGGTGCCGGGCGAGAGGAAGTGCCCGCGCCAGGTCACTGCCAGCTCCACCATCGCCTGCGGGTTGAGCAGGAAGTCGTCGACCACCAGGCACAGCTTGCCGGGCAGGTGCACCGGGTCGAGCGGCACCGCCTCGATGCGGGCCCCGGGGTTGAAGCGTGGCAGGAAGTCGCGCAGGTCCATGGCGGCCGCATTCTCGCCGTGGCGGCGTGCGGGTAAGTCCCAGGGGCTGCACCCGCTTGGCGCGGGCGCACCAATCCGATACAAAGCCCGCATCGTTTTGTATGCAATCTTCCGGGCCGATGGTGTGCGAGGCCCGGCACGGCGATTGCGTGGCGGGAGCCACCGATGAGCGCAGTCCTGTCCGACGCCGACATCCACGCCCGCCTGGCCGAGGCCATGCTCGACCAGCGCCTGGCGCCGGGCCAGCGCCTGCGCGAAGACGAGCTCGGCCAGGCCTTCGGCGTGTCGCGCACGCGCATCCGGCAGGTGCTGATCCGCCTGGCCAGCGAGGACCTCGTCACCCTGGTGCCCAACGCCGGCGCGCGCGTCGCAGAGCCCACGCCCGACGAGGCGCGCGAGGTGTTCGCCGCCCGCCGCCTGCTCGAGCCCGAATTGCTGGCCGCCTTCGTGGCCCGGGCTGCGGCGGCGGACCTGCGCGCGCTGCAGGGCTGGATCCGCGACGAGGAGCGCGCGCGCGCCGACGGCCGCCGCCACGACGCCATCCGCCACGCCGGCGCCTTCCACCTGCACGTGGCCGATCACGCCGGCAACCGCACGCTGGCGCGGCTGCTGCGACCGCTGGTGATGCGCACCTCGCTCGTGCTGCTGCGCTACGGGCCGCAGGACATCCGAGACGGCGGCGACGGCAGCTGCGACTGCCGCGAGCACCGCGGCATCCTGGCCGCCATCAAGCTGCGCGACGGGGCCGCCGCCGGCCGCGCGATGGTGCAGCACCTGTCGCGGCTGGAGTCGCAGCTGCAGTTCGGGGCGCCCGAGCGCACGGCGCCGGGGCTGGCCATGCTGCTGGGACTGGCCGACGGAGCCGGCGCGTGAGCACGCTGCTGCTGCTCAACCCCAACACCAGCGCCGAGGTGAGCGCCCTGCTGGAGCGCCACGCCGCGCCCGTGGCACAGGCCGCGGGCCTGCGGCTGGCCGTGGCCACGGCGCGCTTCGGTCCGCGCTACATCACCGGCGAGGCCGGCGCCGCGGTGGCGGGCCATGCGGCGCTCGACGCCTACGCCGCGCACGTGCAGGCCCGCGGCCGGCCGGCGGCCGTGCTGCTGGCCTGCTTCGGCGACCCCGGCCTCTTCGCGCTGCGCGCCACGACCGGCGTGCCCGTGCTGGGCCTGGCCGAGGCCTCCATGCTGGCGGCGGCCCGCCATGGTCCCTTCGTCGTCGTCACGGGTGGCGCGGCCTGGGTGCCGATGCTGCAGCGGCTGGCGACGCTGCTGCCGCTGCCCGCGCCGCTGCTGGGCGTGCAGGCCGTGCCGCGCAGCGGGGGCGAGATGGCCGCCGACCCGGCCGGCGCGATCGAACTGCTGCACGCTGCCGCCCGCGAGGCCCTGCAGCGCTGGCCCGCCGCGCGCGCCGTGCTGCTGGGCGGTGCCGGCCTGGCCGGCCTGGCCGCGCCGCTGGCCGGGCGGCTGCCGTGCCCCGTGCTCGACAACCTGCAAGAGGCGCTGCACGCCGGCGTGGCCGCCGCGCAGCACCTGTCGCAGACCCCGCCCCGGACTCCCGAGCCCGGCCCCTGGCAGGGCCTGTCACCCGAACTCAGCGCCTGGCTGCAGCCAGGCTGAGCTGGCACGCCGTTTGCCTTCCTTTCTGATCAATTCACCAGGAGAGAAACCGATGAAGCGCACCCCGACCCCTCGCCCCGTTCACGCCCGCCGTGCCGCCGCCGGCCTGGTGTTCGGCCTCGGCGCCCTGGCCGCGGCCCTGGCCCTGCCGGCGCACGCGCAGGAGAAGCTCTTGCGCATCGCGATGACGGCCGCGGACATCCCGCGCACGCTCGGCCAGCCCGACCAGGGCTTCGAAGGCAACCGCTTCACCGGCCTCCCGATGTACGACGCGCTCACGCACTGGGACCTCTCCAAGGCCGACGCGCCCAGCGTGCTGATCCCGGGCCTGGCGCTGAGCTGGGCCGTGGACGCCAAGGACAAGACGAAATGGGTGTTCAAGCTGCGCCCAGGCGTGAAGTTCCACGACGGCAGCGACTTCAACGCCGACGCCGTGGTCTGGAACGTGCGCAAGGTACTCGACAAGGACGCGACGCACTTCGACGCCAGCCAGGTGGGCGTCACCGCCAGCCGCATGCCCACGCTGCGCAGCGCGCGCAAGATCGACAACCTCACGGTGGAGCTGACCACCAGCGAGCCCGACGCCTTCCTGCCGCTGAACCTGACCAACCTGTTCATGGCCAGCCCCGCGCACTGGCAGAAGAAGTTCGACGCCGCCCCCGGCGCCACGCCGGCCGACAAGTCCAAGGCCGCGTGGACGGCCTTCGCGGCCGACGCCAGCGGCTCGGGGCCCTTCAAGATGGTGCGCTTCGTGCCGCGCGAGCGGCTGGAGGTCGTTGCCAACAAGGCCTACTGGGACACGAAGCGGGTGCCCAAGATCGACCGCGTGGTCATGCTGCCCATGCCCGAGGCCAACGCGCGCACGGCGGCACTGCTGTCGGGTCAGGTCGACTGGATCGAGGCCCCGGCGCCCGACGCGATGGGGGCCATCCAGAGCCGCGGCCACAAGATCTACTTCAACCAGCAGCCGCACGTCTGGCCGTGGCAGCTGAGCTTCGCCGAGGGCTCGCCCTGGCTGGACAAGCGCGTGCGCCACGCAGCCAACCTGTGCGTGGACCGCACCGGCCTGCTCAAGCTGCTGGGCGGGATGATGGGCATCCCCAAGGGCACGGTGCCTCCCGGCCACCCGTGGTGGGGCAACCCCAAGTTCGACATCAAGTACGACGTCGCCGCGGCGCGGCAGCTGATGACGGAAGCCGGCCACAGCGCCGCCAAGCCGCTGCGGGTGAAGGTGCAGATCAGCGCCAGCGGCTCGGGCCAGATGCAGCCGCTGCCGATGAACGAGTTCGTGCAGCAGAGCCTGAAGCAGTGCTTCTTCGACGTGCAGTTCGACGTCATCGAGTGGAACACGCTGTTCACCAACTGGCGCCGCGGCGCCAAGGACCCCACCGCCAACGGCGCCCACGCCATCAACGTGAGCTTCGCCGCGATGGACCCGTTCTTCGCGATGGTCCGCTTCACCAGCACCAAGACCTTCCCGCCCGTGAGCAACAACTGGGGCTACTTCGGCAACGCCGAGTTCGACAAGCTGATCGCCGACGCGCGCACCAGCTTCGACGACAAGGCCCGCGACGCGGCGCTGGCCAAGCTGCACGCCCGTATCGTCGAGGAGGCGCCGTTCGTGTGGATCGCGCACGACGTCGGCCCGCGCGCGATGACGGCGCGCGTGAAGAACGTGGTGCAGCCGCGCAGCTGGGTCCTCGACATCGCCACGATGACGATGGACTGACGCGCCCGAAGCACCGCCTGCGCCCGGCCCGTGATCGCCTACCTGCTGCGCCGCATCCTGTACACGCTGCCCATCATGGGTGGCGTGGCCCTGGTGTGCTTCGCGCTGGTGCACCTCGCGCCGGGCGATCCGCTGGTGTCGGTGCTGCCGCCCGACGCCAGCGCCGAGCTGCAGCAGCAGCTGCGCGCTCTCTACGGCTTCGACCGCAGCCTGCCCGAGCAGTTCGTCGGCTGGGTCTGGCGCGCGCTGCACGGCGACCTGGGCACCAGCATCGCCAGCAACCGCCCCGTCGCCACCGAGGTGATGACGGCGGTGGTGAACACGCTGCGCCTGGCGGTGGTGGCCACGCTCATCGGCTTCTTCTTCGGCTGCCTGTTCGGCTTCGTGGCGGGCTACTTCCGCAACAGCTGGGTGGACCGCGGCGCCTCGCTGCTCAGCGTGCTGGGCGTGAGCGTGCCGCACTACTGGCTGGGCATGGTGCTGGTGATCATCTTCGCGGCGCAGCTGAACTGGCTGCCGGCCACCGGCGCCGGCCCGGGCGGCAGCGGCGACTGGGCCTGGAACTGGGAGCACGTCAGGCACATGCTGCTGCCGGCCATCACCATGAGCGTCATCCCCATGGGCATCGTGGCGCGCACGGTGCGGGCGCTGGTGGCCGAGATCCTGGCGCAGGAGTTCGTGGTCGGGCTGCGCGCCAAGGGGCTCACCCACTTCGGCGTGTTCCGCCACGTCGTCAAGAACGCCGCGCCCACGGCGCTGGCCGTGATGGGCCTGCAGCTGGGCTACCTGCTCGGCGGCAGCATCCTCATCGAGACGGTGTTCGCCTGGCCGGGCACCGGCTTCCTGCTCAACAGCG
Source organism: Betaproteobacteria bacterium (assembly GCA_046341655.1). Taxonomy (GTDB): domain Bacteria; phylum Pseudomonadota; class Gammaproteobacteria; order Burkholderiales; family Burkholderiaceae_C; genus Rubrivivax. The sequence goes on along the minus strand of JBKDQY010000103.1, from coordinate 5 downwards.
CCATC
>JBKDQY010000102.1:0-10823 GCA_046341655.1 Betaproteobacteria bacterium | reverse complement strand
GTGCCCGCGCTGGCCTTCGTCGAGAACCCCGACATCCTGGCCACCGTGGCACGCCTGCCTGCAGCGCAGCGCCCCTGGTGCGTGGGCTTCGCGGCCGAGAGCCAGGACGTCGAGCGCCACGCCCGCGCCAAGCTGCAGAAGAAGGGCGTGCCGCTGGTGGTGGGCAACCTGGGCCCCGCCACCTTTGGCCGCAACGACAACGCGCTGCTGCTCGTGGAGGCGGACCGCACGACCGAGCTGCCGCGCGCCGACAAGCTGACGCTGGCGCGGCAGCTGGTGGCTGCCATCGCCGAACGCCTGCCCCGGCCACGCTGAAAGCCCGCACCGCCCCATGCCGACGATCGATCTGCGCATCCTCGATGCGCGTGTGGCCAGCAGCCTGCCGGCCTACGCCACCGCCGGCAGCGCCGGCCTCGACCTGCGCGCCTGCATCGACGCGCCGCTGGTGCTGCAGCCCGGGCAGGCCGAGCTGGTGCCCACCGGGCTGGCCTTGCACATCGGCGACCCCGCGCTGGCCTTCGTCGAGAACCCCGACATCCTGGCCACCGTGGCGCGCCTGCCCGAGGCGCAGCGCCCCTGGTGCGTGGGCTTCGCGGCCGAGAGCGAGGACGTCGAGCGCCACGCCCGCGCCAAGCTCGTTCGCAAGGACGTGCCGCTGGTGGTGGGCAACCTGGGCCCGGCCACCTTCGGCCGCGACGACAACGCGCTGCTGCTGGTGGAGGCCGACCGTACGACCGAGCTGCCGCGCGCCGGCAAGCTGGCGCTGGCGCGGCAGCTGGTGGCCGCCATCGCCGGGCGGCTGCCGCCGGGCCGACGCTCATGACGACCCTCATGACGACGATCGACCTGCGCATCCTCGACCCGCGCCTCGCGCCCACGCTGCCGGCCTACGCCACGCCGGGCAGCGCCGGCCTGGACCTGCGCGCCTGCATAGTCGCGCCGCTGGTGCTGCAGCCCGGGCAGGCCGAGCTCGTGCCCACCGGGCTGGCCCTGCACATCGGCGATCCCGGCCTGGCGGCGATGCTGCTGCCGCGCTCGGGCCTGGGCCACAAGCAGGGCCTGGTGCTGGGCAACCTCGTGGGTCTGATCGACAGCGACTACCAGGGCCCGCTGATGGTGAGCGCCTGGAACCGCGGCAGCGCCGCGGTCACGATCAACCCGCTGGACCGCATCGCACAGATGGTGATCGTGCCGGTGGTGCAGGCGCGCTTCCGCGTCGTCGAGCAGTTCGGTGCCAGCGCCCGCGGCACGGGCGGCTTCGGCAGCACCGGGCAGGCCTGAGCGCCGCGGCGGCGCCGCAGCCGCGTCGATCAGTGAAGCGGCAGGTCGCCCGGCCGCCCGTCGAGCACCGACACGAAGCCCTGGCCGACGCTGCGCGCCTCGATCTCGTCGTCGCTGGCCTCGCGCACGCCGCGCACCTGGACCTGCAGCCGCAGCGCCATGCCCGCCAGCGGGTGGTTGCCGTCGAGCACCACGTGCGAGGGGTAGATCTCGGTGACGATGTACAGCGCCTCGTCAGGCATGCCTTCGGTCGCTGCGCCGGCGGGCAGGCCCTCGAAGGCCATGCCGGGCTCGAGCTGCTCGGGGAACAGGCTGCGCGCCTCGAAGCACACGAGATCGGGGTCGTAGTCGCCGAAGGCGTGCTCGGGCTCCAGGTGCAGGTGCAGCTCGGCGCCCTCGGCGTGACCGGCCAGCGCTTCCTCCACCTTGGGCAGCAGGTCGTCGCCGCCGTAGAAGAACTCCACCGGCTGCGCCAGCTCGTCGATCGGGTTGTTCTGCGCGTCGGCGAGCTGCCAGGTCAGGCTCACGACGCAGGGACTGGCGATGATCATGGTCGGCGCATGATGGCACAGCCTCGCCGCGCACAATGCCGACGATGAGCCCCGTTCCGTTCACCGAAGCCGACTCGCTGGCGCGTCCCATCGCCCTGCTGGGCGGCCTGAGCCCGGCCACCTTCATGCGCCGGCACTGGCAGCGCAGGCCGCTGCTGGTGCGCCAGGCCTGGCCGGGCCTGGCCCCGCCCCTGGCGCGTCCGGCGCTGTTCGCGCTCGCTCAGCAGGACGGCGTCGAGTCGCGACTCGTGCAGCGCGTGGGTGCCGGCACCGCCGCTGCCGACTGGCGCGTGCGCCGCGGGCCCTTTTCGCGGCGCGCGCTGCCGCCGGCCTCGCGGCCGGGCTGGACGCTGCTGGTGCAGGGCCTGGACCTGCACGTTCCGGCCGCCCGCGCCCTGCTCGAGGCCTTCCGCTTCGTGCCCGACGCGCGGCTCGACGACCTGATGGTCTCGTGGGCCAGCGACGGCGGCGGCGTCGGCCCGCACCTCGACGCCTACGACGTGTTCCTGCTGCAGGCGCAGGGCCGTCGGCGCTGGCGGATCGGCCCGTTGCGAACCGGGCAGGACGCCGGTTTCGTGCCCGGTGCGCCGCTGAAGCTGCTGCACCGCTTCGAGCCGGATCAGGAGTGGGTGCTCGAGCCGGGCGACCTGCTGTACCTGCCGCCGCGCTGGGGCCACGACGGCGTGGCGGTCGGCGCCGACTGCATGACCTGCTCGGTGGGGTTCCGGGCGCCCTCGCAGGGCGAACTGGCCAGCGACCTGATGGCCCGGCTGGCCGACGAGCTGGCCGAGGCCCTGTCCGCGGAGCGGGGCGCCAGCGCCGAGCCCGGCGGCCGGCGCTACCGCGATGCCGGCCAGCCACCCACGTCGACGCCGGCGGCCGTGCCCGCTACCCTGCTCGACTTCGCGCGCCAGGCCGTGCAGCGCGCGCTCGATGACGACCCGCGCTGGCTGGCGCGCTGCCTGGGCGAATCGCTCACCGAACCCAAGCCCGGCGTCTGGTTCGACGGCGCCACGGTGCCCGACGATGGCGGCGCGGTGGTGCTGGACCGCCGCACGCGCATGCTCTACGACGACGTGCACGTCTTCATCAACGGCCAGGCCCTGGATGCCGCCGGCCGCGACGCGCAACTGATGCGCAGCCTCGCCGACGAGCGCCGGCTCGCTGCCGCTGCCCGCCGACGCCTGAGTGCCGGCGCGCGGGCCTTGCTCGCGCAGTGGCTGGCCGACGGCTGGCTGCACCCCGATCCCAGCGCACCCGGAGACCCTGCATGAACACGCCCGACACCCCGCCGACGCTGCCGGACATCGCCGGTCCGGAAGATTTCGCCCCGGCCGTGTGCTGGGCCATCCGCACGGCCATCGCCGAGGGCTCGCGCACGATCACCGCGGTGGACATCGCCTTCGGCGAGAACTGGCCCTGGGACGACGCCGCGCTGCGCTCGGCCCTGGCCGGCTGGCTGCGGCTGCCGCAGCGCCGGCTCGTGCTGCTCGCCGCCAACTACGACGAGGTGCCTCGCCTGCACCCGCTGTTCGTGCAGTGGCGGCGCGACTGGGCGCACGCCATCGCGCCCTTCGTCGCGCCCGATGAACTCGCACACACCCTGCCGACGGTGGTGTTCGACGACCGCCGCGTCAGCGTCGCGCGGCTCGATGCGGTTCAAGGCCGAGGGCGCGCGTCGCTCGAGCCGAGGACACGCCTGGTGTGGCACGAGAAGGTTGATGCTTTGCTGCAACGGTCCAGCCCCGGCTTTCCGGTCACGACGCTGGGTCTCTGAACGAGTTCTAGGGTTACCACCGACTTCCAGCTATCATGCGGGGTTGGTTGTTCGGCACAAGTTCTCACTTGCGCCGAGGCACCCGATCGGTGCGTGACCGATGCGGGCTTGCCAAGGGACGGCGTCGATCCTCGCGATCGGCGTGGTCGCCGGCATCATCCGCATGGGTCCGGGCCTTTCGCCATCCGAACCCCCAACCCATCTTTAGGACGTTTTCGCATCATGAACAAGTCGCTCGTTCTGGCCACCCTGGTCGCGGCCTTCGCCCTGGCCGCTTGCGGCAAGAAGGAAGCTGCTCCCGCTCCCGCCCCGGCTCCCGCCGCCGCGCCCGCCCCGGCTCCGGCCCCGGCTGCCGCCGCCTCGGCTGCCGCTCCGGCTGCCCCGGCTGCCTCGAAGTGAGCGCAGGGCCTTCGGGCCCTACCCGCGAAAGCTCCAACGAAAAGCCGCCCCTCGGGGCGGCTTTTCTGTGGGCCCGCGCGGGGACGATCAGCGCAACTCGCCGAACAGCTGTGCGGCGACGCGCTTGCCCGTCTCGCCCTTGTCGACGTTGCCGGCCGCGTCGAGGATGGCCACGACCGTCTGAGCCCCGTTGGCGCGCACCACGACGCGGAAGCGCCGCACCTCCAGCGGGTTGTCGGTCTTGCCGATGAGGCGTGACCAGAAACCCGGCTCCTCCTTGCCGATGCTCTTGGGGTCGATGTAGCGCACGTAGTACAGGCCCAGGGTTCGGTCGCGGTCTTCGACCGTGAAGCCGCCGCGGTCCAGTGCCAGGCCCACGCGGCGCCAGGCGCGGTCGAAGGCCTCGTCGATCTCAAGCGCCGTGCCGTCCACCACCAGCCGTGCCCGCGCCGGCGCCTCGGGCGCGGCGGCCACCACGGCGCGCGCCGCCGGCTCGTCGCGCACGCCGCCCAGAGCCACCATCAGCCGCGCCAGCATCTCGGCCTCGAGCTGCGGGTCGGAGGGCCGCAGTTTCCAGCGCGTGCTGTCGTCGTCGCGCGCGCCGGTGGGCGAGATCACCGCCTCTTCGATGCTGCGGTGGCTGATGAAGACCTCGGTACCGACCTTGCCGCCGCCGAGATCGACGCGTTCCAGCCGCGTCCTGAACTGGTCGCGCTCGCCGGTGTCGAACAGGTTGCCGGCGAGGCGGCCCAGCACGTTGCGGACGACGTCCTTCGGCAGCTTGCCGCGGTTCTCGGCCCAGTTCGTCTCGATGACGCCGGCCTTGGCGTCTTCCATCGCGATCTGGAATCCTCGGCCCTCCCAGAAGGGGCGCAGCTGCGGCCACAGCTGCTCGGGCGGCCTCGAGGCCACCAGCCAGCGCTGCTGGCCGCTGCGCTCGATGCGCAGGTCGCCCACGGCCGTCAGGGCCACCGCCGTCGCCCCCGGGGCCTGTGCGGCCGCCTTCGGCGCGGCGGGCGCGTTGGCGGCAGCGGCGCTGACGACGCCGCCCTGGCTCTGGTAGCGCGACTCGCGGGCGAGCTGGGTGAGGTCGGGCGGCACATCCAGCGGCTGCTGCCGCACCACGGTGCCGCGGTAGTCGACGCTGTCGCCGCCGAGGCTGCCGCAGCCGGCCAGCAGCGCGAGGGTGGCCGCCAGCAGCGGCAGGGCGGGGCGGGTCGATTGGCGCAAGGGGTGGCTCATCGGTTCGGGTTCAGGGGCGGGCCTCAGAGTCCGCAGTCAGCAAGGGCCTGGCGCACCACGGCCTGTCCGGCCTCGGTGAGCGGCACCAGCGGCAGACGCACCTGCGGGCTGCAGCGGCCCAGCCGCGACAGGGCCCACTTCACGGGTGCGGGGCTCGCCTCGCAGAACAGATGCTTGTGCAGGGGAAGAAGTTCCAGGTGCAGGGCCACGGCACGCCGCAGGTCGCCTTCGAGCGCCGCCATGCACATCTCGTGCATGCGCCGCGGCGCCACGTTGGCGGTGACGCTGACGTTGCCGCGCCCGCCCAGCAGCATCAGCGCCACGGCGGTGGGATCGTCGCCCGAGTAGACGGCGAAGGACTTCGGTGCGTGGCGGATCAGCCAGCCGGCGCGGCCGATGTCGCCCGTGGCCTCCTTGATGCCCACCACGCCGGGCACCTGAGCCAGACGCAGCGCGGTCTCGGGCTGCATGTCGGCCACGGTGCGGCCGGGCACGTTGTACAGCACCAGCGGAAGGTCCACCGCTTCGGCGATGGCCTTGAAGTGGCGGTAGATGCCTTCCTGCGAGGGCTTGTTGTAGTAGGGCACGACCGACAGGTGGCAGTCCGCGCCCACGCTGAGGGCGAAGCGCGCGAGCTCGATGGCCTCCGAGGTGCTGTTGGCCCCTGTGCCAGCCATGATGGGCACGCGGCCCGCGGCATGCTGCACGGCCACGCGGATGAGCTCGCAGTTCTCCTCCATGCTCACCGTGGGCGACTCGCCGGTGGTGCCGACCACGCCGATGCAGTCGGTGCCCTCGGCGACGTGCCAGTCGATCAGGCGCTTGAAGGCGTCGAAGTCGATGCCGCCGTCGTCGTTCATCGGCGTGACGAGCGCCACGATGCTGCCTGCGATGGGATTCATGGGCGGGAGCCCCAGGCCACGCGCCGCGCGGCCTTCAGGGCAAGAGGGGAAAGCGGCGGATTTTAGCGGCCACCCCCGCACCCGCCTCGGCGGCCGGCAGCCGCACCGCGGCCAGACGCTGCACGAAGCGCGGCGCGCCCGGTGCGGGCGGCTGCTCGAAGCCGTCCTCGAAGGCCACCACGCGCAGGCCGGCGAAGGCCGAGAGCAGCTCGCCGGGCGACAGCAGGAACTCGGCGCGCGCGGGCCGGCCGATGCTCTGCTGCCCGTGCGCGAAGGTCTCGTACAGCAGCACGCCCTCGTCGGCCAGCGCCTCGGCGATGCGCGGCAGCAGCGGGCGCCACAGGTAGTTCGCCACCACCACGGCGTCGAAGCGGCGGCCGGCCAGCGGCCAGGGGCCGGCCTCGATGTCGGCCACGATCAGCTCGCCCAGCCCGGCCAGCGGCGCCAGGGCCGCGGCATCGCGGTCGACCCCGGTGACGGCAAAGCCCCGCGCCGCCAGCCAGCGCAGGTGGCGGCCGCTGCCGCAGGCGAGGTCGAGCACGGTGCCGCCCGGCCGCGCGAGCCCGACGAAGCGTTGCACCCACGCCGAAGGCTCTGCCATCGCCGTGTCGGCGTCAGAAGCAGGCCCACGCCCGGCTGGCGAGGTCGGCCATCAGGTGCGGGTCGAGGTAGGCCGTGAACACCAGCGCCAGCATCAGGAGCGCGGCCGTCCAGGCGGCGACGAGCAGGAGCCGGCGGCGCAGCGTGGTCATCGGCGTCGCGCGTGCAGGCTCAGGCCGGTTTCACCTGCGGTCGCAGGATGGCCGTCTCGCGAACCGGCAGGTTCACCAGCGCGGCGAAAACGCCCAGCGCGACGGCGATCCACCACACGACGTCGTAGCTGCCGGTGCGGTCGTACAGCAGCCCGCCCAGCCACACGCCCATGAAGCTGCCGACCTGGTGGCTCAGGAACACGAAGCCGCCGAGCATGCTCATGTACTGCACGCCGAAGACCTGCGCCACGATGGCGTTGGTGGGCGGCACCGTGCTCAACCACAGCAGGCCCATCGCGGCCGAGAACACGTAGACGCTGGACGGCGTGAGCGGCAGGCTGACGAACAGCACGATCGCCACCGCGCGCAGCAGGTAGATGGCGGCCAGGATGTGGCGCTTGGCGAAGCGCTGCCCCAGGGCGCCGGCGGCGTAGGTGCCGGCCACGTTGAACAGGCCGATGAGCGCCAGCGCCACGGTGGCCACCTGCGGCGTCATGCCCTGGTCCTTCAGGTAGCTGGGCAGGTGCACGCCGATGAACACCACCTGGAAGCCGCAGACGAAGTACCCGGCCATCAACAGCCGGAAGCTCGGGTAGGCGAAAGCTTCCTGTAGCGCCGCGCGCACCGACTGCTGCGCGCCGGTGGCGACCGCGGCGCGCGGCGGCTCCTTCAGGCCGAAGGCCAGCGGGATGATGAGCAATGCCGCCAGGCTCAGGATGAACAGCGCGTTCTGCCAGCCGGCACCGGCGATGAGCCAGTTCTCCACCGGCACCATCAGGAACTGCCCGAAGGAGCCGGCTGCCGCCGCCACGCCCATGGCCCACGAGCGCCGCTCCGGCGCCACGTTGCGCGCGATGACGCCGTAGATCACGGCGTAGGTGGTGCCGGCCTGCGCCATGCCCAGCAGCAGCCCGGTACCGCCCAGGAAGCCGATGCCGCTGGTGGCCGAGGCCATCACGGCCAGGCCAGCCGCGTACAGCAACGCACCGCCGACGAGCACGCGGAAGGCGCCAAAGCGGTCGGCCCACATGCCGGCCACCGGACCGGCCAGGCCCCAGGCCAGGTTCTGTACCGCCAGCGCGAAGGCGAAGGTCTCGCGGCTCCACCCGCGGTCCATGGTGATGGGCTGCAGCCACAGGCCGAAGCCGTGCCGGATGCCCATGCTCAGCGTGACGACCAGGGCACCGCACAGCAGCACCTGGAACATCGTCAGCCGAGGCGGGGTCGAAGCGGGATTCATTCGGGGATTGTCGAAGAATTCGCAGCACGTTGCCGGTGGCGCCCCCTCTACAGTGGCGCAACTCTCGAAGGCGGTCTTGCATGAAGGTGCTGGTTCTCGGTGGCGGTGTGATCGGCGTGAGCTGCGCCTACTTCCTGGCGCGCGCAGGCCACGAGGTCGAGCTCGTCGACCGGCAGAGCGGCCCGGCCCTGGAGACCAGCTTCGCCAACGCCGGCGAGGTGAGCCCGGGCTACAGCGCGCCGTGGGCGGGACCGGGGGTGCCGATCAAGGCCATCAAGTGGATGCTGATGCAGCACAGCCCGCTGGTGATCTGGCCGCTGCTGGATCCCGCCATGTGGCGCTGGGGTGCCGCGATGCTGGCCAACTGCACCGCCAGGGCCTACGCGCTGAACAAGAGCCGCATGGTGCCGATCGCCGAGTACAGCCGCGACGTGCTGAAGGCGCTGCGTGCCGAAACGGGCATCGCCTACGACGACCGCGCCCAGGGCACGCTGCAGCTGTTCCGCACCCAGAAGCAGCTCGACGGAATCGGAGGCGACGTCGAGGTGCTGCGGCAGTACGGCGTGCCCTTCGAGGTGCTCGACCGCGAGGGCTTCTGCCGCGTCGAGCCGGCGCTGAAGCACACGCAGCACAAGTTCGTGGGTGCGCTCAGGCTGCCCAAGGACGAGACCGGCGACTGCTTCCAGTTCACCAGCCGCCTGGCCGGGATGGCCGCGGATCTGGGCGTGCAGTTCCGGTGGGACACGCGCGTCGAGGCGCTGCAGGTGGGCGGCGGCGCCATCACCGGGGTGCACACCGACGCCGGACTGTTGCGCGCCGACCGGGTGGTGCTGGCGCTGGGGTCGTACAGCCCGAAGCTGCTGGAGCCGGTGGGTCTGCGCATCCCGGTGTACCCGGTGAAGGGCTACTCGATCACGGTGCCCATCACGGACGCGGCGCACGCGCCTGAGAGCACCATCATGGACGAGACGCACAAGGTGGCCGTCACCCGGCTGGGCGAGCGCATCCGCGTCGGCGGCACGGCCGAGCTGGCGGGCTACAGCCTGGCCCTGCGCGAGCCGCGGCGAGGCACGCTGGAACACGTCGTCACCGACCTGTTCCCGCAAGGCGGCGACGTGTCGAAGGCCACCTTCTGGTGCGGACTGCGCCCGATGACGCCGGACGGCACGCCCATCGTCGGCCCCACACCCGTGCAGAACCTGCTGCTGGCCACCGGCCACGGCACGCTCGGCTGGACCATGGCCTGCGGCACGGGGCGCGTGATCGCCGACCTCGTGAGCGGCCGCCAGCCGGAGATCGACGTGAGCGGCCTGGGCATGGCCCGATACGGCTAGCGGGGACGGGTCCCGGCCCTGGGGCATCCGGGTCAATGCGGAGGCACGCGGGCGCGGCCGGCTCCACACTGCAGCGTTGTCCGCGCCGGGGTGCCTTCCGGCGCCCGCCGGCCCAGGGTCGATGCCGCCTGGAGCCGCCCGCAGCTCAACTCCCGGGAGACACCATGACGCTCAAGCCCACGACCGGCCCCTACCTCCTCATGGCGGGCGGCGGCATCCTGCTGGCCGCAGGCCTCCTCGGCCTGAAACTGCCGATGATCGTCTTCGCCGCCATCCTCGTCGGCCTGGGCTTCTGGTCGCTGCGCGGCCTGGAACTCGGCCGCTTCATGACCGGGCCCATCCTGCTGATGACCTCGGCAGCGGCGCTCGTCGCCGTGAGCCTGGTGAGCCAGCAGCCGCTGGTCTTCCTGGCGGCGCTGATGCTGGGGGGCCTGGGCTGGTGGTCGCTGCGCGGCGTCGCGCTGACGGGGGCCCTCGTGGGCCCGCTGCTGCTGGCGGCGGCAGGCATCGCGCTGGCCGTGGCGGGCTTCATCGCCGGGCAGGTGATCATGTTCGCGATGGCCTTCGCGGCCGTTGGCCTGGCGTGCTTCGCCGGGCTGCGGGCACGGGGCTGAGTCAGGACGTGAGCCGCCGGAAGGCGGCGATCGCCTGACGAAGGACCGCCCGCGATTTCACGCGGGCGGGCTGGGCGAGGCCGCCTTCTCGCCGCGCGCCGCCGGCCTCGGCCGGCCGCTGAGCGAACGCGCCCCCACGGCCCGCGGTGCGGGAGGCCGCAGGCCCGACTTCTAGAATGCCGCGGATGCCTTCCGTGAAGTCCAGCACCGCCTACGGCGAAGCCTCCATCCGCGTGCTCAAGGGCCTGGAGCCCGTGAAGCAGCGGCCGGGCATGTACACGCGCACCGACAACCCGCTGCACATCGTGCAGGAGGTCATCGACAACGCCGCCGACGAGGCCCTGGCCGGCTTCGGCACCCGGATCGGCGTCGTGCTGCATGCCGATGGCAGCGTCGGCGTCGAGGACGACGGCCGTGGCATTCCTGTCGGCCTGCACCCCGAGGAGGGCGTGCCGGTGATCGAGATCGTCTACACGCGGCTGCACGCCGGCGGCAAGTTCGACAAGGGTGCCGGCGGCGCCTACAGCTTCAGCGGCGGCCTGCACGGCGTGGGTGTGAGCGTCACCAACGCGCTGGCGAAGCGGCTGGAGGTGACGGTGTGGCGCGAGGGCCAGGTGGCGCAACTGGCCTTTGCAGGCGGCGACGTGGCCGAGGCGCTGGCGCTGCGCAAGGCCGGCCCCGGCGACAAGAAGCACGGCACCCGCGTGCGCGTGTGGCCCGACGCGAAGTAC
>JBKDQY010000101.1:0-14428 GCA_046341655.1 Betaproteobacteria bacterium | reverse complement strand
GGTGGTCCGCGGCGACGCCGCCGACTGGCTGGCGCAGGCCGAGGCGCGCTCGGTGCGGCTGCTGTTCGTGGACCTGTACGACCATGAGGCCGCCGCGCCCGTGCTGGACGACGCCGATTTCTACGCCGCCTGCCACCGCGTGCTCGACGACGACGGGGTCATGGCCGTCAACTTGTTCGGTCGCGACGCCAGCTTCCACGACAGCATCGGGCGCATCGCCGAGGTCTTCGGCAGCGAACGCACCTGGAGCCTGCGGCCCACCCGCCAGGGCAACAGCGTGGTCGTGGCCGCCCGCGGCGCCACGCTGCCCGCGCGCCCGGAACTGCTGTCGCGCGCGGCGCAGCTCGAGCAGCGCTTCGGCCGCCTGAAGCTGGCGGCACGGCAGTGGCCGCGCATGATCCGGGCCTTCGCCGGCCTGCCTGGCGCCGCCGATGCCCCCGCCTTCAAGGCCCGGCTTCCGTGAAGCGCGCCCCCGGTCGGGCGACCAGCCGGCCGGCCTGTCCAGGGCTGCCTCGCCAAGACGCATGAGGTATTCGCCTTATCCGGCCCAGTTTCGGTGGCTGCGCCGAGGGGATTGCGGCAAGATCAGTCGCCATGACGACTTATCCCTCCGCCCCGCTGCGGCGGCCTTGGCTGGCGCGCCCGCGCTCTGACGACGCCAAGGCCACTCCCGCCGCCACCGACCCTGCCCGGCGCGCGCTGCTGGCCAGTGCCGCGGCGATGCCGTTCTCGCCGCTGGCCCGGGCGGCCGGACTTGCGCGCGTGGCCCTGGTCATCGGCAACGCCGCCTACCCGACGGCCCCGCTGCTCAACCCCGGGCGCGATGCCGTCGCGGTGGCGGCGCGGCTGCGTGCGCTGGGCTTCCAGGTGATCGAGCGGCGCGACGCCACGCGCGCGCAGATGGCCGGCTCACTGGACGAGGCGGTCGCGGCGCTGCGGGGCCGCCAGGGCGTGGGGCTGCTGTACTACGCCGGCCACGGCCTGCAGATCGACTGGCGCAACTACATGCTGCCGGTGGACGCCGCCATTGCCAGCGCCGCCGACGTGCCGCGCCAGGCGCTGGACGTGCAGCAGGTGCTGGAGGCCTTCCGCGGCGCGGCCACGCGCACGAACATCGTGGTGCTCGACGCGTGCCGCGATAACCCCTTCGGCGCGGCAGCCGGCGCCCGGGGGCTGGCGCCGCTGGACGCCCCGCCGGGCACCTTCCTGGCCTACGCCACGGCTCCGGGCAACGTGGCCGACGACGGCGATCCGGCCGACGGCAACGGCCTGTACACGCGCTACCTGCTGCAGGCGCTGGAGCGGCCCGAGTCGTCCATCGAGGACCTGTTCAAGCGGGTGCGCAGCCAGGTGCGGAGGGCCAGCGGCGGGCGCCAGATCCCCTGGGAGAGCACCAGCCTGGAGGAGGACTTCGCCTTCGCCAGCGGCGTGCGCATCGAGGCGCAGAGCCTGCGCGAGCGCGACGCGCTGTTCCAGGCCCAGCGCCGGGACTGGGAGCGCATCCGTGAGTCCACGCGGGTGGAGGACCACTACGCCTTCCTGCAGCAGCATCCGAGCGGGGTGTTCGCCGAGTTGGCGCAGGCGGCGGTGGACCGCCTGGCGCGGCCGGTGGTGGTGGCCCAGGCCGCGCCCGCGCTGACGGGCATGGAACTCCTGCCCGCCGGCGTGGACCGCTACCGCGTCGGCGACCGCTGGGAAGTCGAGATCATCGACCACCTCGCTGCCGACAACCGCCGCAGGGGGGGGCGTGAAGTGACGGCGCTGAGGGACGGGCAGGTCCTGCTGAACGGCGGTGCCGTCATCCTCGATCAGCTCGGCTCGGTGATCAGGAACCGGACCGGGCGCAAGGACCCCGGCATCCTCGTCGCGCCCTCGCAGCTTCGTGTGGGCATGCGCTGGCGCTCCGACTTCTACAACCAGCCCGACTCTCCCGGCGCGCCGCTCTCGAAGAACTTCTACGACTACCGCGTCCGGGGCGTCGAGGAACTGGAGCTGCCGATAGGCCGGATGCGCACGTTTCACATCGTCGGCGAGGGCATGGCCGTCCAGACGAACAGCTCGTCTCGGCTGTTCTCCGAAGTGTGGATCGAGCCCGCGACGATGTGGTCCGTGAAGCAGATCTACCGACGCCTGCCGCAGGGTTCGCGAAACCCCGACATCCACGACACGACCATCATGGTCGCGCGCAGTCGGGTGCCGCGATGAACCCGGCCGGCAGGCGCGTCGAAGCGACGCAGATGGTCGGGATCGATCACCTCCGGCGCATGCCGGCCGCGGCCCGGCAGTGGCAGCGCATGATCCGCGCCTTGGCCGGCCGGCCTGGTGCCCCCGATTGCTTCCTCCTCAAGGCCGTCCTCGCGTGAAGCCCGCCCTCGGCCCCGCGGCCAGCACGTCCCCGTTCAAGGGTCGCCTCGACTGGCCGCAGTTGCTGGGCTGGCTGCGCGAGGACGGCCTGGTCGCCGGTGCCGACGCCGAGCGCGTGACCGCGCGCTTCCGCGTCGGCGCCAGCAGCCTGCACCCCTTGGTGCGGCTGGGCGGCGCCGGGCTGCTGCGCAAGGGGCAGGGCGGCGCGCTCGACACCGAGGCGCTCACCGAATGGCTGGCCGGGCGCTGCCAGCTGCCCTACCTGCGCATCGACCCGCTGCGCGTGGACGTAGGCCGCGTCGCCGAGGTGATGAGCGTGCAGTACGCGCAGATGCGGCTGGCGCTGCCCGTGCAGGTCAACGACCGCGAGGTCGTCGTCGCCACGGCCGAGCCCTTCGACACCGGCTGGGTGGCCGAGATCGAGGGCCACCTGAAGCGCCCGCTGCGCCTGGTGCTCGCCAACCCCGACGAGATCCGCCGCTACACCACCGAGTTCTACGCGCTGGCCCGCAGCGTGCGCGCGGCCCAGAAGAGCGGCGAGACGTCGGCCACGGCCAGCTTCGAGCAGCTGGTGGAGCTGGGCCGCGCCAACAAGTCGCTGGACGCCAACGACCAGGGCGTGGTGCAGGTGGTCGACTGGCTGTGGCAGTACGCCTTCGACCAACGCGCCTCCGACATCCACCTGGAGCCGCGGCGCGACATGGGCGCCATCCGCTTCCGCATCGACGGCGTGCTCCACACCGTGTATCAGGTGCCGCTGCCCGTGATGTCGGCCATGACCTCCCGCATCAAGCTGCTGGGCCGCATGGACGTGGTCGAGAAGCGCCGCCCGCTCGACGGCCGCATCAAGACGCGCCGCCCCGACACGCCCGAGGGTGGCAAGGGCGGCGAGGTGGAGATGCGGCTGTCGACGCTGCCCACGGCCTTCGGCGAGACGCTGGTGATGCGCATCTTCGATCCCGACACCGTGGTCAAGGGCCTGGCGGCGCTGGGCTTCGGCGCGCACGAGGCCGAGCGCTGGCAGCAGCTGATCCAGCGGCCGCACGGCATCGTGCTCGTCACCGGGCCCACCGGCAGCGGCAAGACGACGACGCTGTACTCCACGCTGAAGCAGCTGGCCACCGAGGAGGTGAACGTCTGCACCATCGAGGACCCGATCGAGATGATCGAGCCGGCCTTCAACCAGACGCAGGTGCAGCCGGCGCTGGACATGGGCTTCGCCGAGGGCCTGCGCGCGCTGATGCGGCAGGACCCGGACATCATCATGGTGGGCGAGATCCGCGACCTGGCCACCGCCGAGATGGCCATCCAGGCCGCGCTCACCGGCCACCTCGTCTTCAGCACCCTGCACACCAACGACGCCGCCGCGGCCATCACGCGGCTGGCCGACCTGGGGGTGCCGAGCTACCTGATCGGCGCCACCGTGATCGGCGTGCTCGCGCAGCGCCTGGTGCGCACCCTGTGCCCGGCCTGCAAGCAGCCCGACGAGGCCGTGACGCGCGAGCTGATCGACGAGCTGGCCAAGCCCTGGCGGCTGCACGGTGCCGTGCGGGCCTGCAAGCCCGTGGGCTGTCTGGAGTGCCGCCACACCGGCTTCCGCGGGCGCGCCGGCCTGTACGAGCTGCTCACGCTGAGCGAAGCGGCCCGCGCCACCGTGCACCCGGGCCTGGACGCCGCGGCGCTGAAGCGCACGGCGGTGCGCGAGGGCATGCGCCCCCTGCGCCTGGCCGGGGCCATGAAGGTGGCCGAGGGGCTGACCACGGTCGAGGAAGTGCTGCGCAGCACGCCGGCCTTCGACGGCTGAAGCCGCCGGAAGACCGCGCGACTCCGCGCAGGCGTCGGCGGCGCTTACGTGGAAACCACAGCGGTCCCCCAGGGGGCGCTTCCTAGAATCCCTTCAGGTGGCGTCGCATTGCCGCGTACGCCGCATCCTGCCGGGAGACACGGGTTTGAAGATCAAGAGCGAGAAGGACTTCTGGTCCGGTCTGATGTTCATCGTCGTCGGGCTGGGCTTCGCCTGGGGGGCCACCAACTACAGCTTCGGCTCGGCGGCGCGGCCCGGGCCCGCGTACTTCCCGTTCGGGCTGGGCATCCTGCTGTCGGTGCTGGGCGCCATCGTGCTGCTCAAGGCCCTGCTGGTCGACACCCGCGGCGGCGACAAGATCGAGCCCTGGCCCTGGAAGCCCTGGATGATCATCCTGGGAGCGGTGGTGATGTTCGGGCTGCTGCTGCCGCGGGTGGGCATGGTCATCACGCTGCCGCTGCTCATCGCCGTGGCCAGCCTGGCCAGCGGCGAGTTCCGCCTGAAGGAAGTGCTGATCAACGCCGCCGTGCTGACGCTGGGCTGCTGGCTCGTCTTCATCAAGGGCCTGAACCTCACGATCCCGCTGTGGCCCACCTTCCTGGCCTGACCTGAAAGCCGCGCATGGAACTGCTCAACAACCTCGCGCTCGGATTCAGCGTCGCCTTCACGCTGCAGAACGTGCTCTACGCCCTGGGGGGCGCCGTCCTCGGCACGCTGATCGGCGTGCTGCCGGGCCTCGGCCCGGTGGCCACCATCGCGATGCTGCTGCCCAGCATCTACGCGCTCGACGCGACGCCGGCGCTCATCATGCTGGCCGGCATCTACTACGGCGCGCAGTACGGCGGCTCCACCACCGCGATCCTGATCAACGTTCCGGGTGAGAGCGCCTCGGTGGTCACGGCGCTCGACGGTTACCAGATGGCCCGCAAGGGCCGCGCCGGTGCCGCGCTGGCGGCTGCCGGGCTGGGCAGCTTCTTCGCGGGCACCGTGGCCACGCTGGTGCTGGCGGCCTTCGCTCCGCCGCTCACCGAGCTGGCCTTCAAGTTCGGCCCGGCCGAGTACTTCAGTCTCATGGTGCTGGGTCTCATCGGCGCCGTGGTGCTGGCCTCGGGCTCGCTGATCAAGGCCATCGCCATGATCCTGCTGGGCCTGCTCATCGGGCAGATCAATACCGACGTCATCTCGGGCGTGCCGCGCTACAGCTTCGACATCCCGGAGCTCACCGACGGCATCGGCTTCGTGGCCATCGCCATGGGGGTGTTCGGCTTCGGCGAGATCATCCTCAACCTCGGCCGCCCGGCCGAGCACCGCGAGGTCTTCACCAAGGATGTCAAGGGCCTGTGGCCGACCAAGCGCGACTTCCTCGATGCCTACCCGGCCGTGCTTCGCGGCACCACGCTGGGCTCGGTTCTGGGCGTGTTGCCCGGCGGCGGCGCGCTGCTGGCCAGCTTCGCCGCATACACGCTCGAGAAGAAGACCAAGGGCCGACCCGACGAGGTGCCCTTCGGCCAGGGCAACATCCGCGGCGTGGCAGGTCCGGAGAGCGCCAACAACGCCGGCGCGCAGACCAGCTTCGTGCCGATGCTGACCCTGGGCATCCCGCCCAACCCGGTGATGGCGCTGATGGTGGGCGCGATGACGATCAAGGGCATCCAGCCGGGCCCGCAGGTGATGACGAGCAACCCCGACCTGTTCTGGGGCCTCATCGCCAGCATGTGGATCGGCAACCTGATGCTGATCATCCTGAACCTGCCGCTGATCGGCATCTGGATCAAGCTGCTCACGGTGCCGTACCGCTTCCTCTACCCGGCCATCCTGAGCTTCTGCTGCATCGGTCTGTACACGCTCAACAACAACAACTTCGATATCTTCATGGCCGCGGCCTTCGGCGTGATGGGTGTCGTGTTCTACCGCCTCGGCTGCGAGCCGGCGCCGCTGCTGCTGGGCTTCATCCTCGGGCCGATGATGGAAGAGAACCTGCGGCGGGCGTTGCTGCTGAGCCGAGGCGACTGGACCACCTTCCTGAGCCGCCCGCTGTCGGCGGGGCTGCTGATCGCCTCGGTGCTGCTGATCGTGATCGTCATGCTGCCGGGCATCAAGAAGCAGCGCGAGCAGGCCGTCCAGGACGCGGATTGATGCCGTCGGCGCGGCCTGCGGCCGCCTGATGGCGATGGCGCTGCCCGCCGCACTGCAGCCGCTCGAGAGCCCCGCCTTCCGGGGCCTGTGGGCCGCCTGGCTGGCGGCCAACCTGACGATGTGGATGAACGACGTCGCGGCCGCGTGGCTGATGACGTCGCTGACCACCAGCCCGGTGATGGTGGCGCTGGTGCAGGCCGCGTCCACGCTGCCGGTGTTCCTGCTCGGCCTGCCCAGCGGCGCGCTGGCCGACATCGTCGACCGCCGGCGCTGGTTCGCGTTCACGCAGCTGTGGGTGTGCGTGGTGGCGCTGGTGCTGGCGGCGATGTCGCTGAGCGGCCGGCTCACCGCAGGCTGGCTGCTGGCGCTGACCTTCCTCAACGGCGTGGGCCTGGCCATGCGCTGGCCGGTGTTCGCGGCGATCGTGCCCACGGTGGTCAGCCGGGCGCAGTTCCCGCAGGCGCTGGCGCTCAACGGCATCGCCATGAACCTGTCGCGCGTGATCGGCCCGGTCCTGGCCGGCGCACTGCTGGCGGCGGTCAGCCCGGCGGCGGTGTTCGTGCTCAACGCGCTGCTGGCGCTGTTCGCGTTCGGGATGATCGTGCGTTGGAAGGGCGCTCCGCGCACCAGCGCGCTGCCTGGGGAGCGCTTCGTCGGTGCCATGCGCGTGGGCATCAACTACGCGGTGCAGGCGCCGCGGCTGAGGCTGGTGCTGCTGCGAGTGTTCCTGTTCTTCGTGCAGAGCACGGCGCTGCTGGCGCTGCTGCCGCTGGTGGCCCAGGGCCTGCATGGCGGCGGAGCCGGTCTCTTCACGGTGATGCTGTCCTGCCTGGGGCTGGGCGCGGTGATCGCGGCGATGTACTTCCCGCGCTGGCGCGCCCGCCGCACGCCCAACGAGTTCGTGGTGGCCGGCACCCTGGTGCACGCGGCGGCTTCGGCGCTGATCGTCACCGTCCCCGAGGTCTGGGTGGCGCTGCCGGCCATGGTGGTGGCGGGCATGGCCTGGATCTCGGTGGCCAACTCGCTGACACTGGCCGCGCAGGCCACGATGCCCGACTGGGTGCGCGCGCGCGGCATGAGCATCTACCAGATGGCCCTGATGGGCGGCGCGGCTGCCGGTGCGCTCGCGTGGGGCCAGGTGGCCGCGTTCACGGGCGTGAACGGCGCCGTGCTGGCGGCCTCGGCCTTCGGCCTGCTGGGCGCGGTGGCGCTGCGGCGCACCAGCATCGTGGGGGAGGTCGCACCCGACTTCAGCCCCGCACGCGTGACCCCCGCGCCCGAGCCCGCCACGCCGGTGGACGACGACGCCGGCCCCGTGATGGTGACGGTGGAGTACCGCATCGACCCCACGCGCACGGCCGAGTTCTCCGCCGTCATGGAGCGCACGCGCCGCGCCCGGCTGCGCCAGGGCGCGCTGAGCTGGGGCCTGTTCCACGACGTGGCCCAGCCCGGGCGCTGCGTCGAGGTCTTCGTCGACGAGAACTGGCTCGAGCATCAGCGCCGCCTCGAGCGCTTCACCGCCTTCGACGCCGAACTGCGCGAGCAGCGGCTGGCCTTCCACCAGGGCCCCGAGCCGCCCCGGCTCAGCCGCTTCGTCGCCGATGGCCGAGTGGCCCCGCCGGATCCCTAGCGTCGCTACCATCCGCGGCCTTGCCCGTCTCCCGCCCACTGCCATGACCCACCGCTTCGACTGGAGCGCCGGCTACCCCAGCCAGCGCGGCCCCGTGTTCGCCCGCAACGTCGTCAGCACCTCGCACCCGCTGGCGGCGCAGGCCGGCCTGCGCATGCTGCAGGCTGGCGGCAACGCGGTCGATGCCGCCATCGCCACGGCGGCGGTGATGACCATCGTCGAGCCCTGCAGCAACGGCCTGGGTTCGGATGCCTTCTGCATCCTCTGGGACGGCCGGCAGCTGCACGGCCTGAACGCCAGCGGCTGCGCGCCGCAGGCCTGGACTCCGGAGTACTTCCGCCGCAAGTACGGCGCCGACGCCAAGGCCCCGGCCAAGCGCGGCTGGGACAGCGTCACCGTGCCCGGTGCCGTGGCCGGCTGGGTGGCCCTGAGCCAGCGCTTCGGCAGGCTGCCCTTCGAGGACCTGCTGCAACCCGCCATCGAGGTGGCCGAGCGCGGCTACGCCGTGCCGGTGATCGTGCAGCAGAAGTGGGCCAACGCCGCCAGCCTGCCCGAGCTGACCACGCAGCCGGGCTTCGCGGAGACCTTCCTGCCGCACGGGCGCGCGCCGCGGGTCAGCGAGCTGTTCCGCCTGCCCGATGCCGCGAAGACTCTGCGCCTGATCGGGCGCACCCGGGGCGAGGCCTACTACCGCGGCGAGATCGCCGCCGCCGCCGAGGCGCACGCCCGGGCGCACGGCGGCGCGTTGACGGCGGCCGACTTCGCCGCCTACGCGCCCGAGTGGGTCACGCCGCTGGCCCAGGACTACCGCGGCTACACGCTGCACGAGATCCCGCCCAACGGGCAGGGCATCGCCGCGCAGATCGCGCTGGGCATCCTGCAGCACTTCGACCTCGCGGCTCTGCAGGTCGACGGCACCGACAGCCAGCACCTGCAGATCGAGGCCATGAAGCTGGCCTTCGCCGACGTCTACCGCCACGTCGCCGAGCCGCGCGCGATGCGCCTGACGCCCGCGCAGATGCTGGACCCGGCCTACCTGGCCGCGCGCGCGAAGCTCATCGACCCGAAGCGCGCCCAGGACTTCGGCCCCGGTCACGGCCCCACGGGCGGCACCATCTACCTGAGCGCGGCCGACGCCAGCGGAATGATGGTGAGCTTCATCCAGAGCAACTACATGGGCTTCGGCAGCGGCGTGGTGGTGCCCGGCTACGGCCTGAGCCTGCAGAACCGCGGCCACGGCTTCACGCTCGACGAGAGCCGCGACAACGTCGTGGGCCCGGGCAAGCGGCCCTTCCACACCATCATCCCTGCGTTCCTCACGCGCGAGGGCCGGCCGGTGATGAGCTTCGGCATCATGGGCGGCGACATGCAGCCGCAGGCCCACGTGCAGACGACGGTGCGCATGCTCGACTACCACCAGAACCCGCAGGCCGCCTGCGACGCGCCGCGCTGGCGCTGGTTCGGCGGCACGGTCAACGCCGAGCAGGGCTTCCCGGCGGCCACGGCGCAGGGGCTCCGCGAGCGCGGCCACCGCGTCGAGCCCTTCGCCGACAGCTACCAGGACTACGGCGCGGGCCAGTTCATCTGGCGGCTGGACGAAGGGCAGGGCGACGCCGCCGAGCGCGGCTACGCCGCCGCCAGCGACCCGCGCCGCGACGGCCAAGCCGCCGGCTTCTGAGTCCCGGGCACGCGCTGGTGAGGCTGGCCGACCTGCGCCCGGGCTGGCGCACCGACTTCACGCTGCACGCCGTCGCCGCCGAGGTGGAGGAGCGCGACGACTGCATCGTCGTGCGCACGCCCGGCAACCCCTCGTTCTACTGGGGCAACTGCCTGCTGCTGGCCGAGCCCCCGCGCGACGACGCGCTCGCCGCCTGGCTGGCCCGCTTCCAGGCCGAGATCGCCTCGCGGCAGCCGGCCTCGCGCCACGTGGCGCTGGGCGTCAACACGCCCTACGCCGGGGAGCAGTTGCCGGCCTGGCAGGCCGCGGGCTTCAAGCTGCACGTCAACGCCGTGATGCGCCTGCGGCCCGGCGGGCTGGCCGAGCCGCCGGCGCCGAAGGTGATGCCGGTGACGGTGCGGCCCATCGAGTGGCGCGGCCCGGGCGCCGAGGTCGAGGCCGTCGTCGACCTGCAGTGCGCCGACACGCACGGCTTCGAGCCCCTCGGCTATCGCGCCTACCGGCGCCGGGTCTTCGAGCACTACGCCGTGCTGCACCAGCGGGGCCAGTGCGAGTGGTTCGGCGTCTGGGTGGGCGAGCCGGGGCAGGCGGTGCTGGCGGCCGACTGCGGGCTGCTGCGCGACCGCGCCGCGCCCGGGGCGACCGGCCGCTTCCAGCGCGTGGCCACGCACCCTGCGTGGCGCCGCCGCGGCCTGTGCTCGGCGCTGGTTCACCACGTCAGCCGCCACGCGCTGCAGGCCTGGCAGGTGGACGAGGTCGTCATGGTGGCCGACCCCGACGACGTGGCCATCGGCATCTACCGTGGCCTGGGCTACGCCGAGTTCGAGCGCGAGTGGTGCCTGGAGCGCCGCGCCCCCGAAGACCGGGCCGCATGACCGACCGCGCGGGCACTCTGAGCGGCTGGCCCTGGGCAGGGCTGGCCATGGCCCTGGCAGGGGCCATCGCGTTCAGCGGCAAGGCCATCATCGTCAAGCTCGCCTACCGCCACGGCGTGGACGCGGTGACGCTGCTGATGTACCGCATGCTGTTCGCGATGCCGCTGTTCGTGGCCCTGGCCTGGTGGGCGGGCCGTGGCCGGCCGGCGCTGTCGCGGGCCGACCTGCGCGTGGTGGCGCTGCTGGGCTTTAGCGGCTACTACCTGGCGAGCTTCCTCGACTTCGCCGGGTTGCAGTACATCAGCGCCAGCCTGGAGCGGCTGATCCTGTACCTGAATCCCACGCTGGTGCTGGCCCTGGGCGCGCTGCTGTACGGCCGGCGCATCACCGGGCGCCAGGCGCTGGCGCTGGCCGTGAGCTACGCAGGCGTGCTGCTGGTCTTCGGCCACGAGCTGCGCTTCAGCGGGGCCGACACCCTGGTCGGCGCGGCGCTGGTGTTCGGCAGCGCGCTGAGCTACGCCGTCTACCTGGCGCTCAGCGGCGAGCACGTGCGGCGCCTGGGCGCGCTGCGCCTGACCGGCTGGGCCACCAGCGTGGCCTGCGCGCTGTGCATCGCGCAGTTCCTGCTGCTGCGGCCCCTGCAGGCGGCGGTGGTGGCGCCCGAGGTGCTGGCGCTGTCGCTGCTGAACGCGCTGCTGTGCACCTTCGCGCCCGTCATCCTGGTGATGATGGCCATCGAGCGCATCGGGGCCGCCCTGACCGCGCAGGCCGGCATGATTGGCCCCCTGTCGACGCTGCTGCTGGGCGTATGGCTGCTGGGCGAGCCCTTCAACCACTGGATCGCTGCCGGCACGGTGCTGGTGCTCGCGGGCGTGGCCTTGCTGGCCCGCACGCGCTGAATCCTTCAATCCTTCAGGAGACTTCGAACATGGACATGGGCATCACGGGCTGCTGGGCGCTGGTGTGCGCCGCGAGCAAGGGCCTGGGCCGCGGCTGCGCCGAGGCGCTGGCGGCCGAGGGCGTCAACGTCGTCATCACCGCGCGCGGCGCCGAGGCGCTGGAGGCCACGGCCGCGCAGCTGCGCGAGCGCTTCCCCGCGGTGAGCGTGCACACGGTGGCGGGCGACATCACCACGCCCGAGGGCCGTGCCGCGGCGCTGGCAGCGGCGCCGCGGGTCGACATCCTCGTCAACAACGCCGGCGGCCCGCCGCCGGGCGACTTCCGCGACTGGGGCCGCGAGGCCTGGATCAAGGCGCTCGAGGCCAACATGCTCACCCCCATCGAGCTGATCAAGGCCACGGTGGACGGCATGGCCGAGCGCGGTTTCGGGCGCATCGTCAACATCACCTCGGCGGCGGTGAAGGCGCCCATCGACATCCTGGGCCTGAGCAACGGCGCGCGCAGCGGCCTGACGGGCTTCGTGGCCGGCCTGGCGCGGCAGCCGCGCATCGCCGGCCGCAACGTGACGATCAACGCGCTGCTGCCCGGCCCCTTCGAGACCGACCGGCTGCGCGCCACGATGGCCGGCGCCGCCGCCAAGGCCGGCAAGTCCATCGAGGCGGTGATGGACGAGCGGCGCGCCCTCAACCCCACGCGCCGCTTCGGCACGCCGGCCGAGTTCGGCGCGGCCTGCGCCTTCCTGTCCAGCGTGCATGCGGGCTACATCACGGGGCAGAACATCCTGCTCGATGGCGGAGCCTACCCAGGGACGTTCTGAGACCGGGTGGAGGTGTGACCGCACTCGCCCAGGTCGATCCGCTGGCCACGCCGAGCACGCCGTCCGGCGAACCGGCGAGGGCGCCACAATTGCCGGGCCCTCCGCCTTGCCCGCTCGGCACTCGTGGGCCATCATGAAGTCGGGGGGCCACGCGCCCTCTTTCGCGAATCAGCCCATTGGAGAGAACCCGTGAATGCACGCCGTCTTCTGCTCGTTCCGCTCGTGGCGCTTTCGGGGTGCGCCATCACCCAGACCGTCACCCCAAGCGCGCTGGATCGAGCTTCCCAGGAACTGTGCCTGGTTCGAAACAGCGAAGTCGTTCAAGACGGATTCCACGACGTCTATCGGGCCGTGCTCGAGAAGAAGGGCTTCAAGGTGCGCTGGCTACCCGACAAGGCGCCCGTCACCTCGTGTCCTCTGGTCGGCACCTACGAGATCATCTATCGCTGGGACATGGCCATCTACCTGGCCCGGGCAGACCTGCGCATCTACGCGGACGGCAAGGAGGCCGGGCGGGCCTACTACGACTCGCTGTCCGGCGGCGCGAACATGAACAAGTTCATCAAGACCGAGGCCAAGCTCACGGAGCTCGTCGACCAGCTCTTCCCGAAGCTCAAGGCCTTCCTGCTCCTGCACCCTTCGGCCCGGGCGGTGGGCTGACCCTGCCGCTGTGGCGCGAGAGCGCCGGAGGGCGCTGTCCCGTTCCACCCGAGCACCACAGCGAACCCTCAGCGCGCCGGCCGCCGCACGCTGACCGCGATGCCGCCGACGATCAGCAGGAAGGCCACCGCGTGGTACGTGCGCGGGGGCTCGCCCAGCACCAGGGTCGACAGCAGCGCCGCGCACAGCGGCGTGAGGTTGTTGAAGAACGCCGCCAGCGCCGGCCCGCCCTCGGCCACGCCCAGGCCCCAGCAGCGGTAGGCCACGATGCTGGCGCCCAGCGATACGTACACCAGTGCCGCCGCCACGCCCCAGCTCCAGCGGATCGGCTCAGCGCCGAGGGCCTGCTCGCCGGCGGTGAAGACCGACGCCGCCAGCAGCCCGAACAGCGTCTGCACGAGCAGGAAGCCGGCCCAGTCCCAGGGCGGGCGGTTCGGCCCCCGCATGTGGGCCGGCGGCCGCGCGAGCAGCCAGCTGTAGAAGGCCCAGCCGATGATCGCCAGCAGGATCAACAGGTCGCCCGGCACGAAGCGCACCGCCAGCAGCGTCTGCCAGGAGCCGCGGCCGATGACCAGGGCCACGCCCGCCAAGCCCAGCGCCGCGCCGGCCAGCTGTCGCCGCGTCGGCCGCTCGCCGTAGGCCAGCGCCCCCACGGCCAGCATCCACACGGGCATGCTGGCGGCCACCAGCGTGACGTTGATTGGGCTTGAGGTGACCAGCGCCAGATACTGCAGCGAGTTGAACGCGCCCACGCCGAGCAGGCCCACCATGAACAGGTAGCCGGCCCGCTCGCGGATGGCGCTCCACGGCCGCAGAGCGCGCCACGCCAGCGGCAGCAGGATCAGCGCCGTCAGCAACCAGCGCAGCAGATTCAGTGTCAGTGGCGGCACCTCGCCGGCGAGCAGGCGGCCGACGACGGCGTTGCCGGCCCACAGCAGCGGCGGCAGCGTCATCAGCAGCGCCAGGCGGGGCGTCAGCGTCACGTGCGGTCGCCGGGCAGCGCCGGCATCGGCGTGCCGCAGTTCCAGCACAGCTCGAACGGGCCGTCGATGATCTCCTGGCAGCCGGGGCAGGCCCAGTGGCGGTGCGGTGCATGGCGAAGCTCGTCCAGCAGCCGCAGCGCCCGGGCGTGCGAAAGGTCGTCGAGCACCCAGATCTCGGGCTGGCTCTGGTCGGGTGGAATCTCGCCGGCGATCGAGCAGGCGTTGGCGCGCATCACCCGGCAGTCGATGCCGGCACTGCCGAGCATGTCGGCCCACAGCGTGGCCAGCGCGAGGTTGGGGGCGTGGGCAAGGCGCTTCATAGGGCGGCCGGATGGTGCCACGCGACGCGATGGCCCGGCGCCGCCGTCGGGCGCGGTGCTTGTCGTACCCTCCAGGCTCACATCCGACCCGCCGCACCCGAGGAGACCCCCATGCCCCGAGCGATCCAGATCACCGCCTTCGGCGGTCCCGAGCAGATGCAGCTCGTGGAACTGCCCGTGGGCGAACCCGGCCCCGGCGAGATCCGCATCCGCCACCACGCCTGCGGCCTGAACTACATCGACGTCTACCAGCGCACGGGC
>JBKDQY010000100.1:0-9804 GCA_046341655.1 Betaproteobacteria bacterium | reverse complement strand
CGCGCGAGTCGCTGGCCGAGCAGGCCGAGCCCACGCGCGCCATCCTCGACTCGGTCCTGGTGGGCATCGTCACGGGGTCTCAGCGCGCCATCGAGGGGAGGAACCGCTCGGCACGGCGAATGTTCGCGGGCGAGCTCGCCGACTTCCTGGGCGAACCCATGTCCATCGTCGCCACGCCCGAGCCCGGGCACCCGCTGCGGCGCGGCGACTGGCTGGCCGTGCTGGAGGAAGGCACGGCAGAGACCTTCGAGTGCCGCCTGCGCGGCCGCGACGGCCGCGAGTTCTGGGTGGCCGGCAACGCCGTGCTCAGCCGCGGCGCCAGCGGCGGGCGCGAGGTCACCTTCGCGCTGCTGGACATCGAGCGCCGCCGCCAGGCCGAGCTGCGCATCGCCGAGGCCCAGGCCTCGCTGCAGCGGGTGATCGAGACCGCGCCGGCCGCCATCGCGCTGTTCGACGCCGACACCCTGGCCGTGCGGCAGGCCAACCAGACGGCAGGCGCTTTCCTGGGCACCGGCGTGGCCGAGGGCCGCACCGTGGCCGACGTCGCCGACCCCTCGCTGGCCGCGTCGCTGGCCGGCTGGCTGCGCGCCGTGGCCGCCAGCGGCGAGCAGCATCGCCAGGAGTGGCGCCATGGCGCGGACGACGCGGCCGAGGCCCGCGTCTGGGACTGCCGGCTCGCCCCGCTGTCGGAGCCGGGCGAGCCCCGCTCACCGCTGGTGCTGCTGGTGGCCAGCGACGTGACCCAGCAGCGCGCCGCCGAGCAGGCGCGGCTGCAGGCCGCCATCGCGCAGCGCGAGGTGCTGGTGCGCGAGGTGCACCACCGCATCAAGAACAACCTGCAGGGCGTGGCCGGCCTGCTGATGCAGACGGCCGGCAAGCACCCGGAGGTGCGAGACATCCTGACCGACGCCGTCGGTCAGGTGCAGGCCATCGCGCAGGTGTACGGCCTGCAGATGGGGCGCGCCGGCCCGCTGGGGCTGGCCGGGCTGCTGCGCGGGGTGACGGCGTCGCTGGCCCGCATGGCCGGCCGCACGATCGACGTGCAGGTGACGGGCGAGGTGCCGCACGAGCTGCCCGAGAACGAGTCCATCCCGATCGCGCTGACGCTCAACGAGCTCGTCAGCAATGCCCTGCGCCACGGCGATGGCGGCGACGTGCGCTGCACCCTGGCTACCGCGGGGGACACCGTGGTGCTGGCCATCGCGGGGCGCGGCCGCCTGCCGGCGGGCTTCGAGCTGCAGCGCGCGGGCCGCAGCAGCGTGGCCGGTCTGGGCCTGGTGCGCGCGCTGCTGCCGCGGCGCAGCAGCCGCTTCGCGCTCACGCAGGTGGGCCATGAGGTCGTGGCGCGCGTGGAGTTGTGGGCGCCGGCGGTGCAGCTGCCGGCGGCGTCCGCCGTAACCGACCGCTGAGACGCCGTCCTGCGGCGGGCCGATGGGTGACAATCGACGCATGCCGTCGTCGAGTGTCCCGGACGCCCCGCATCCGCCTGCTGCCCTGCCAGGCAAGGGCCGCGTGCTGGTCGTCGACGACGACCGCCTGGTGCTGGCCACCGTCACGCAGGGCCTGGCCGACGCCGGCTACGAGGTGATCGACGCCGACAACGGCGACGATGCCATCCTGCTGGCCCGCCGCCACCGCCCCGAGCTGGCGCTGCTCGACATCCGCATGCCCGGCATGACCGGTTTCGACGTGGCCGAGACGCTGCGCGACAAGTACGGCATCCCGTTCATGTTCCTCTCGGCCTTCGCCGACGAGCAGACCCTGGCCACCGTCAAGGCCCTGGGCGCTCTGGCCTACCTGGTCAAGCCGCTCGAGGTGGGGCAGATCGTGCCGGCGGTGGAGGCCGCCTTCGGCCGCCTGCGCCGCGAGGGTGCGGGTGCCGCGGCTCCCGCGGGGGCGGCACGCTTGGCCGGCGACGGCCCGCGCCCGGCCGCCACGGCGGCGCCCGACCCCCTGGCCGACCCCGTGCCACTGGCCGTGGGCGTGCTGATGCACCGCTTCTCGCTGACGCGGACGCAGGCGCTGCAGCGGCTGCAGCGCCAGGCCCGCGAGCAGGGCCTCGCACCGGCCCAGCAGGCCGAGCGCGTGCTGGTGGCGGTGGAACAGCTGTCGGGCTGATCGCGGCCGCGCGGTCGCTCAGCCCGCGCCCAGCACGACGTGGAAGGCGGCGCCGCGCCCGGGCTCCGAGTCGGCCCACACGCGCCCGCCATGGCGCTCGACGATGCGCCGCACCGAAGCCAGCCCGACGCCATGGCCCGGGAAGTCGCTGGCGCTGTGCAGCCGCTGGAACAGGCCGAACAGGCGATCGGCCGAGCGCATGTCGAAGCCGGCGCCGTTGTCGCGCACCACGAAGCCCAGGCCGGAGGCGTCGACGGTGGCTTCGCGCCGCATTTCGATGCGGGGGTGGGAGGCCTTGGCGGTGTACTTCCAGGCGTTGCCCAGCAGGTTGTCGAGCACCAGGCGCAGCAGCGTGGGGTCGCCCTGGGCCTGCAGGCCGGGCTCGATCTCGACCTCGACGGAGCGGTCGGGCGACGCGCGGCGCAGGTCCTCGACGACGAAGCCGGCCATCTGCGACAGGTCGACGGGCTGCCGCGCCAGCGGTTGCTGGGACAGGCGGGCCAGCGCCAGCATGGCGTCGATCATGAGGTTCA
Source organism: Betaproteobacteria bacterium (assembly GCA_046341655.1). Lineage (GTDB taxonomy): Bacteria > Pseudomonadota > Gammaproteobacteria > Burkholderiales > Burkholderiaceae_C > Rubrivivax. The sequence goes on along the minus strand of JBKDQY010000100.1, from coordinate 7,153 downwards.
TGCGCGCCGCGGCCCCGAGCACGCGGTCGAGGTGGTCGTTGCCGACGCGGTCCAGTTGCGGCCCGTAGTCTTCCTTGACGATGCGCGTGAAGCCCTCCACCACGCGCAACGGTGCCCGCAGGTCGTGCGAAAGCGTGAAGCCGAAGCTCTCGGCATCGTCGCGCGGGGCGGCTTCGGCGGGTTTGGCGGGTTCGGCAGGTTCGGCGGCTGGTGGCGCCGTGGGCGCGGTGGCCTGCTCAGGCGCGGCGGCGGCCGCGGGTGCCGGCGGTGTTGCGGCGGCGCGACCCGCCCGGCCCAGCCGGTAGGCCAGCGCGGCCGCCAGCACGCCCAGGGCCACGGCCACGGCCCCGACGGTGAGCACGGCCACCGCCCCGAGGTCGGCCTCGGCCGCCAGCGCCGCCTGCGGCGTGGCCATCGCGACCGCGAGCACCGCGGGTGCCGGCCACGCCGGGCGCCGCGGGGCAGGGCGGCGATCGTGGGGCAGGCTGGGGCTCGGCATCGCAGGGTGGATTCTAGGGACGGCATCCGACGCCGCCCTCGTGCGCATCGCGGACGCCAGGCCTCAAGTCGGAACACGCCGGCGCCGATACTCCGACGGTGGCACGTGTTGCCGGTCCCGCAGGTGCATCCGTCGGCGCTGGTTATGCTGCGGCCCGCGCCGCCGAGGGGGCTGTTCGACCCCGCCGCAGCGAAACCATGCCTGCCCGTTGCCATGAGCACTGAACACGACGACAAGCGCGAGCCGCTGGACGCGCAGGCGCTGGCCCGCCTGCACGAGCTCGACCCCGACGGCCGTCAGGGCGTGGTGCAGCGCGTGCTTGCGGCCTACGACACCTCGCTGTCGCGCATGGTCGTGCAGTTGCGCCTGCAGGCCGAGGCGCCCGATGCCGACGTCGTCGCCGGCATCGTCCACACGCTGAAGAGCTCGTCGGCCAGCGTCGGCGCGCTGGCCCTGTCGCGCGCCTGCGCCGAGTTGGAGGCGCGGCTGCGTGGCGGCGAGGTGGCGGACCTAAGCCACGACATCGACCGCATCGTCGCGCTGATCGAGGCGGCGCAACGCGCTGCAGCCGCTATCCTGCGGACGTGACCCCGATCGCCGCCCCGTCCCACGCGCGCCGATGACGCCTGCCCCGATCCCGGCCGACGACGGACTGCCCGAACAGCCCCTGGTGCTGCTCGTCGACGACGACGAGGTCAACCTCCTCGTCACCGCACTGGCGCTGCGCGAGCGCGGCTTCCGCATCACCGAGGCCGCCGGCGGCGATCAGGCGCTGCGCCTGCTGCGCCAGCAGAGCTTCGACGTCGTTCTGCTCGACGCCATGATGCCGGCGCTGGACGGCTTCGACACCTGCCGCCTGCTGCGCCGCATGTCGGGGCTCGAGAACCTGCCGGTGCTCATGCTCACCGGCCTGGACGACGACGCGTCCATCACCAAGGCCTACAACGCCGGCGCCAGCGACTTCTTCGTCAAGAGCAACCAGTGGAGCCTGCTCGAGGGCCGGCTGCGCTACCTGCTGCGGGCCAGCCGCACGCGCATCGAGCTCGAGCGCAGCCGTGCCGAACTGGCCCGTGCGCAGGACCTCGCCCGCATGGGCAGCCTGCTGACGCGGCGCGGCTCCGGCTTCAGCCTCGCGCCCGAGGCGCTGCGCGTGTTCGGCTTCGGCCCCCACGACCGCGTCTCGCTGCGCATGCTGCTGCGCATGGTGCCGGGCGAGCAGCGCCGCAAGCTCTCGGAGGATCTGCACAAGGCCCTGCGGCACATGTCGCCGGTGACGGTGGACGTGCCCACCGTGCTGCTCGACGGCCGCGAGCGCATCATGCATCTCGAGGCCGAGCCCGAGTTCAACGAGATGGGCCGCGCCTCGGCCTACCGCGGCATCGTGCAGGACGTCACCGAGCGCCGCCACGCCGAGGACGAGATCCGCCGCCTGGCCAACTTCGACTCGCTGACGGGGCTGCCCAACCGCCGCCAGCTCATCCTGCGGGCCGAGCGGGCGCTGGAGCACGCGCGGCGGCTGCAGCACCAGTTCGCGCTGCTGCTGATCGACCTCGACCGCTTCAAGGTGATCAACGACACGCTCGGCCACGGGGCCGGCGACGAGCTGCTGCTGCAGGTGGGGCGGCGGCTGGTGGCCTGCGTGCGTCACTCCGAGGCCGTGCTCGACGGCACCCTCGACAGCGCCGGCCTGCGCTCGCACCGCGCGCTGGAGGCCGTGGGTCGCCTGGGCGGCGACGAGTTCGTGGCCCTGCTGCCCGAGGTCGGCGCCGACGCCGACGCCGAGCGCGTGGCCCAGCGCGTGCTCGACGAGCTGCGGCAGCCCTTCCTGGTGAGCGGGCAGGAGTGCTTCGTCACCGCCAGCGTGGGCGTGGCGATCTACCCGCGCGACGGCGCCAGCGTCGTCGACCTGCTGCGCAACGCCGACGTGGCGATGTACTCGGTCAAGAACCAGGGCAAGAACGCCGCGGCGGTGTTCAACCCGATGCTGGCCGGCCGCGGCCGCGAGAAGCTGGAGCTCGAGACGGCGCTGCACAAGGCCATCGCGCGCGAGGAGCTGGTGCGTCACTCCCAGCCGCAGATCGACGTCGTGGCCGGCCGCGTGGCCAAGGTCGAGGCGCTGATGCGCTGGCAGCGCCAGGGCCGGCTCGTGCCGCCGGCCGAGTTCATCCCGCTGGCGGAGGACACCGGCCTCATCGTGCCGATGTCGGAGTGGGCGCTGCGCGAGGCCTCGCGGCAGGCGCGGCAGTGGATCGAAGCCTTCGGTTTCGACGAAGCCATCGCGGTGAACATGCCGAGCCGGCTGTTCGAGCGTTCCGACCTCGTCGAGCGCATCCACGAGTACGTGTCGCTGGCCGGCGTGCCGCACCGCATGATCCACCTCGAGATCACCGAGGACAGCCTGATGAAGGACCTGCAGGGCGTGATCCCCTCGATCCATCGCCTCAAGGACATCGGCGTCGAGCTCGCCATCGACGACTTCGGCATGGGCTACTCGAGCCTGTCGTACCTCTCGCAGCTGCCGATCGCCGAGCTCAAGATCGACCGCAGCTTCGTGCGCGAGCTCGACCTGGCGCCCAAGAGCACGGCGGTGGTCACGGCCATCATCGCGCTGGCCCGCGCCCTGGGGCTGCGCGTGGTGGCTGAGGGCGTCGAGACCGACCGCCAGCTGCGGGTGCTGCAGCGCCTGGGCTGCTCGGTGATGCAGGGCTTCAAGTTCAGCCGCGCGCTGCCGGCTGACGAGCTGCAGCGCTGGATCGAGCAGAACCGGGCGCTGCTGGCGCGCAGCGCCGAGGCCGGCCTGCCCCGGCAGGCCAACGGCTGAGCGCGCCGAGCCTCGCCCCAGCGCCCCCGCCGCTGCACGATGCCCGGCACCGTGAACGCCGAACGGCCGACCCCGGCCCAGCTGGCCAAGGGCGCGCTGCGCCGCCTGGCGCTGGCCCAGCTCGAGCCCACGCCCGAGCAATATGCCCGTGCCTACGCCGAGGAGGCGGGCACCCCTGCAGCGCCTGCGCCGGCTGCCGCCGAGGCGCCGGCCGCCGAGGCCCGCGCCGCCGGCCTGGCCTGGGTGCAGCTGGTGGAGCGGCTGGCGCGCCAGCTGCCGCGAGGCGGCCGGCAGTGGACGCAGGCCCGCCGCCGCGACAGCCTGCAGCGCGTGCTCGACGGCAGCCGCAGCGACGCGCTGCGCCTGCAGCAGCGCCTGGCCTCGCTGATCACGGCCTGGGAGACCGACCAGGCCGCCGACCCCGTGACCAGCGGCCTCGACGACGGCGGCCTGCCCGCCGCGGCCGCGCCGACCGGGCCCGCCACGGCCCCGGCCGCGCCGGCCGGCGACGGCGGGGCCTGGAACGCCGTCGTGGCGTCGCTGGCCGGCACGTTGCGCCTGTCGCTGCCGGCGGCCGAGCCCGATGCCGCCGCGCTGGCGCAGCGCCTGGCCGCGGCCGCCGAGGCCATCGCGGCCGACGGCGCCACCGCGGCCCACGTGCTTCTCGTCAGCGAGCTCTGCGACGAGGCCAGCGAGTTGCTCGGCCGCGGCCACCGCGTCGTCGAGCGGCTGGCGGCGCTGTGCCACGAGCTCACCGAGGGCCTGGCCGAGCTCACCGAGGACGACGGCTGGGTGCAGGGCCAGTGCCAGCGGCTGCGCGCCGCCGTCGCCGGCGACCGCAGCGTGCGCGGGCTGCGCGCCGCGCAGTCGCTGCTGGCCGAGACGCGACAGCGCCAGCGCAGCATGCTCGGCGAGCGCCGCGCCGCGCGCGAGGCCCTCAAGCGCCTGATGCAGGACATGCTGCGCGAGGTGGGCGACCTCGGCGAGCACACCGGCCGCTTCCGCATGGTGACCGAGCGCCACGCCGAGGCCATCGCCGCGGCCGACTCGCTGCCCGGCCTGGCCGACGTCGTGCAGGCCATGCTCGACGACACCCGCACCGTGCAGGGCGCGGTGGCGCGCTCGCACGAGAAGCTGCAGGCCGACCAGGCGCGTGCTGGCGAGCTCGAGCAGCGGGTGCGCGCGCTCGAGGCCGAGCTCAAGCGCCTTTCGGACGAGGTGTCCACCGACCTGCTGACGCAGGTTGCGAACCGCCGCGGCCTGATGCAGGCCTTCGAGGCCGAGGTGGCCAGCTGTCAGCGCGAGGCCGCCAGCGGTGCCGAGCCGCGCCTGGCGGTGGGCCTGATCGACATCGACAACTTCAAGAAGCTCAACGACACGCTGGGCCACGCCGCGGGCGACGAGGCCCTGAAGTCGCTGGCCGCCGCGGTGCGCCTGCGGCTGCGGCCCGAGGACCACCTGGCGCGCTTCGGCGGCGAGGAGTTCGTGGTGCTGATGCCCGGCACCGGCGTCGAGGAGGCCCGGCAGGCCCTGACGCGGCTGCAGCGCAGCCTCACCGAGGCGCTGTTCCTTCACGAGGGGCGCGAGGTCTTCGTCACCTTCTCGGGCGGCGTGACGGCCTGGCGCCCGGGCGAGGCCCTGGAGCCGGCGCTGGAGCGCGCCGACCGCGCGCTCTACGAGGCCAAGCGCACCGGCAAGAACCGCACCTGCGGCGCCTGATCCTGCGCCAGCCGGCCGCTGGTCGGCCGCCGGACGCCGTTGGTCGCCGCCGGGCCTCAAGCCCGGAGCCCGCGCTGCCGACAACCCCGTCACGGCGGCCCTGCCCGGGCCGCTTCAACCTCGAGCAGCGTGAAGCCCATGGGTGTCCTGTCCCGAATCCTCAAGCCGATCGTCCGGGCGGCCACGGCGTTCTTCCGCCACGACCTCGCGCTCAAGCGCGGTGATCAGGGCGTGGCGATCGTGCTCGAGGCCCGACCGGCCCCGGTCCGCAAGCCCAGCCGCCGCGAGCAGCGCGAGGACGAGGCGCGCCGCCTGGCGCGCGCCGAGCTCGACCTGGTGCTGCAGCAGCTCAAGGCGCTGCTCGACGAGTTCCCCGGGTCGCGCGTCACGCTGCGGCAACTGGTGTTCGTCGAGGCGGCGCTCCAGAAGAAGGGCCTGAAGGCGTTGCACAAGCTGCCGCTGCCCGTGCTCGAGAAGTCGCTTGAGCAGCTCGAGGGCCTGGTGACGAACTGGTCGCCTGCGGGCCTGGCCAACCTGCGTTCGCGGATGGCCGTGGCGATCATCGACCGCGAGCACCAGGATCCCGAACGCGAGGCCGACGCCTACCGGACCGCCGCCGTGCTCGACTCGCAGCAGGCGCCGGAAGCGCGGGCCCCGGGCGCAGCGCCGCCTGCTGCGCCGACGGCGCCTGAACCCAGCGAAGACGAGGCCCTGGCCGCCGCCTATGCGCAGCTGGGCGCGATGGCGCCGATGGGCGTGATCGAGTTCCAGGGCGATCTGGGCTCGCGCTCGGCCCGCTCGCTGGCCAAGCCGCCGCCGCGCCCCACCGAGAGCGCGGGCGACATCCAGATCCGCAAGCTCGAGCACACGGCCTCGGCGTAGGCGCCCGTCTGCCGGCGCCGCGTCCGCGGGGCTTCCGGCCGGCGCGTGCCGCGCCGTAGTTGATAATCGCGTCTCAACAAATGAGACGCGTTGCCTCATGAAGCCCCCTCCGCCGCCCGCGCTGAGGCTGCTCGACCTGACCCTCGGCTACGACCGGCACCCCGCGGTGCACCACCTGCAGCTGGACGTCGCGGCGGGGGAACTGCTGGCCGTCGTGGGCCCCAACGGCGGCGGCAAGTCCTCCCTGCTCAAGGCCCTGGCCGGCGTGCTGCCGCCCATGGGCGGGCGCATCGAGCGCCTGGGGGTGGCGGCGCGCACGGCCTACCTGCCGCAACAGTCCGACATCGACCGCAGCTTCCCCGTGACGGTGCTCGACACCGTGGCCATGGGGCTGTGGCACGAGGTCGGTGCCTGGGGCCGGCTCGGCAGCGGGCGGCTGGCGCGCTGCCGTGCCGCGCTGGCCGAGGTGGGGCTGGAAGGCTTCGAGCGCCGCACGCTCGACACGCTCTCGGGCGGGCAGTTCCAGCGCGTGCTGTTCGCGCGCCTCATGCTGCGCGACGCGCAGCTGATCCTGCTCGACGAGCCCTTCGCCGCCGTCGACGAGCCCACGGCCGACCACCTGCTCGAGCTGGTGCAGGGCTGGCACGCCGAGGGCCGCACCGTGATCGTGGTGCTGCACGACCTGTCGCTGGTGCGGCGCGTGTTCCCGCGCACGCTGCTGCTGGCGCGCGAGGCCATCGCCGCCGGCCCCACGGCCGAGGTGCTGGTGCCGGCCAACCTGCTGCGCGCCTCGGGGCTGGTGGAGGCCTTCGACGAGCACGCCGCGCCCTGCGAAGTGCCGGCCGCGGCGGCCCACCCGCACGCGCATCCCCACGCCCACCCGCATGCCCACGGCGAGCACACCCACTGAGCGACCGGCCCGTGGACCTGCCCTGGAACCCCTTCGCCGAGTTCGGCTTCATGCAGCGCGCGCTGCTGGGCTGCCTGCTGCTGAGCCTGAGCGCGCCGCTGGTGGGAGTGTTCCTGCTGCTGCGCCGCATGAGCCTGACGGGCGACGCCATGGCGCACGCCATCCTGCCCGGCGCCGCGCGGGGCTACCTGGTCTCGGGGCTGAGCCTGGGCGCGATGACCCTGGGCGGCCTGGTGGCCGGGCTCGCGGTGGTACTGCTGTCGGGGCTGGTGGCGCGCAGCACCGTGCTGCGCGAGGACGCCAGCCTCGCCGCCTTCTACCT
>JBKDQY010000099.1:0-11389 GCA_046341655.1 Betaproteobacteria bacterium | reverse complement strand
GGCGACCGGCGCCACGCCTTCATCGCCGTGGACGACGTGGCGCGCTGCTGCGTCGCGGCCACGCGCCACCCGGCGGCGCTGAACGCCACGCTGGCCCTCGGCGGCCCCGAGGCGCCGAGCTGGCACGAGGTGGCCGACCAGATGGCCGCGGTGCTCAGGCGCCCGGTGCAGGTGGTGGGCACGCCGGCGGCGGTGTTCGCGCTTCAGCGCCTGCTGATGCGGCCTTTCTCGGAGGCCGCCGCCAACTTCATGGCGCTGAACGGCTTCGCGGCACAGCCGCGTACCCCCGAAAGCCCGGAGGCGGCCGCCCGACTGGGCGTGCCGCTGACCACCGTGGCCGCGTACCTGCGCGCGCAGGCGGCCCGGCCGGCCTGATATTTCCCCTCACCGGACCCACCCCATGCGCATCGACTTCATCTCCGACGTGGCCTGCCCCTGGTGCGCCATCGGCCTGGCCAGCCTCGAGCAGGCGCTGGCCGCCCTGGGCCCCGAGGCCGAGGGCATCGAGCTGCACTTCCAGCCCTTCGAGCTGAACCCGCAGATGCCGCCCGAGGGTGCCGACGCGGCGCAGTACCTGAAGGCCAAGTACGGCCTGGGCGATGCGCAGCTGGCGGCCAACCGCGAGAACATCCGCGCGCGCGGCGCGGCCCTGGGCTTCGCGTTCGGCGAGCGCGCCCACGTGTGGAACACCTTCGACGCCCACCGGCTGCTGCACTGGGCCGGCCTGCAGGGCCCGGCGCCGCAGCGGGCCATGAAGCGCGCGCTGCTGCAGGCCTACCACGGCGAGGGCCGCAACCCCGCCGCGCGCGAGGTGCTGCTCGAGGCCGCCGCGGCCGCGGGCCTGGACGCCACCGAGGCCGCTGCCGTCATCGACGACCGCGACTGCTTCGCGCCCGAGGTGCGCGAGGCCGAGTCCGAGTGGCAGCAGGCGGGCATCCGCAGCGTGCCCTCGGTGGTGCTGGACCGCCGCTTCCTCATCCAGGGCGGCCAGCCGCCCGATGTGTTCGAGGACGCGCTGCGCCGCCGCCTGGCCGCCGCCGACTGAAGGACGGCGAGGCCATGCCGCGCAACATCGAGATCAAGGCCCGGATCGCGAGCCCGGCCGACGCCGCGGCGTTGCGCCAGCGCGCGCTGGCCCTGGCCACCGCGCCCGAGCAGCGCCTGGAGCAGGACGACAGCTTCTTCGTGCTGCCCGCCGGCCGCGGCCGGTTGAAGCTGCGGCAGTTCGGCGACGGCAGCGCCGAGCTCATCCACTACCAGCGCGCCGACGACGCCGGCGCCAGGGCCAGCGACTACGTGCGCGTGCCGCTGGCCGACGGCGACGCCTGCCGCGAGGCGCTTGGGCGCGCGCTGGGCCTGCAGGGCCGCGTGCGCAAGCGGCGCAGCGTGGTGATGGTGGGGCGCACCCGCGTGCACCTCGACGCCGTCGAGGGCCTGGGCGACTTCATGGAACTCGAGGTGGTGCTGCGCGACGGCGAGCCCGATGCCGACGGTGCCGCCGAGGCCGAGGCGCTGATGCAGGCGCTGGGCCTGGCCGGGGCACCGCGCCTGGCCGGCGCCTACCTGGACCTGCTCGACCAGGCCGCAGCCCGCTGAAGCCGCGGGCGCCAGGCGGGGCCGTGGGGGCTGGCGCTCAGGCCAGCGGCAGGCTGCTGACCACCGCCAGCACCAGCGTGGCGAAGGCGACGCAGGCCACGCAGCGCAGCAGCGAGGCGTCGGCCGCGGCGGCCTCGAATCCGAGTTCTGCGGCGTCGGCGGTGTCGTCGAGCGCGATCCAGCGGGCGTCGCTGAAGTCGGCGCGGAAGGCGTCGGTGCCGCTGCTGGCGGCCGGGACAGGCTTCGGCGCTGCCGTCAGCAGCGGCGCCAGGCCGGGCCATGCGCGCGGCAGGGGCGGGTTGGGCAGGTAGGTGGGGTGGGCGGTGGCGCGGACGATCATTCGGGGCTCCCTGGCTCGTTCCTGTGTCGGCAGCGCGGGGCCGCCATGGCGAGGTTGTAGGGAACGGGGCGTTACGCAGGCGTTACGGCCCCGCGCCGGCCGGTGTCACGCGCGGCCGGGTCGCTCGGCCTGCAGCAGGCGGTGCACCGGGTGCTGGTGCAGGAAGCTGTCGGCGCAGGTGGGCGGGACCTGGGGGGCGGCGGTGCGGCGCAGCCACTCGCGGCCGACCTCGGCCAGCACCTCGGCCTCGGCGGCGCGGCCGGCGCGGGCCAGGGCGCGCGCCGGGGCCAGCCAGCGCCACGCGCGGTCGGTGTGCAGAGCCTCCGCCTGCGACAACAAGGCGAGCGCCTGTTCCGCCGATTCGACGCCCACGCCGACATCCGCTGCCCGCCAGGCCAGGTGCAGCCGGGCAGCCAGCTCGGCGCCGCGCAGGCCGGCGGTGGCGGCGTCCGCGGCGATGGCGCGCAGTTCGGCGTCGGCGTCGCTGCGGTCCAGGGCCTGCTCGGTGCGCACGAGCAGGCCGAGCTCGGGCCAGCCCTGGGCGGGCACGGCGGCTGCGGCCTCGGCCAGCAGCACCGCGGCCTCGCCGCCGGCGCCCAGGCGGCGCGCCCGCCGGGCCAGCCGCAGCCGCCAGCGCACGCCGTAGCGCGGCGGCAGCCGCCGCGCCGTGGCCAGGCCCTCGCCGGCCAGGATCTGCTGCGCGCGGGCGTGCTGCGCCAGGTCCAGCCACACGTGGGCGCGGTGCATGCGCGCCACCGGCACGCGCGAGGGGTTGCGCTCGGCCAGGATGGCCTCGGCGTGATCGCACCAGGCCAGTGCCGCCGCCGGCCGGCCCAGGCCGCGCTCGGCCTGCGCCAGCAGCACGGCGATGAAGCCGTCGGTGCCGGCGGTGCTTTCGAAGGTCTGCACGATGCGCTGCGCCAGCTGCGCCTGCTCGAGCGCGCCGGCGGCGTCGCCCGCGTCGAGCCGGCTCAGCGCGTCGTTGGCCAGCAGCGTGGCGCGGTGCGGCGGCTCGATCTCCAGCGCCGCTGCCGCGAGGGCTCGCGCGTGGTGTTCTCGCGCCTCGGCGTGGCGGCCGAGGTTGTCGAGAACCACGGCCAGGTTGCCCTCGAACTCCACCGCCTCGGGCTCGGTGGCCTGCTCGCGCATCCAGGGCGCGGCGGCGTTCAGGTGGGCCAGGGCCTCGTCGAACTGCCCGGCCAGGCCCAGGGCCGTGCCCAGCCGCTGCCGCACCGAGGCGGTGAGCCCGGCGTCGCCCAGAGGCTGCGCCAGGGCCAGCGCGGCGCGGCCCTCGGCCACGGCCTGCTCCCCGTGGCCCAGCACGGTGGCGTACCAGGCGCGGTTGGCGGCCACGCGCGCGCGCTGCCAGGGCGTGCGGGCCAGCGCGGCGTGGCGCTCCAGCAGCGGCAGGCCCTGCTGCTGGCGCAACATGTTCATATGGCCCTCGAGGGCGGCGTGCACCAGGTCGAAGGCCTCGTCCGGGCGCTGCTCCTGCTCGGCGATGTCGGCGGCGTGCAGCAGCAGCGCGATGCGCTCGCCCTGGCGCTGCGCGAGCTGCGCGCGCTCGGCGGCAGCGCGCAGGGCCGGCAGGGCGCGCGCGTGCTGACCGGCGGCCTCCCAGTGGGAGGCCACGCGCGCGGGGTCGGGGCCGCGCGGGCCCGCGGGCAGGGCCTCCAGCCAGGCCGCGGTGCGGCCGTGCAGGTGCCGCGCGATGACCTCCGGCAGCCCCTGCAGCACGGCGTCGTGCACGAGGTCGTGCGAGAAGGCCGTGCCGCGCAGGACCTGCTGCGCCTCGAGCTCGGCCCAGGGGTCGGCCAGGTCCAGCGCACTGCGGCCCAGCAGCGCCTCGGCCAGCTCGAGCGAGAAGTCGACGCCGGCCACCGCCGCCACGCGCGCCAGCTGCAGGGCCGCGGCCGACAGCCGCGCCAGCTGCTGCCCGATCAGCTGCGCCAGCGACTGAGGCCGCGGCAGCGCGTCGGAATCGGTCAGCAGCCCGGAGGTGCCGCCGTCCTCGGCCCACAGCAGCTTGAGCGTCTCCAGCGCGAACAGCGGGTTGCCGCCGGTGCGTGCGTGCAGGCGCGGCGCGATGTCGGCGCCCGCCAGGCCCGGCAGCGCCAGCGCGTCCACCAGTTCGGCCAGCGCGTCCACCGGCAGCGGCTGCAGCGTCACGCGCACCAGCGGGCCGGCCGTGGCCAGGGCCTCCAGCAGCAGCGCCGCCGGCGTGCCGGGCGCGGGCGGGCGAAGCCCGAGCACGCAGCGCGGGGCCGTGGCCTCGCTGCCGCCGCCGGTGCCCGCTTCGGGGACGTCGGCCGCGCCCTCGCGCGGGGCGGCCAGCAGCGCCTGCAGCAGCTCCAGCGTGGCGGCGTCGGCGAAGTGCAGGTCGTCCAGCAGCAGCGCCTCCAGGCGCGTTCCGGCGGTGTCTTCGAAGGCGCGGCGCAGCAGCGCCTGCACCGGCCGCAGCAGCGGCGTCTGCGCCAGCGGTGCGCGCGGCGTGCCGCTGGCCGCGCCGGGCTCGGCCAGTTCGGGCAGCAGCGGGGCGAGCGCGGCGGCGCCGGGGTGGCCGGCGGCGGCGGGGTCGCGGCCGATCACGGCGCGCAGCACGCGCGCCAGCGTGGCGTAGGGCACCAGCGCGTCGCCGGGCCGGCCGCTGACGTGCAGCCGGCCGGCGTCGGCCGCCGCGAGGGCCTGCAGCAGGCGCGACTTGCCCATGCCGGCCTCGCCCACCAGCACCGCCACGGGGCCGCGCAGCAGCGCCTGCTGCAGCTGCAGGCGCTCGGCCTCGCGGCCCACCAGCCGCGGCGGGCGCAGCAGCGCCGCCGGCACGGGCTGCTGCTGCGGCGCCGCGCCGGCCACCGGCGCCGAGCGCTCGATGGTGGCCAGCAGGTCCAGCGTCTCGGCCGAGGGCGCGGTGCCGACCTCGTGCTTGAGCATCTGTTCGCAGAGGTCGAAGGCCAGCATGGCGGCGGCGCGGTCGCCGCGCAGGTAGTGCAGCCGCATGACGAGGCGGTGGGCGTCTTCCGACAGCGGCTCGGCTGCCAGCAGCTCCTGCGCCAGCGGCAGCGCGGCGGCGGCGTCGCCGCGGTCTTCCAGCGCCCGGATGCGCCCGGCCAGCGCCTGCCGCGCCGCGGCCTCGCGGCCGGCGCGGTGGCGGGCCAGCCAGGCGTCGAGCTCGGGTTGCTCGGGAGCATCGAGCGTGCCCAGCAGCGGCGTGTTCGCGGCGAGGTCGTGCCGCACGCCGGCGGCCAGCGCCAGCACCGCGCTGCCTTCGACCAGATCGGTGCCGACTTGACGCCGCAGCCGGAACAGCCGCTGGCGCAGCGCGTTGCGCGAGGCCTCGGCGTCGCTGTGCGGCCACAGCAGGGCTGCCAGCCGTTCGCGCGCCGTGGGGCCTTCCAGCGCCAGCCAGGCCAGCAGCAGCGCGTCGGGCAGGGCCAGCGGCGAGCTACGGCCGCCGAACGCCACCGTGGGCGAAGCCTGCAGGGCCAGCGTAGGGGCGCCGGCTTCCACGCGCACCTACCCGGCCGGGGCGCTCACTTCGTCGCCGCCGCCGCCGCGGCCGCGACCACCGGCTGCTGCGCGGCGCGCCACTCGGGCAGGCCGCCGCGGAACCAGTGCACGCGCGTGTAGCCGGCCTTCACCGCGGCCTTGCTGGCCTTGTAGCTCTTCCAGCACTCGGCACCGTTGCAGGCGAACACCAGCGGCGTGTTCCGGGCCGCGGGCAACTTGGCGAGATCGAAGCTGTCGAGCGCGGCGTCGTAGTCGGTGTCCTTGGGGCTCTTCTCGCCATAGGGCACGAGGCGCGCGTCCTTCACGTGCGCGCGGTCGAACTCGGCCTGCGTGCGCACGTCGACGTAGACGCCGCCGTCGGCCAGCAGCCGTGCCACGGCGGCCGCGTCCACCACCGTGGCGCCCGGCAGGGCGCGCGGCGTGAAGTAGCCCAGCGTGGCGACGTAGTCGAAGTCCTTGCGGGCCAGCGCCACCGGCTTGTCGACGCCGCTGGCCACCACGGCCGGCTGCGCCAGCGTGCGCAGCAGCGCGGGCTGCAGCTCGCTCAGCGCAGGACTGGCGGCCAGCGTCGCGCGAACGGCCACGGCGATGCCCGGGGCGGCGCGGCTCTGCAGCAGCGCGACCACGGGCTCGCCGGCCGCCTTCCAGCGATCGAAGGTGGCGCGCTCGACGCCGACGACGTCGCACTCGCGGATCTGCAGGCACACCAGCAGTGCGTCCTGGTAGCGCAGGTGGGCGATGCGGGCGAAGTGGCTCTTCAGCGAGCTGTTGGCCGCGTTCAGCTCGCCGCGCACCAGGTAGGTCACGACGCTGTCCTGCAGGGGCAGCCCCAGCCGCCTGCCCTTGGCGGCGGCCAGGTCGCCCAGGCGGCGGTCGGCCAGCGCCACGAGCACCGCCTGCACGGCCTCGGGGTTGCCGGCCAGCGGCACGTAGCCGTGCGCGAGCGCGCTGGACACCACGTGTGCCGGCGCCATGACCACGTCGGGCAGTTGCGCGCGGGTGGCGGCCAGGTCGGCGGTGGCATCGAGCGAGAGCACGGGCTTCATCTCGCCGGCCTTGGCGCTGCGCACGGCTTCGGCCATGGCACCCGAGAGCACCCGGTAGCGCGAGGCGCGCGACTGTTCGCCGACGTCGCCGGGGTTGACGAGCACGTTCAGCGGCTCGGCCGCGAGCGCGCCGCCGCAAGCCAGCAGCAGCGCCGGCAGCAGGGCTCGGCCAAGGCGGGTGGTGTGCGACAACATGGGTGCTCCGTTCGACGATGGCGAAAGCGGTCGGCCAGAGGCGGAATCTATGCGAGTTGGTGCCTCGTGCGCGCGTGCCGCGGCTCTTCAGCGCAGCCGCAGCACGGCCGAGGCGTCCATGACCTTGGGCGATCCCGCGGGCGCTCCGCCCATCGCGAAGGCGCCGGGCTCGGGGGCCAGCGCGCGGTAGCCGGCGTCGTAGTCCCAGGTGGCGACCCACACGCGCGCGCCGGCCAGCGAGGCCTTGCGCCCCAGTGCCGCCGCCGGCAGCGTCAGGCTGACGGTGTGGCGCGCGGCGTCGACGCGCAGTGCAGCGCCCGGCGCCACGGGCGTGCCCTCGTGCGTGGCGTCGGCGCCCTCGTGCGAGAACAGCGCGTTGCTCCAGCCGCCCACGCGCAGCCGGCGGTGCCAGGTCATGCCCTCGGGGAGCGTGCCGTCCTGCAGCGGCATCACGGTGGCGCCGGGGCCCTCGCCCGGCAGCTCGATGAACACCGTCAGGTGCACGTGGTCGAAGCCGTTGGCCGGGTTCCACAGCGTGGTCAGCCGGTGCAGGCCGATGTCGATGCGCAGCGCGCCGCCGGCGGCGTGAACGGCCACGGCGCGCAGGTCCATCTGGCGCTTGTCGCCCCAGCTCGGGTCGGTGGGGTAGAGGTAGCGTCCGGCGTGCGGGCCGAGCGCGCCGCGGTCGTCGCCCGCGGGATCGTCGGCGCGCGCGGCCAGCGTCCACGCGGGTTCGACCCTAAAGCGCAGCGGCACGGCCGCCGACGCACCCTCGGCCCATACGCTGAGCTGGTGCTCGGCCGCCGGGTCCACCATGGCCGAGGTGTCGACGCGGGCGCTGAAGCGGCCGCGGGCGTCGGGCTGCAGCGGCTGCGCGCCGGCAAGCTGGCCGTCCACCACCAGCCGCCAGTCGCGCGGCGGGCCCGGCGGCAGTTGCCCGCGCACGCTGACGTCGCCGCGCACGCGCGCCCCGGGCAGGGGCTGCAGGCGCGGCGCGGCCTCGGCAGCCACCGGCGCCGCGGCCTGCGCCGGGCCCGCAGCGGCCACGCGCCACACCTGGCCGCTGCGCGCGGCCAGCGGCAGGGTCAGCCGGCCGCCGGCGCCCACCACGGCGCGTGCCGGCAGGCCGTCCAGCCCGTACAACCCCACGCCCACCGAGCCGGCGGGCCAGCCCGTGGCCACGGCCGGCAGCAGCGCGGCGTGCTCGGCGGTGTTCAGCACCACCAGCGCGCGGCGCTGCAAGCCGGCCTCGGTGTGCTCCATGGCCCAGGCGATGGCGCCCGGCGCCGCGCCCTCGGCGTGCAGCACCCGGGGCGTGCCGCGCGTGAAGACGCGGTCGCCGCGGCGCAGCGCGGCCATGGCGGCGATGTCGCGGTACAGCGGCGCCTCGGTGTCGTAGCGGTCGCGCCCGCCCGAGCCCCAGCCGGCCGCGAACATGCTGGCGCGCGGCTCGGTGAAGCCCTGCTCGGTGCCGTAGTACAGCACCGGCACGCCGGGCAGCGTCATCATCGCCAGCAGCGCCTGGCGCAGCCCCGGCAGCGTGCCGCCCTTCAGGAAGCGGTCGACGTCGTGGTTGTCCACGAAGGTGGGCATCAGGTGCGGCCGCTCGTGCAGCGCCATCGACTGCCGGATGCGGTGGGCCAGTTCCGCCGGCGGCCGGCCGCGCGCGAAGGCGTCGCCGAAGGCGCCGTACAGCGGGAAGTTCAGCATGCCCGGCATCAGCGGGCCCCGGCGGTCGCGCAGCCAGCGGTCGATCTTGCGCGCCTGCTCGTCGCGGAAGGGCTTGTCGATGCCGAAGCCCTCGCCGAAGGTGAAGAAGCCCTCTCGGCCGGTGGCGCGCGCCACGCGCTCGATGCCGGGCGCGGCGGGGTCGCCCGAGCGCAGGAAGTCGCGGAAGAACGCCGGCGGCACGTAGAACGCGGTGTCCACGCGGAAGGCGTCCACGCCCACCTCGCGCACCCAGAAGCCGTAGCTGTCGCGCAGCGCGCGCCGCACCACCGGGTTGCCGGTGGCCAGGTCGTCCAGGCCCGCCATCTGGAAGCTCTCCTCCTGCACCGGGTCGGTGTAGTCGGCGACGTCGGGCGTCCAGTGGTAGATGCCTTGGGCGCGCTGCGCGGGGTCGCGCGGGTCGTTGCGGTCGAAGGGGGGCTGCGTGGGGCGAGGCACCGGCGCCGTGCGGTCGTGCGCCTCCCAGCCGCGCCAGGCGCGTTCGGGGTCGTTTGCCCGCCAGCGGTCGCGGTAGGTGAAGAAGTTGCCGGTGTGGTTGACGACGATGTCCTGCACCAGGTACAGGCCCTGCCGGTGCAGTGCGTCGCTGAGGCGCTGGTAGTCGGCCAGGGTGCCCAGGTGCGGGTCGACCTGCCTGAAGTGCTGCGCCCAGTAGCCGTGGTAGCCGCTGTACACGCCGTCGGGCGCCAGCCACTGGTTGGCCACCGGCGGCGTGATCCACAGCGCCGTCGCGCCCAGGCCGCGGATGTAGTCCAGCCGCTGCACCAGGCCCTGGAGGTCGCCCCCCTGGTAGCGCGTGCGGTCGCCCGGCCGGTACTCGCCCGCGCCCTGGTCGTTGTTGGCCGGGTCGCCGTCGGCGAAGCGGTCGGTCATCACGAAGTACAGGATCTGGTCGCGCCAGTCGGGCGAGGGCACGTGCAGTCGCAACTGGGCGGCGGCCGGGGCCGCCGCCAGGGCGGCCGACAGGCAGGCGCAGGCCGCGAGCGCAGCACCCTGGCGGCCCAGGCGCTGTCGCCAAAGTGCGACACGCGCTGCCGCGGCGGCACCCGCAGTCAGGCGAGGGTTTGCCGATCGGATATGTAGTTTGGCTACAAATTGCCAGGACATGGGTTGGACAGTCCCCATCTCGGTGCACCCGGGGCGGCCTGAAGGGCGCGTTCCTACGGGGGCGAGTCAGGAGTGACGCACCGTAACGCCGAACCGGACGCACCGATCTAGGGTTTCCGCAGGGGTACAGACGATCTAGTTTTGATACAAAGTCCGGGTCCCAATTCCCGTCACGTTCCCGCGGCAGCGGACTGCAGCCAACCGGGCGTCAGCCGTCGGCCCCCGAAGCCCCTCCCAGAGTCCCAGGAGACACCCATGAAGAAGTTCCCGCCCGTGCACTCGGGCTCCGTGTTGCTGCGAGCCACCCCCGTGGCCGCCGCCGTAGCCACCCTGCTGGCCACCAGCGGCATGGCCCATGCCCAGCAGGCCGCGCCGGCGGCTTCCGACACGGCGACGGTGGTCACCGTCACCGGCATCCGACGCGGCATCGAGAGCGCGATCACGGTCAAGAAGAACAACGACGGTGTCGTCGAGGCCATCAGCGCCGAGGACGTGGGCAAGCTGCCCGACAACACCGTGGCCGACGCGATCTCGCGCCTGCCCGGCCTGGCCACGCAGCGCAACCGCAGCACGGGCCGTTCGCAGAACGTCAGCGTCCGCGGCCTGAGCCCCGACTTCAACGCCGCCACGCTGAACGGCCGCGAGCAGGCTTCCACCGGTGACAGCCGCGGCGTGGAGTTCGACCAGTTCCCGGCCGAACTGCTCAGCGGCGTGGACATCTACAAGACGCCCAAGGCCAGCCTCGTGAACCAGGGCCTGGCCTCGACGATCGACCTGAAGACCGTGCGCCCGCTGGACTTCGCCAAGCGCGTGGTCCAGGGCTCGTACCGCAAGGAGAAGACGGGCATCGACTCCGGCGCCGGCGAGGGCGACGGCGAACGCGTCACGCTGTCGTACATCGACCAGTTCGCCGACCGCAAGCTCGGCATCGCGCTGGGCTTCACGCAGCTCAAGGACAAGGGCGCCGAGCAGCAGAAGTTCAACGCCTGGGGCGGCTGGGCGCCCGACGTGACCGGCTGCACGAGCACCTACGACAGCGGCGGCACCTGCACGGGCAGCCTGGTCACCGGCAAGGCCCCCGGCGGCTTCACCTCCGACACCGAGCGCACGACCTTCGAGCGCTCCGGCATCATGGGCGTGGTTCAGTTCAAGCCGAACAAGAACTTCGAGTCGACGCTGGACTACTTCTTCTCCGAAGGCGACTTCAAGATCAGCAAGAAGGGCCTGGAAGGTGCGGTCGGCGGCAACAGCGCCGGCGGCTACGACCCCAACGGCCGCTACTACAACGTGACCGTCTCGGGCGGCAACATGACCAGCGGCACGCTGGACAACTACAAGGGCGTGGTGCGCAACCACGACGAGCGCACCGAGGACGACCTCACCGCCTTCGGCTGGAACAACCGCCTCAAGTTGGGTGACTGGACGGGTGTGCTCGACCTGTCGCAAAGCAAGGTCAACCGCAAGGGCACACGCTACGAGACGACGGCCGGTCTGGTGGGCAACGGCAACCTGCCGGCCTACGCGGCGGCTCACCGCGCCAGCACCATCAGCTGGACGGGCTTCAACGGCGGCAACTTCGACCAGGTGCGTTACAGCACCAGCCTGAACTACGCCGACCCCGCCGTGATGAAGCTGACCGACCCGATGGGCTGGTCGGGTGGCGAGAGCTCGCCGCAGGCGGGCTACGTGGCGCTGCCCACCGTGATCGACGAGATCAAGGCGGTGCGGCTGTCGGCCCAGCGGCCGCTGTCCTTCGGCCCGATCTCCGACATCGACTTCGGCGCCAACATCAGCGACCGCACCAAGACGCGCACCGCCGCCGAGGGTCGCCTGGTCATCAAGGGCAGCGTGACCGCCAGCGGCACCGTGC
>JBKDQY010000098.1:0-13335 GCA_046341655.1 Betaproteobacteria bacterium | reverse complement strand
CGGGCGAGCGCAGCCTGTCCAACAGCGGCGCCGTCCTGCGCCACCCCGCCTTGCGGACCGACTGGGTGCGCGCCGGCATCATGGCCTACGGGGGCTCGCCCGATCACCCGGCCCATGACGCGGCGCACTGGGGGCTCGCCCCGGCCATGACCCTGCGCACCCGTCTCATCGCCGTGCAGTCGGTGCGAGCCGGGGAGACCGTGGGCTACGGCAGCACCTACCGTGCGCCGGGCGCGATGCGGGTGGGCATCGCCGCGTGCGGCTATGCCGACGGCTACCCGCGCCATGCCGGCACGGGCACGCCGGTGCTGGTGGACGGCATCCGCACGCGCACGGTGGGCCGGGTGTCGATGGACATGCTGGCCGTCGACCTGAGCCCCTGCCCCGAGGCCGGCATCGGCAGCGTCGTCACGCTGTGGGGCCGCGGGCCGGGCGGGGCCGTGCTGGCCATCGACGAGGTGGCGTACGCCGCCGGCACCATCGGCTACGAGCTGATGTGCGCGGTGGCGCCGCGCGTGGCCATGTGCACGGCCGGGTAGGGGCGGGTCGCGCCCCCCGCTGGCGCCGCGGCGGCGGCGCTTCGCGAACGCCGCCGCTGGCTCGTCGCGCGACGGCTGCACGTGGCGGGGGGCGCCGCCACCATGCCTTCCATCGACCACCCCGATGGAGCCCGCATGAAGCCCCCGATGGCCTTGTTGACCGTGTTCGCCTGCCTTGCACTGGCGCAGGTGCCGTTCTCGGCCCACCCCAAGGTCGATCCCCAGGGCCACCGCTGGAACATCGACGCGAAGCGCCAGGCCACCGTACCGAACCTGCTCGACGCCGCACGCATCGAGGATGGCCCGGTGGCGCAGGCCGTGCTGCCCTATGCGCTGCCGCAGGGCTTCCACGCCAACTTCACGCCGCCCTGACAGCGCGGCCTCCTAGACTCGGGTCCATGAACCCGAGCTCGCCCGGCCGCGGGGCCGCCATCGCGCTGGCGCACCGGCACTTCGACAGCGGCCGTTTCGCCGAGGTGCTGGCGCGCCGCGTCGCCATCGCCAGCTGCAGCCAGGAGCCGGCCGCCGCGCCGGCTTTGCACGCCTACCTGGCCGACGAGTTGCAGCCTGCGCTCGCGGCGCTGGGATTTGCCGTGGTGCTGCACGACAACCCCGTGGCCGGCGCCGGCCCCCTGCTCGTGGCCACGCGCCACGAGGCCGACGGCCTGCCCACGGTGCTGAGCTACGCCCACGGCGACGTCATCCGCGGCCAGGACGCCGCGTGGACCGCCGGCGCCGGCCCGTGGCGCCTGGTGCAGGACGGCGAGCGCCTCTACGGCCGGGGCACCGCCGACAACAAGGGCCAGCACAGCATCAACCTCGCGGCACTCGAGGCGGTGCTGCAGGCCCGGGGTGGCCGGCTGGGCTTCAACCTGAAGCTGCTGGTGGAAACCGGCGAGGAGACCGGCTCGCCGGGCCTGGCCGCCTTCTGCGCCGCCCAGCGCCGGGCCCTGGCCGCCGACGTCTTCATTGCCAGCGACGGCCCGCGCGTGGCGCGCGGGCGGCCCACGTTGTTCATGGGCTCGCGCGGGGTCGCCAACTTCACGCTCACGCTGCAGTGCCGCGAGGGCGCCCACCACAGCGGCAACTGGGGCGGGCTGCTGCGCAACCCGGGCACGGTGATGGCCAGCGCCATCGCCAGCCTGGTCGACGGCCGCGGCGTCATCCGCGTGCCGGCGCTGCGGCCACCGCCGGTTCCGGCCACGGTGCGCGAGGCGCTGGCCGGCCTGCGGTTCGGCGGCGACCCCGGCGATCCGGAGGTCGACGCCGGCTGGGGCGAGCCCGGACTCACGCCCGCCGAGCGCGTGATCGCGTGGAACACGCTGGAGGTGCTGGCCCTGGAAGCCGGCAACCCGCGCGCGCCCGTCAACGCCATCCCTCCGCGCGCCGTGGCCCACCTGCACCTGCGCTTCGTGGTCGGCACCGAGGTCGGCCGCCTGCGCGAGGCGGTGCAGCAGCACCTGGCGGCGCACGGCTTCGGCGACATCGACGTCTCGGAGCCCGAGTTGATGGCCGCCACGCGGCTGGACCCGCGCGACCCCTGGGTCGACTTCGTGGCCGCCTCGGTGCAGCGCAGCATCGGCCAGGCGCCCGTGCGACTGCCGAACCTGGGCGGCAGCCTGCCCAACGAGGTGTTCGCCGACATCCTGGGCCTGCCCACCGTGTGGCTGCCGCACAGCTATGCCGCCTGCAACCAGCACGCGCCGAACGAGCACCTGCTGGCCCCGGTGGCGCGCGAGGCACTGGGCCTGATGGCCGGCCTGTGGTGGGATCTGGGCGAGGGCCGCACGCCGGGGTCCAGGGCTGCCGATCCGAGCTGAGCCCCTTGAGGGAGTGGCGAGGACGCGCAGCGCCCGCAGCCTGGGGGCCCGTCAATCCACGCTCTGCACCTTCACCAGTGCGGCACCGAAGGCGTCGGAGCAGGCCGGCCGCCCCGGCTTGCCGCAGCCCGCGGACGGCGTGCCGTTGGACAGCACCGCCTGCAGCCGCGAGCGGCCCTCGGGGTCGAGCAGGGTCTTCATGAACGGGCCGGCCTTGGCCTTGGCGAGGATCGACAGGTCGCGCGGCGCGTCGGTCACCATCACCAGCAGGGTCTCGGTGCCGGCGGGGCCGGCGGTCGCCACCTCCCAGCCCGGGCCCGGCAGCGTCAGGGTTCGGCCGGCCTTCACGGCCGTGTCCTGCGCCAGCGCGTTGGGGTAGAGCAGGTAAAGGCTCTTGCCGTCGGAGCCGGCCAGCGCGATGTAGAGGTGGCCGTCGCGCGCCGGCGTGACGTCCAGCCGCAGCAGGTCGCGGCCGATCTTCAGCTGCGTCTGTCGCGCCTGCGCGGCGACGGCACGGCTGCCGTCGCGCTGCGCGTGCAACTCGGCGAGGATCTCGGCGGGCGTGACCAGGCGCTGCGGAGCCTGTGGTGGCGGTGGTGATGGCGGCGGCGGGGGTGGCGATGGCGCCAGGGCCGCGGGCGGCGGCGCCGGTGCAGCCGGCGCGGCTGGCGCGGGTGCAGCGACGGCAGCCGCGGCGGGAGCCGCCGCCGCGCCGGCTGCGAATGCGCCGCCCATCCAGGCCGGCACGAAGTGCTGGTTGCCGGCCAGCGTCATCCGCTGCCCGCTGATGCCGGGCTGGCCCTCGAGGCCCTTGTTCACGCGCGCCTGCGCGCAGGCGGTGATCTCGTCGACGGTGATGGCGCCGCTGCCGTCGGTGTCGGTGGCCTGCCCGAGCAGGCAGTCGCGCCAGGCCACGGTGGCGTAGCCGCCCTTGGTGCTGTTGTCGAAGCTCACCTCGTCGGGCCGGCTGGCCGCGATGTGCACGACGTTCTGCGCCAGCGCGCGGCTGGCGCCGAGCTGCGCGCCCAGCGAGCGCGAGATGAAGTTGCTGGGCCGCGAGCAGGCCTCGGGCGCCCCGGCGCGCGTGAACTTGGGCGTCACCCGGTCCGCGCCCACCGCCAGCGATCGCGCGCGAAAGGGCTCGCCGGCCACGCCGCCCGAGAAGCAGGCGTCGTAGAAGACCAGCACCTTGTCGGCGCGGCGCGTGATGGGCGCCAGCCGCTGGCCGATCTCGACGTTGGTCAGCACCTGCCCGTCGGCAGCCAGCAGGCCCTCGGTGCAGCCGTCGTTGCGCGTGGCCTGGTCGAACCAGCGCGTGCCGTGGCCCGAGAAGTACACGAACAGGCGGTCGCCGTCGGCCATGCGCTGCTCGAGCCCGGCGATCTCCTGGCGGATGCGCGCGGCGGTGGCCTCGCGGTCGCGCACGATGCGCATGTTGGCGTCGGGCACGGCCATGGCGCGGGCCATGCGGCGCGCGCTGTCCATGTCGTGCACCACGCCCTCGAGCCTGGGCACCTGCGGGTCGGCGTATTCGCCGATGCCGATGATCAGCGCGTGGCGGGTGTTGCGCTCGGCCGGCAGCGCGGCAGGCGGCGTCTGCGCGGCAGCGGACAGGGCCAGCGTGCCCAGCAGGGCGGCGACGGAGAGCTTGCGGTGAATGTTCATTCGAGCGTGACCACCCGCACGCGGCGGTTCTCGGCGGCCAGCGGGTCGCGCGGGTTGGCCGGCGCGCTGGAGCCCTTGCCCACGGCCTGCAGCCGCGAGGCGTGCACGCCCAGCAGGATGAGGTACTGGCGCACCTCCTCGGCCCGCTCCTGCGACAGCTGGCGGTTGGTGGCGGGGTTGCCGCGGGCGTCGGTGTGCCCCTCGATCAGGAAGCGGTTGTCGCGCAGTTCGGGCGAGATCATGGCGGCGACGAGGTCGCCCAGCAGGCCGCCGCTCTCGGGCCTGACGCGCGCGGAGTTGGGCTCGAACTGGATGGGCAGCGAGAGGCTGGGCGCAGCAGCCGGACCCACGGCCAGGGGTGCCGGGGCGGGTGCCGGAGTGGGTGCCGGAGCGGGTGCCGCGGCCGGTGGCGGCGACGGTGGGGGTGGCGCCAGGGCGACGGGGGGCGCAAGTGGCACGGGTGCCGGGGCGGCCGCGGTGGCCGCCGGCGGCGGCGCCGCCGGCCGCACCAGCAGGTTGCGGCCGCGGCCGTCGGCAGGCTTGAGGGCGTCGATCATCTGCCGCGTGCCCGGCGAGGCCGCCGGGCCCTGCGCACCGGCTGCCGTCTGCGCGTGCGCGGTGGCGTACAGGCCGGCCGCGAGCACGGCCGGCAGCAGCCGGGCGCACCAGCCGCGCGGCGTCACGATGCGCCCCCGACGCGGAAGCGCAGCTCCTGCTCGGCGGTGTTGCCCTTGTCGTCGGCCACCTGCAGGAACATGCGGTGCTGGCCCTCGGGCACCTTCGCGCCGTCGACGACGACGCCGCTCTCGGTGACGGTGGCGTGCTGGCGCAGCCGGTCGGTGAGGTCGATCTTCAGCAGCCCGTACAGCACGCGGAAGCTCGACGGCACGATGCGGGCCCCCGCCGCGGGCTGGAACGCCACCTCGATGCGCAGCGGCGCCGCCACGGGCCGGCCCGCCGGCGCCGGGCTCACCACCGTGATGGCGGGCGCATCGGGCCTGGGCAGGCTGCGCGTGCGCACCGGCGCGGGCAGGGTCTGCTCGGCCTGCGCGGCCTGCTGCGCCTCGGTCGCGGTGACGAGGTCGAAGCCCGCGGCCATCGCCGGCCCTGCGCTGGCGCACAGCAGCGCCAGCGCGGCACCGCCGGCGGCCAGGCCCTGCAACACTCGCTTCATCATGATCGGCTCCTGGGTAGATGTGCCCGGCCACGGGCCGGGTGCGACGGATCGGTCGGTGGGTTCCGGCACGACCGCCTGGCGCCATTGAAGCGCCAGCGGCGAGTGTGCCCAATGATCCCGACGGATAGGCGCCGGCGCCTCGCCCTCAAGGGTGCCATTTGTCGCGTTACCGGCCGCCGACGTCCACGGGAATGTCCACCGTCCCGGCGCCGGTGCCGGCCGCGGCCGGGCGCAGCCGTTGCAGCGTGGCCACCAGCGTGGCCAGGGCCACCGGCTTGGCCAGCAGCGCGCAGCGCCGGGGCAGCGCGATCGAACCCAGCGCCGCCACGCGCCCGGTGACCACCACCGCCGGCACCATCAGTTCCCACTCCGCGCGCAGCTCCAGCAGCGACGCCACGCCGTCGGGCTTGCCGGCGCCCAGGTCGTGGTCGATCACCAGGGCATCGGGGAAGCGCGGCTCCTCGTCGAGCTGCAGCTTGAGCTGGTCGAGCGCGCCGGCGTCGACGATGGTGGCACCGGCGCCCTCCAGCGCCGCGCGCAGGGCGGTGCGCGGCGCGGTCTCGTCGTCGAGCAAAGCGAGCAGCCAGCCGTCGAGCCGCGAGGTGTCGGCCGGTGCCGCGGCGGCCGGGCCGGGAGCCACCGGCAACTCGCGCCGCAGAGACGCCGGCACCCAGACCCGGAACCGCGTGCCGCGGCCCACGCGGCTGCGGATGGGCTCGATCTGCAGCTGCAGCTGCGCCGCCAGGCCGCGCACGATGGTCAGCCCCAGGCCCCGCCCGCCGCGCGAAGCGCCGGCCGCGCCGCCGCCGAGCTGCACGTAGGGCTCGAACACCGCCTCGAGCTTGTCGGCCGGGATGCCGCGGCCGTTGTCGACGACGTCGATGACCAGCCCCTGCTCGCCACCGCGGGTGTGCGGCCGCACCGCCAGCACCACCCGGGCCGTGCGGCCCGGGCGCACGCCCACGCTGTAGCGCACGGCGTTGCCGGCGAGGTTCTGCACCAGCCGCGCCAGCTGCGTGCGGTCGGCGAACACCCATTGCCGGCGCCCGTGCACCGACAGGCGCAGCTGCGCCGGCGTGTGCGTGGCCTGCAGGCTGGCGGCCACGGCGTCGAGGATGTCGCGCACCTCCACCGGCTCGGGGTACGACTGCAGCGCGCCCTGCTCGAGCGCGCTGAACTCGCTGAACTGGTCGAGCATGGCGGTGGCGTCGTCGGCCGCGCGCATCTGCTGGCGCAGCAGCTCGCTGCGCCGCGCCCGGGCGACGGGGGCCTCGGGGTCGGGGGCGTCGTCGGCCTGCAGCGCCTCCGAGTACAGGCGCACGGCCTGCAGCGGCTGGCGCAGGTCGTGGCTGATGCTGGCCAGCAGCTGCGTGCGCGCGCCCTGAAGTGCGGTGAGCTCGGCGGTGCGCTGGTCGAGGCTGTCGATCAGCGCGTCGCGCTCGGCCAGCGCGCCGAACAGGCGGCGGTCGTTCACGCGCATGTGCATGAGGTCGATCCAGACGAACACCGTCACCAGGATCGGTGCCACCGCCCACAGGCTGGGGAAGTCCGACACCAGCCACTCCCAGGCGGCGCTGGACAGCGCCGTGGCCAGCAGCAGCGACAGCCCGCCCTCGCGCCCGGCGTGCCAGCCCAGGCTGGCCACGCCCACCAGCAGCAGCAGCGCCAGCGAGGCCGCCCCGCCGCCGGCGGCCGCGTGCACCGAGCCCAGCGCCAGCCCGGCCAGCGCCGGCAGCAGCAGCGGCGGGCGCCGCGGCTGCGCCAGCGCCGCCAGCAGCAGCAGGCAGGCCAGCGCCCAGCCCCAGGCCAGCTGCTGCGCCGTCAGCAGCGGTGCCGCGGCGAGCCGGCGCACGGTGTCCAGCGGCGCCAGGTTGTAGGGCAGCAGCCACTCGGTGAAGCTCTGCACCGCCAGGCCCAGCACGCCCAGCGCCACCAGCGCCAGGCCCAGCCGCCGCCGCCGCCGCGGCAGCTGCTCGGCGATGTGCGCGGCGCTGCCGGGGCGGGGCGGCTCGGCGCGGCGCGCGGGCTTCATGCGTCGCCGTCGTCCGCGGGGGCCTGCGCGCCGTCCCCGCCGACGGAGGCCGCCCGCATCGACGGCACGCGATAGCCGCGCTGCGACAGCAGCACCAGCAGCTTGGTGCGGTTGGGCGCGCCCAGGGCCTGCAGCGTCGCGGTGACGTGCTTCTTGACCACGACCTCCGAACGGTCGAGCAGCCGCGCGATCTCCTTGTTGCGCAGGCCCTGCACGACGTAGCCCAGCACCTCGATCTGCCGCTCGGTCAGGCCGAGCGCGGCCAGTTCGCTGAGCTCGCGGCCGCCGGCCTCGGGCACGGCGGCCATGCCGCCGCTGACGCTCTGCGGCAGGTGGATCCGGTGCTCCACCAGCACGCGGGTGAGCGCCTCCTTCAGCTCGCTGGGCGCGGCAGCCTTGCTGATGAAACCCATCGCGCCGGCATCGAGCGCGGCCAGCACGGTGTCGCGGTCGTCCTGCGCGCTGAGGATGACCACCGGCACGTACGGGTACTCCTCGCGCAGCCGGCGCAGGCCCGCCAGGCCGTGCACGTCGGACAGCGTCAGGTCGAGCAGCACGAGGTCGAAGCGGCCGGCGGTGGACAGGGCCTGCAGCGTCTCGGCCAGCGAGCTGGCCAGCTGCACGCGCAGCTGCGGCAGCACGTCGGCCAGCAGCAGCTGCAGGCCGTGGCGGACGAGGCCGTGGTCGTCGGCCAGCAGCAGCGAGCCGTGGGGGTGGGCGGATGTGCTCATGGTGTGAAGGATGCCGCATCGCGGCGGCCTCCGGAAGGCGCGCTCCCCGCGCCGAAGGAGGCGGCGCGACGCCGCGCGGGCCGGCCGACCGCGACCCTATACCTCGGTGTCCTGTTCAGCCCGGCGCGCCGGGGCCGTAATCCAGTCCATGCCGGGCGACACCCGCCAGGCCCCAGCCCCGAACCCCGAGGAGCCCACCATGAACCGCACGACCTTCCGCCCCGCTGCCGCCCTGGCCCGCCTGGCCGCCGCCGCGGCCCTGACGCTGGCCACCCTGGGCGCGGCCCAGGCGCAGGGCCAGGATGCCGTCCTGCGTGACTTCGCGCGCACCGTCTACCTGCACAGCGCCGCCGACGTGCACGACGAGCGGCCGCAGGCCCTGCTGCGCGCCGTGGTGGTGCTGCGCGTCCGGCTCGACGAGCAGGGCCGCTGGAAGGCCGAGGTCTTCCGCGACAACCCCGGGCAGCCCGAGATGACGCAGCGCGCCCTCGCCAGCGTCGAGCGCCTGCCTGCCCCCGTCGGCCTGAGCCCGCAGGTCCGCCAGCAGCTGCAGACGCAGGGCGTGATCGAGGCCTGGCTGTTCCAGAGCGACGGTCGCTTTGCCCTGAAGACCCTGGCCCGGCCGCAGAAGGCCGCCTGAACACCCGAACGGGGGCGCCGGGCCCGGCCACGCCGCAAAGCAGGCGGCGTAGCATCCCGGAAGCGCTCCCGCCGCCCTTGCATCCCATTTGCCGCGAGACACATCATGAACCTCACCACCCGCCCCACGCTGTTGTCCGCCCTCGTCGTCGCTGCCGCGCTGGCCTGCGGCAGCGCCTTCGCGCAGGGCGCCGAGCCCGAGAAGGAGAAGGTGCTCAAGGAAAGCCAGGTCAGCGAGCAGACCCTGGTGGACGCGTTGACGCCGCCGGTGCGCACGCGCAGCTGGCGGCCCGGCGTGGCCGCGGCCGCCACTGCCGGCGCGGCGGCGCCGCAGACGGCCAAGGCCTCGATCCTGGTCACCTTCGTCACCGGCAAGGCCGACCTCACGCCCGACGCCCGCAAGGCGCTGGACGTGCTGGCCGCCGCCATGAAGAGCGAGAAGCTCGCCAGCGTGAAGTTCACCATCGAGGGCCACGCCGACCCGCGCGGCAGCGAGGAGCTGAACCTGCGCCTGAGCCAGGCGCGGGCCGAGAGCGTGCGCGACTACCTCACCGCCACGCACGGCCTGGCCACCGACCGCATCAACGCCGTCGGCAGGGGCTCGAGCGCGCTGATGAAGCCCGGCGAGCCCGCGGCCCCCGAGAACCGCCGCGTCACGATCGTGTCGCAGACGAAGGAATGACGCCGGCCGCGGGCGCGCCCGCCGCGCCCAGCCGCCCGGCGTAGGCCACGAACCAGGCCAGGCAGTCGGCGTTGGCCATGGCGTCGCGGTTCATCACCTTCGCCGGGTCGGCGCCGAGAAGCAGCTTCTTCACCGGCAGCTCCATCTTCTTGCCCGACAGCGTGCGCGGGATGGCCGCCACCTGCACGATCTCGTTGGGCACGTGGCGCGCCGACAGCGCCGTGCGGATGGCGCCCTTCAGCCGCGCGGTGAGCGCCTCGTCGAGCAGCAGGCCCTCGCGCAGCACCACGAACAGGGGCATCCAGCTCTCGCGGCCCAGGAACTCCAGGTCCACCACCAGGCTGTCCAGCACCTCGGGCTCGGCCTCCACGGCGCGGTACAGCTCGGACGTGCCCATGCGGATGCCGTGGCGGTTGATGGTGGCGTCGCTGCGGCCGTAGATCACCGCGCCCACGGCACCGTCTTCCGGGTGCGGCACGAGGCGGATCCAGTCGCCGTGGCGCCAGACCGCAGGTCTTCCGGGTTGGCCTGGGAACATGTCGAAGTAGCTGTCGTGGTAGCGGCGGCCACCTTCGTCACCCCAGAAGTACAGCGGCATCGACGGGATCGGCTTCGTGCACACCAGCTCGCCCACCTCGCCCAGCAGCGGCCGGCCGTCCTCGCTCCAGGCCTCGACCGCGGCACCCAGGCTGCGGCACTGCATCTCGCCCTGGTGCACCGGCAGCTCGCGGTTGCCGGCGACGAACGCGCCGGCGAAGTCGGTGCCGCCGCTGATGGGGTTGATCCACATGCGCTGCCCGCCGGGCCGCGGCATGTGTTCCCACAGCCAGGCGTAGGCCTCGTCCGACAGCGGGCTGCCGGTGCTGCCCACGGCGCGCAGGCGCGACAGGTCGGCCTCGCGCTGCGGCACCACGCCGGCCTTCAGGCAGCTGGCGTAGAAGGCCGCGCCGGCGCCGAACCAGGTGACGCCGGCCGCCGCGGCGAAGCGCCACAGCGTGCCCCAGTCCGCGGGCCGGCCGCTGCCCGCCACAGGGCCGCCCGGGTTGCCGTCGTACAGGCAGGCGGTGGTGCCGCCCAGCAGCGCGCCGACCTGCGCGTTCCACATGATCCAGCCGGTGCTGCTGAACCAGTGGAAGCGCTCGCCGAAGTCGATGCTGGGCGCGACGTCGTTGTGCAGCGCGCCGCCCTTCATCATCTCTAGCATCACGCCGCCGTGGCCGTGCACGATGGGCTTGGGCAGGCCGGTGGTGCCGCTGCTGTAGACGATCCACAGCGGGTGGTCGAAGGGCAGCCACTCGGGCGCCCAGCCGGCGGGCGGCTCGCCCGCGGTCCAGTCGGCGAAGCGGTGCGCGCGGCGGTGCGGCGCCGCGAACTCCGCGGCGTCGGCGCCGGGGTCGACGTCGGCCTGGAAGACGAGGTGGCGCACGCTGGGCAGCCCGGCCAGCACCTCGTGCAGCACGGCGCGGCGGTCGCTCGCCACGCCGCCCCAGACCTGGCCGTCCACGGCCACCAGCACCACGGGCTCGATCTGGCGGAAGCGGTCGAGAACGGCCACCGGGCCCATGTCGGGGCTGCAGATGCTCCAGATGGCGCCCAGGCTGGCGCAGGCCAGGAAGGCCACGATGGCCTCGGGCCGGTTGGGCAGGATGGCGCAGACGCGGTCGCCGCGCTGCACGCCGGCTGCGCGCAGCCGGGTGGCGAACACCGCCACGCGGCGCTGCAGCTCGGGCCAGGGCAGCTCGGCCGGCGCCGCCCCGGCCTCGGACATGCGCTCGGTCTGCCACACCACGGCCGGGTGGCCGGCCGCGTGCGCCGCCGGGCCGTGGCGCAGCACCTGGCGCGCGAAGTTCAGCTGCACGCCCGGGAACCACACCGCGCCGGGCATGCGCGCGTCGGCCAGCACGGCCGAGCCGGGTGCCGGGGGAGTGGGCGACTCGATTTCGAACCATCGCCACAGCGAGCCCCAGAAGGCGTCGAGCTCGGTGGTGCTCCAGCGCCAAAGCGATTCGTAGTCGGCAAAGCGCAGGCCATGCTCGGCGGCCAGCCACGCGCGGTAGCGGGTGAGTCGGGGAACGGGCAGCGCAGTCGTCGTCACACGGGATCCCCTTCGATGTCGGCGTGCAGGAACCGCAGCTCCTGCACCGGGTGCCGCAGCCAGCCCCGCACCCAGGGGCGGCTGACGTCGTTGAGCACCTGGTGCAGGTGCGGCAGGTAGGGCATGTAGGCCAGCATCATGCGCTGCGCCTCGGCCATGACGGCCCAGCGCTCGGGGCCGTCGGGCAGGGCGCGCTGGCGGCGGTACAGCGCGTCGTAGGCCGGCAGCCGGAAGCGGGCGTCGTTGTTCTGGCCCGCGTTGGGGCCGTAGGCCAGGCTCAGGTAGAAGTCGCCGTCGGGGCCGTTGTTCCAGCTCATCGCGCTCATCTGCAGGCTGCCGGCCAAGGTGCGGCGGATGAGCTCCGGGAACGGCATGAACGCGAAGCTGAAGCGCAGGCCGATGTCGCCCATGCGCCGCTGCCAGACCTCGGCCAGCAGCCGCGAGCGCTGGTCGGCCGTGGCGGCGAGTTCGATGGCCAGGGGCGAGCCGTCGGGCCTCTCGCGCCAGCCGTCGCCGTTGCGGTCGACGAAGCCGTACAGGTCGAGCAGCGCCCGGGCGCGGGCCGGCGCGGGGCGGCCGACCTCGGAGACCAGCGCCGGGTCGTAGCCGGTGTTGAAGGGCGCGACCATGCTCTGCGCCACCACGCCCTGGCCCAGGAAGCCGTGCTCCAGCAGCGCGGGGTTGTCGCAGGCCAGGCCGATGGCGCGGCGCAGCGCCACCTGGGCCGGCGTGGTGCCGCCGACCACGGGGTCTTCGCAGTTGAAGAAGCTGAAGGTCACGCCCGACATCACGCTGCGCGACAGCTGCACGCCCTGCTGCGCCAGGTAGGGCGCGAGCCGGCCGCCCGGCACCACGCGCGGCGCGAAAGGGCTGGGCACCACCACGGCGTCGAGCGCGCCGCCCTCGAAGGCTAGCCAGCGCGGCTGGTCTTCCACGATCACGGGCAGCTCGATGCGGTCCAGCAGCGGCAGCGTCTTGCCGCGCAAGTGCCCGGCCACGGCCGCGCCTTCGGCATCGCCCGGCGCGGGCGTGCCCTCGAAGCGAACGCCGCGAAAGCGCGGGTTGCGCTCCAGCACGATCAGCGAACTGCGTCGCCATTGCGCCAGCCGGAAGGGGCCCGTGCCCACCGGGTGGGCCATGGGGTCGGCGGCGTAGCGCTCCACCACCTCGCGCGCGACGGCGCCGAAGGTGGCCGGCGCGGCCAGGTTCAGCACGAAGCGCGGGTCGGGCTCGCCCAGGCGGATCTCGAAGCGGTAGCGGTCGAGCGCGCGGATGCCGGGCACCTCCAAGTCGTACGGGAACGGCGTCTTGCCGGCGATCGCGGTCTTGCGCAGCTCCGACAGCCCCGGCAACTTGGCGTTCTCGAAGATGAACAGCCGCTCGGTGGTGATGGCGGGGTCGTAGAAGCGCTTGACGCTGTAGACGTAGTCCTGCGCCACCAGCTCGCGCGGCTTGCCTCCGAAGACCGGGTCGTCGGCGAAGAGGATGCCGGGCCTGAGCGTGACGACGATGCGCGTGTGGTCGGCGCTCACCTCGGGCAGCGCCGCGGCGGTGTTGGGCCGCAGCAGGGCCGGCCGCGCCAGGTAGTCGAAGGTGAGCGGCGCCTCGAAGATGGCGCCGAGCACGGCGAAGGAGCTGGAGTCGCCCACGCGCGGCGGGTCGAAGCCGGCCTCGGCCGTGGGCAGCGCCATGCGCAGCAGCTTCGGGCCGGTGCGCGCCGCCGCGCCTGCGGCCGGTGCCACCCAGGGCGCCATGGCAGCGGCCAGGCCGCCCTGCAGCAGCGGTCGGCGCTGCAGCGTCGGCATGCTCAGGCGGGGCTGTCGCCGCCCGGCAGCACGTCGACCAGGTGGTACCAGTTCAGCCAGAACAGCGGCCGCCGGTAGCCCACCACGCGCTCGGTCATCAGGTCGGCCACGTAGCGGTGCACGCCCAGCTTGTAGGGCATGTAGGCCACG
>JBKDQY010000097.1:0-16075 GCA_046341655.1 Betaproteobacteria bacterium | reverse complement strand
CATCGACTCCAGCAGCAGCAGCACCGCTCCGGCGGCGACCGACTGGCCGGACTGGATCTCGATGGCAATGACGCTGCCCTGCACCGGGGCGGCGAGCTTCGATTCGGCGGCAACGGGCGGTTTCACGGCTGCTCCGGAGGGTGTGCGTGACCCGGGAGTGTGGCGCCTGGGCACGCGGGGCAGGGCTCAGGGCCTGCCGTCCGCCGTCCACTGGCCGATGCGGAAGACGACGAACTCGGCGGGCTTCAGCGGCGCCACGCCGACGAGGCCGACGAGGCGGCCCTTGTCGAGGTCGTCCTGCGTCATGGTCGAGCGGTCGCAGTGCACGAAGTACGCCTTGCCGGGCCTGTCGCCCTGCAGCGCGCCCGACTGCCACTCCCGGAACAGGAAGTCCCCGATCGTGCGGCGCACGTGGGCCCACAGGGGCTCGCCGTTGGGCTCGAACACAACCCACTGCGTGCCCTTGCCGATGGAGTGCTCGAGGTAGGAGACGTAGCGGCGGACGTTGACGTACTTCCACTCGGGGTCGGCGCTGATCGTGCGCGCGCCCCACAGCCGCCGGCCGCGCCCCTCGAAGAAGCGGAAGCAGTTGATGCCCTGGGGATTCAGAACCTCCTGCTGCGCCCGGTTGAGCATCGACTCGAAGCCCAGCGCGCTGCGCACCACCTCGTTGGCCGGCGCCCTCCACACGCCGCGCTCGATGTCGGTGCGGGCGTAGATGCCGGCGACGAAGCCCGAGGGCGGCAGGGCGATCGGCTGGCGAGTGAAGGGGTCGAGCCCCATCACCCAGGGATGGTAGAGGGCCGCATGGGTGCTGTCGTGGCGCGCGCGCAGGTCTTGCACCTGCGCGATGCTCTGGTTGTTGCCGGCGTCGAGAACGGCGAAGCGGTAGTGCAGGGCCCGGCAGTGGCTGATCACGGCGTCGAGGATGGCCTGGCCGCCGGCCGCATCGGCCTCGTACCCGAAGGTCGAGCCGGGGGCGGCGACGAGGGCGATGTCGTCCACGTCCTCGAAGCGGCGCAGGCCGGTCTTGCACGAACCCGCGGAGTCGGCGCGGCCGATGTAGTCGATGGCCACGGGCGCCAGGCCATCGTTGCCGCCGGAAAGGTGGACCTCCATCGCGAGCCGCGCATGGGCGGCATCGGGGTCGCGCAGCGCCCGCGCCAGCGTGTTGGCGGGGTTGCGCGGGTCGGGGTCGCCCGGGTTGGCGGGCGCCGCCGGGGCGCCCAGGCGCGCGGCGTCGGCCGCTTCGAGCAGGGTCACGAGCGCGGCGCCGCTGGTGAGCGCGGCGCCCGGCAGGATCTCGATGGCCGGCAGGCCTGCCTGCGGCGCGTCGGCGGCCAGCGGCTGGAACACCGAGAAGAGGCTGTCGGGCCGGCCCGAGGGCGTGTGCGTGTGGGTGGGGTTGGGGGACAGCCCCGGCCAGACCTCGGGCGGCCGGGAGGCGTCCATGGGCGCCACCGTCACCGCCATCGACACGATGCGCAGGCGGTCGCGACGTGCAGGCGGGGCGCCGTCTGGACGCAGCGCGGACAGCGGCACCGCAGGGCCGCCACCCAAGGGCGTGAAGGACCAGGCCTGCGCTGCGGCGTCGAAGGCCGCGGCGTGCAACTGGCCGGAGGCCGGCTCGGCGGCGAAGGTGTCCAGCAGCACCACGTCTCCGTGGGCCAGATCGGCCACGCGCGGCCCGGTGCCGCTGCCCGACAGCACGTTCGGCCCCACGAAGAAGGCCAGCTGCACGCGCAGGTTGCCCGCGGCGCCCGGGTAGCGCGCACGCACCAGCAGCCCGGTGTCGCGCCCCCCCGCACCGGGCACGCTGGCGCGGGCGTGGCCGTCGTTGCAGCGGCCGTTCACCAGCGCCGCACCGTCGTAGGCGGCCTCGTCGGCGAACGTGGCCGGCGGTGGCACGTAGGGCCTGGGGCTGCCCGCGTCGTCGTCGTTGCGCCTGAACAGCCGCCCGATGCAGAGCCGCTGGCCGCCTTCGTCGAAGAACGCGCGCGCCGCGAACCAGAGGTAGTTGGTGCGGTCACGGGCGCCGCCGCCGAACGACAGCGCGCGGCCGTCGCCGTGCAGCCTCTCGAATTCGGCGATGCCGGTGACGATCCCGGGCGTCTGCGTCACCGGGCCGTAGCGGCAGGGCCCGACGAAGCCCGCGGTGCTGGTGCCGACGCCTTCGATCGAATCGACGCGGAACGGAGCCTCCTCGACGTAGACGCCTGGTGCCAGAGGCTCGGGCATGAGGTTCTCCTTCCGCGCGGTGCCGGACGCGCAGTGTGAGGCACGCCGGCGCGGCGCCCCTCAGCGTCGCTCAGCGCCGCCAGACCGCCACCCGCCAGTTGTCCACACCCTGCGTCAGCGTGGCCGCCGGCGCGCCGGCGAACGACGACGCTGCGGTGAACAGACCCAGGCGCAGCGGTGCGCCGCCGGGGCCGAAGTCGGGGCACGCCTCCGTCGCCGTGCACGGCGGCCCGTCGACGCGCCGGAAATCCACGGCGCGAAGCGGGCGCGAGCCGAAGGGCTGCGTCCACACGATCGAGCAGACCCAGGTCGTGGCAACGTAGCGGCGGCCGCCCTGCTCGAGCAGCAGCGCCAGGTCGACCTCGGCGCCGCCGGTCTTGATGCAGCTGGCCCGGAAGTCGATGGCGTAGATCGCCCCCTGCGCGCCCGGGTCGTAGAGGGCCGCTGGGGTGGCGTGGAAGGCCTCCAGCATGCTCGGGCCGGCGGTCATCTCGTAGCGCAGCGATCGGTATGCCGCCGGGTCGCCGCCGGTGAGCGCCTGCGCGACGGCGAGCGTCGGCCCGCCTGTCGGTGGCGTGGCGACGGTGGTCACCGTCCAGGCGTCGGGCACGAAGTCGGTGTCTTCGAACACCACCGGCGGCCCCGCCGACACCAGCAGCGAGGCCTCGGCCGAAGCACTGCCGTTGGCCGCCTCGACGACGACGCTGAACCCGGCCCCGTCGTCGGCGAGGTTCGCGCCCTCCAGCGTGTAGCTCAGGCCCGTGGCGCCGGGAATGTCGACGCCGTTGCGGCGCCAGCGGTAGCGCACGGGCGCGGTGGCGAAGATGGGCCGCGCCTCGAAGGTGACGCGCTCGCCGACCGCGACGATGCGCGTTGCGGGCTCGATGCTGACCGACGGCACCAGGCAGCAGCCGCCGAGGTCGAAATCGGGAAAGAAGGCGCCGCCGCCGCTGCCGATGATCGACAGCACGCCGGCGATGGCGATGAGCGCGCGCAGCGCAGGGCGCGCCAGTGCCCGCAGGGTCGCGCTAGGGCTGTTCATGCGCCCGCCGGGAACGAAGATCGACGGCCAGCAGCAGCAGCGCCGCGGCCAGCGCGCCTACCGTGGTCGCGGCCAGGTCGCCGACGTCGAAGCGACCCGCGGTGGCGAAGCGCAGCAGAGGCCGCGCGAACAGGCCGAGTCCGGGCAGCGCGGCCGTCCACGCCGACAGGAGATCCGCCATTGCCGCCGCCAGCACCGGGTGCTGCATCGCCTCGAAGGCGATGCCGACCAGCCACCAGCCACCGCAGGGGCCGACGATCGGCAACCGCTGGCGCGCAGACGGCGCAGCGGCCGCCGTGAGCAGCGCGAAGGCGAACGGATGCACGAAGCTGGGCAGCCAGCCGCGCAGCAGGCCCGGCACACCGCCACCGGCCGCCGCGCCGAGGCCGGCTGCGGCCGGCAGCCACTGCGCCGTGCCCGGCGCGCGCCAGGCGACGTAGCACAGCAAGCCGATGGTGAGCGCCGTCACCGCGGCCGCGACGAGCAGAACCTCGCGGCCAACCCCGCGCGCCGGCTCTGCCGACATGCGCTGCAGCCCCGCACCACCCGTGGCGCGCGATCCTCGATGGTGCATCCTGGGCTCCGCGTCACTCCATGACGATCCGATGCGCATTCCAGCGCGTCGGGCACGGCGCCGGCTTGCGTTGGCTCAAGGCTGCCGCAGGCAGGCCCGTCTCGCGCGATCGGGCCGGGCCGTTGCCCGCCGAGCGGATCCCTCCGATCCGGTGGTGCCCGAGCCTTCTGCGGCGCGGCGGCGTCGGCGCCGCTCAGACCACGCCCGGCCCGCCGCCGCCCCCGGGGCTGCGGCCATCGGTGCCGGGGTCGGGATAGCCGCCGCACGCTTCCTGCGGCAGCCGGATCTCGATCCCGTGGTCGTCGATGCCCTTCGCCTTCAGGCGCTTCAGCGCGTCCTCCAGCGCCGCGGCCAGGGCGCCCCAGGCGGGATCGTCGCCCCGTAGCGTGGTGAAGCGGAGCACGAGGTCGCCGCCGGGTGCCGAGGGATCGGCCCTCTGCACGACGAGATGGAGGCCGCTGCCATAGAGCTGTTCGTCACCTGCGCCCACGCCCTCGACCTTGACCGTGAGGTCGTGCAAGCCCCCGCCGTACACGAACCGTACCGATCCCACCTTGTCCAACGAAACGTACATGTGTACCTCCTAGAAGAAGAGTTGATGACGATGCGCGCCGGCCACCTGCCGGAGCGCCGCTGCGGAACTTCCGTTGGCCGGGGCGCCGGCATCCCTGGCCGCGCCGGACAGCGCCTGCACCAGCCGCACGGCGGGGTGATCGGGCCCGTAGGCCACGGGCAGCAACTGCGCCGCGGCGTCGAGCCGGCGCGTGAGCGCGGCGACGTCCTGCCCGCGCTCCTGAAGCGCCAGCAGCACGATGTTCAGCTGCACCAGCGCGGCCTGGGGCGGCGGCGGCTCGCCGAGCGCGGCGAAGTCGCGTTCCGCGTGCTGCAGCCACTCCATCGCCTCCGGCTGGCGCTGCAGGCGGGCCAGCGTCACGCCACGGGCCAGGCCGACGTAGGGCCGCACGGCCGGCGAAGGCGCCTCGGGACCCTGCGACAGCGGATCGAGCAGCGGCAGCGCGCGCGACGGCTGCCCCAGCGAAAGCGCCGCGTAGGCGGCGGCGATCTCGATGGGCGCGTGCCAGGCCTGCCGGGCCGCGGTCGGCAGGCGCCGGGCCTGCCGCCGCGCCTGCTGCAACTCGGCGTCGGCACGCCCGGCGTCGCCCGCCCCGGCCCACACCCGCGCGCTGAGCCTGTGCCAGTCGACCAGCTCGGAGTCCGGGTAGCCGGCCTGCAGCTCGGCCAGCTGCGCCGCGCCCGGCTCGTGCACACGCAGCCAGGCGCTGATCGCCTCGTCGCGGCCAAGCTGCAGGCCGTACTTCAGCCACAGCAGCCGGGTGCGCAGCTGCCCGCGCAGCGCCGGGCCGTACAGGGCATCGGCGCCGGCGGCCATCTGCTCGGCCAGCGGCCAGCCCTCGGCATAACGACCCAGCTGGAACAGGGTGGTCGCCATCTGGAACAGCGCGTCCTGGCGCGCCTGCGGCTGCCGCAGCAGGTCCTGCGCCACGAGCCCGGCCAGCGCCCGCTGGGCGGCCAGGGCCTCGGCCGGCCGGCGCAGGGCGACCTGCGCGCGCTGCAGGCCGGCGAGCGCCTGCGCCTCGGCCTGCGGGTCGCGCAGCGCACGCGAGCGCTCCAGAGCGGCGCTGAAGTGCCCCTCCGCCGACGACGGTCGGCCGCCGTAGAGCTCGAAGGAGCCCCACTGCAGATCGGCCAGCGCGCGCACGGCCGGCGGCCAGCCGGCACGGGGCGCGGCCTGATCGGCCGCGCGCAGGTGGCGCTCGGCCGCGCCGAGCTGTTCCATCAGCACCGCCATGCGCGCCTCGTGCAGCCGCGACTGCACCAGCGCGGCAGCGCCGGCGGGCGTGGGCCGGCGTGCCTGCTCGGCCTCCCAAAGCTCGGACAGCCGCGCCTGCACCTGCGCGGCACGCCCGCGGTCGCCGAGCTTCTCCCACAGCCCGGCCACGGTGGCCAGCACCTCGCGGCGCTGCTCGGGCGGCAGGCGCTCCGCCTCGCGCTCCGCCGGCTCCAGCTGCTCGCGCATCGTGGCGTCGCGCCCGGCGCGCAGGTCGGGGTCGGCGCGCTCGAACAGGCCGGCCAGGAAGTCGCGCGAGGCCTGCGCGCGCTGCGCCTGCTCGCGCGCCTGCTGGCCCTGCACCAGCGCCACCCCGGTGGTGAGCACCAGCGCCAGCAGCGCGGCGGTGCCGGCGCCCACGGCCAGCCGGTGGCGGCGAACGAACTTGCCCAGCAGGTAGCCGGCGTGCGGCCGCTGCGCCGACACGGGGCGGCCGTCGCGCCAGCGCAGCAGGTCGTCGGCCAGCGCCTCGGCCGACGGGTAGCGCTGCGCGGGCTGGCGCGCCAGGGCGCGCAGCAGGATGGCGTCGAGGTCGCCGCGCAGCGCGCGCTGCAGCGCGGCCGGCGTGCTGGCGCGGGCGGCGGCGGCCGCGGCCCCGGGCAGGCGGCGGCTGGGCGGCGCCACGTCGGCGGCGAGGATGGCCTGCACGCGCGCCGCGCCGCGCTCGGGCAGGTGGTCGAAGGGGCGCGTGCCGCACAGCAGTTCGTGCGCCACCACGCCCAGCGAATAGATGTCGGTGGCGGTGGCGAGCGGCTGCCCTTGCAACTGCTCGGGGCTGGCGTAGTTGACGGTGAAGGCCGGCGCCGCCAGCGTTTGCTCGGCGGCCGGCCCACCCTCGGTGCCCAGCAGCCGGGCGATGCCGAAGTCCAGCAGCCGCACCTGCCCGTCGTCTGTGACGAGGATGTTGGACGGCTTGAGGTCCCGGTGCACCACCAGCTGGCGGTGCGCGTAGGCCACCGCGTCGGCCACCTGGCGCAGCAGTTCCACCCGCGCGGCCAGCGGCAGCCGGCGCGCGTCGCACCAGGCGTCGATCGGCTGCCCGGGCACGTACTCCATGGCCAGGACGGGCCGGCCCAGCGCATCGACTCCGGCGTCGTACAGGCGGGCGATGTGCGGGTGTTCCAGCGCGGCCAGGATGTCGCGTTCGCGCAGGCTGCGCTGCGCGAACGACGGGTCCCAGCTCACGCGCGGCAGCTTCAGCGCCACCTTGCGCCTGAGGCTGCCGTCGGCGCGCTCGGCCAGCCAGACCGCGCCCATGCCGCCGATGCCGAGTTCCTCGATCAGCCGGTACGGGCCGACCTCGGCGCCGGGCGCAGGCTGCGCAAGGGCATCATGGCCCTCCCGCAGCGCGATGGCCGGCAGCGCACCGAGGAAGTCGCCGGTCTCCACGCGCGCCGCGTGCGCCAGCAGCGCGCGCAGCGTCTCGCGCCGCGCGGCGTGCTCCGTGCCGAGCGCATCCACGAAGGCGTCGCGCTCGGCCTGCGGCAGCGCCAGCGCCTCGTCGAGCAGCGCGCTCAGCGCGGGCCAGTCGTCGGCGTTCAGGTCGGCGAGGCTCATCGCGGGCGGGGCAGGTGGTCCGGCATGGGCTGTTGTCGGCCCGAAGGATGCGCGAGCCGGGCCGAATGCGCCAGTGGTCAGGAAGGTCCTCGGCGGCGCCACGCGATCGGCTGCCCGGGCGGAACAGCGCCCCGGGCCGGCCATGCGGACATCGGGCTCGCGGAGGTGTCCGGAACGGCGGCGCGGCAGCGTACTTTGCTGCTGCGATGGCGGCCTTCGAGACGAATCACTGGGTGCAGAGCTATGAGATGCTGGCCCGGCTGGCCGACGGCGGCCATGCCGAGGCGGCGCGCATCTCCGTCCAGATGCACCGCTGGGGGCCGCGCCTGTACGGCCGGCACTTTCCCGCCACGGCCGCGCAGCTGGCGAACTGGCGGCAGCTGGCATGGCACCCATGCCGCGCGTCGGCGCCGGCTGGCTGCAGCATGGCGACGCACGCCCAGTGACCGGGATGCGGGCCTGGGCCGCGCGCTGTGCGGTGTCGCCCCGTCATGGACGGCGGCGGTGCCGGCCCCCGAATCAGGTTCCACGGTCCCGCGGCGGAGGGCACACGCCGACAGGCTGCACACGGGGTGATCGAGGCACGGAGCACGGCTTGGGGCCGTGCGGGCTCACCCCGACGGGAGCCGATCGTGCAAGCCATTGGCCGGCCCTGACCCCGGCCCTTCCTCTCGTTGGGGGAGCCGATGCGGCCCGGGGGGCGTCGTCCAGGCCGGGAGAGCACTCCTCAAGGGGATGCCCCGGCGCTCGGGGCCTTCCTATGCTCGGGCTCGTCATCTGCCACCCCGAGGAGACCCCGATGCTCGATTCCGCCCAGCTCCGTTCCACCCTGGCCTTGACGGTCCTGCTCAGCGCCCAAGTCGCGCAGGCCGTAGTTCTCGCACCCGGCGAAGTCGCCCCGCTGCCGGGCACGAGCGTGGCCGCGCAGCCGCAGCTGGCGGGCTTCGTGATCGAGGACAGGCTGCAGGCCTTCACCATGAGCACGCCCACCGGCCTGGTCACCGGCCAGATCCAGTCGAGGGTGGTGCGCTCCGACCTGGACGGCACGCTGGACTTCTACTGGCGCGTGATGAACGACGCGAGTTCCAGTGGCGAGATCGCCTTCTTCCGCCTTGGCGAGTTCCACGCCCCGGAATTCGACGCCAACTGGCGCATCGACGGCGTGGGCGACGTATCGCCGGTGCAGGCGTACCGCTTCGATTCGCCGCTGGAGTCGTACGTCAACTTCAGCTTCCTGCGCACCAACCCGGTTGGCGCGCCCTCCGGCATCGCGCCCGGCCAGTCGTCGATGTTCCTGCTGCTGGACACCACGGCCCGCTTCTACGATGCGAATTCGCTGATGGACGTGGCGTGGTTCGGCACCAGCAACGTGTCCGATCTGCACATGACCTTCGGCCCTTCGCCCGTTCCCGAGCCTTCCAGCTACGCGATGCTGGCGCTGGGGCTGGCGGCGATCGGTGCGGCCGCGCGGCGCCGCCGCGACTGATCGCCGCTGATGCCGCCTCCATGTGCGGCATGATCGGCGCCACCATGCCGACCTCCGCCTTCTTCGCCGTCCTCCGCAACGTGGCCAAGCTCGCCGCGGCCGCAGCCGACGACGTGGCCGCCCAGGGGCTGAAGCTCGCCGCCGCGGCCGACGACGTGGCCCTGATGACCGGCCGGGCCGCCGCCAAGACCGCGGGCATCGCCGCCGACGACCTCGCCGTCGGTGCGTCGAAGATGACCGGCGTGTCGCCGGCCCAGGAACTGCCGGCCATCTGGCGCATCTTCCGGGCCAGCGCGCTGAACAAGCTGTGGCTGATCGCGCTGGTGCTGGCGGTCGACGCGTTGTTCCCGCTGGGCATCCAGCTGGCGCTGGTCGCCGGCGGCCTGTACCTGGCCTACGAAGGCGGCAAGGCGGTGCTGGAGTGCCTGGGCTGGCACCGCGGCCCGCAGGAGGCCCCGCTCACCGACGAGCAGCGCATCCGCGGCGCCATCGTCACGGACATCGTGCTGAGCCTGGAGATCCTGGTCATCTCGCTCACCGTCGCCGCGCAGGCGCCCTTCGAGCAGAAGCTGGTCGTGCTCGTCGCCATGAGCGTGGTGATGACCGTGGGCATCTACGGGCTCATCGCCGCGCTGGTGCGGCTGGACGACGTGGGCCTGACCCTGGCCCGCTCGCCCCTGCCCGCGCGGCAGGCGACGGGCCGGTGGATCGTTCGCGCGGCACCGCGCATCCTGGGCGCGCTGGGGCCGATCGGCATGGTGGCCATGCTGGCGGTGGCCGGCGGCATCTTCACGCACCTCGTGCACTTCCAGGCACCGCACTGGGCCCTCGGACTGGTCATCGACATCGCCGCCGGGGCGGCCGTGGGCCTGGTGCTGGCGGCCGCCGGGGCGTGGATGCAGCGCCTCTCCTCACGTTCGGCGTGAGCCGGGCATTGGCGGCTCCCC
This sequence comes from Betaproteobacteria bacterium, assembly GCA_046341655.1. Classification (GTDB taxonomy): domain Bacteria; phylum Pseudomonadota; class Gammaproteobacteria; order Burkholderiales; family Burkholderiaceae_C; genus Rubrivivax. The sequence continues at coordinate 6,382 of JBKDQY010000097.1, read as the reverse complement.
GGGCCGCGCCGACCCCGGTCCGGCCCCGAGCGGCACCAGCGCGGCCTGGTGTGGCGGCGGGGCTCCGAGCTGGGCGAAGTCGCGCTCCGCGCGCTGCAGCCACGCCATCGCCTCCCGCTGGCGCTGCAGGCGGGCCGGATGCGCCACGGCCTTGCGGGGTGTGCGGCGGCGCCACCCGCCTGGCCGCGAGTGGACCCTGGGAGCGCTCTCCACTACGATGACCGCGGCGCCCCGCGAGCCCCAGCTACCTCCCGATGCCCCCCGTCCACGCCGAGCCCCTGCCTCACGGCGAGCGGCTGCCCACGCTGGACATCCTGCGCGGCTTCGCGCTGATGGGCATCCTGATCATGAACATGCCCGGCTTCGGCACGTCGTTCTTCGCCGAGGCCGACGGCTCGCACCTGTGGCCGGGCGCCGCCGACCAGGCCGCCGAGCAACTGCGCGACCTGCTGTTCTCGGGCAAGTTCAACAGCATGTTCTCGCTGCTGTTCGGCATCGGCTTCACGATCCAGTTCCAGCGCATGCTGGACCGCGATCCGGTCGCCGCGCCTGCGATGTACCTGCGCCGGCTGCTCGTGCTGCTGGCGATCGGGCTCGCCCACGCCTGCCTGCTGTGGACCGGCGACGTGCTGCACCAGTACGCGCTGCTGGGCATCGTGCTGCTGCTCGGGCTGCGGCGGGTCTCCGACCGCGGGATCGCCTGGCTGATCGGCGCCTGCCTGATGTACCCGGTGGCCGCCAGCCTGCTGCGGGTGGCGGTGGTCGGCGCGGAGTTCACGGCGCGGCGCGTGAAGGAGGCTCAGGCCCTGGAGGCCAGCAACAACCTGGCCTACGGGCAGGGCAGCTTCGCCGACACGGTGCGGGAGAACCTGCGCGTGATGGCCTACGACTACCTGGACCTGTGGAGCCTCTGGGGCACCTTCGGCTGGGCCGTGACGCTGGCGCTGACCATGCTGATCGGCGTGCTTGCCGGCCGCCGGCGCTGGGTGCAGCGGGTGCCCGAGCTGATGCCGCAGCTGCGCCGCCTGACGTGGTGGTCGCTCGCCGTCGGCATCGCGTGCGGCGCCGCCTTCACGGTGATCTTTGAGCTCAACCGAGCGCCCGGGCCGTCGCTGATCAAGACGCTGGGCGGGCTGTGCTACGCGCTGTCCCGGCTGGCGCTGATGATCTTCTACGTGGCCGTGATCGTGCGGCTGGCGCAGACCGCCGCCGGGCGGCGATGGCTCGTGCCGTTCGAGGCCGCCGGCCGGATGCCGCTCACCAACTACCTGATGCAGACCGTCATCTGCATCACGCTGTTCCGCGGCTGGGGCTTCGGACTGTGGATGCAGGTGGGGCCGGCGGCCGGCCTGGTGTTGTCGCTGGCGATCTTCTTCGCCGTGCAGGTGCCCTGGAGCCTGTGGTGGCTGAAGCGCCACGAGCGGGGGCCCATGGAAGCGCTGTGGGCGCGCCTGACCTACGGCGGTGGCGCCGAGCGGGTCTGAGCGACGGGCCTCTGAGGGGTTCGATCAGGGCTCGGGCTGTCGTGGTGCCAGCCGCGGCGCCGCGCCCGCGGCCAGCGCGAGCACCCCGTCGTGCTGGAAGCGCACCTTCACCCGCTGGGGTGGCACGGCGGACTTCACGGCGTAGCGGCGATCATGCGTCTGGCGCAGCACGGGCTCGCTGTAGACGCCGCCGCTGGCCGAGACCAGAGCCGCCACCAGGGGCAGGTTGGCCCGCTGGCCGCGCGCCACGACGATGCCGATCTCGCCGCTGGCCAGCTCCACGAAGCTGCCCGGCGGGTACAGGCCCACGGCGCGCAGCAGCGCGCTGCCGATCTCGTCGGGCTGGCCGTCGGGCCCCAGGCAGGCGCCGCGGGCCGCCGCCAGCGGCGACATGGCCGCGCGCGAGCCGCGCCGGCTGATCTTGACGCCGAAGATGTCCGCGCGGCGCAGCAGCCGCGCCACCTGGCGCGCAGCCGGCTGCTCCTGCAGCGGCCGGCCTTCGGCGCTGGCGTAGTGGTGCAGGCGCACGGCCTCCGTCGCCACCGCGTCGTCCAGCCCGGCCGCGGCGAGCATGGCGGCGCCGCGCTCAGCGTGGCCGGCGATCTCGCGGCGCTGCTCGGCCGTGGGCGGCCCCTGCACGGTGGCCAGGTGGTCCTGCAGGCGGGTGATCGCCACGTTCATGCCCAGCGCGGCGCGGCCCAGGCTGTCGACCTACCTGGGCCTGCGGCCAGCCCAGCACCGCGGCCGTCTGCTCGGCCAGCGCCAGCGTCATCCAGGCGTGGTGGGCGCTGTAGCGCTCGCTGTAGTGCACCGCCTCGTACACGAGGTGGTAGAGCGATTCGTCGGCACGGCGCTGCAGCAGCGCGCGGCCGCGGGCGTGCAGCTCGTCGAGCCGGGCCAGCGCGTCGCTGCCGGGGCCCAGGTCGCGCAGCACCGCGTCGAGCCGGCTGCGCAGCTCGAACCAGGCGTCGCCCGTCGACAGGCTGCGTGCAACGGCCTCGCGCGGCAGTTCGCCCGGCAGCGCGGCGACGACGTCCTTGAGCGCGGCGCCCTCGCGCAGGCGCTGGTCCATCGCGGCGTTGAGGCGGCGCTGCCAATCGAGGCAGTGCTGCTCCTCGGCGAACAGGAGCGTCTGCAGCAGCTCCTGCCGCAGCCGATCGTCGGTGACCTTGACCCCGGCGTTCAGCAGCAGCCGGCCCGCGGCGTCGCGCAGCGGGAACGGCAGCGCGCGGTCCAGCGGCGGCAGGTCCTTGGTGGTGATGGGAACCAGCTTCACGGATGGGTGGTCGGCCGATCGCGGTCACGACTGAAGCGTGGGCGAGACGGCGCGCCGACCGCGTGGTCTCCTGGACCGACCTCCCTTGTCCGGCGAAGCCCTGTCCGAGCGTTCTCCGTCGTTCGGGGGATCGCCGGGCAGGTGCTCCGTGCCTAAGCTTCGATGCGGTCTCACCCGCCCCCTTGATAGGAGCATCCCATGAACTCCCTCCGCATGCCGGCCCTCGTCACCCTCGGCGCGGGGTTGTCCCTCAGCTTCGCCGCCGGCGCGACCGAGTTGCTGGCCAACCCCGGCTTCGATGCGCTCGGGAGCAACGGGTCACCGGTCACGCATGTCGGCAGCGCGCCGGTGGAGACCGCGGCTGCTTCATGGCTGGTCTTCCAGCCGGGCGGCGCGGGGTCGGCCGAATCGAGCCTGGAGGCCAGCACCAACCCGCTGCCAGGCGGCGGCGGCAGCATGCTGCGCTTCGTGTCGAGCACCGGCTTCCTCGGCTCGGCGGCCTCGGGCGTGTTCCAGAACCTGGGCACGGCAGCGCTGGCCGGCTCCACTGGGAGCATGGACCTGCTGGTGCCGCTCGGGCAAAGCCTCTTGTTCGGCTTTGTCTGCGCCAGCGGCGCGTTCTGTGCCGGCACCCTGACCATCGAGGGCACCGGCGAATGGGCGCGCTACGGCGTCGTCGCACCGGAGCCGGTCGGGATCTTCGGCTTCGCGCTGCTGAACCCGCAGTCGGTGGCGTTCGCCGACAACGCGTCGGTCGCACAGGTCCCCGAGCCCAGCGCCTTGATGCTGCTCGGGGCCGGGCTCGCGGCGCTGGCCTACCGACGCCGCGCGCTGCGCGGCAGCGCGTCGCACTGAGCGGCGCCGCGGGTACCCGGGGGTCCTAAACCTGTCCGACCCCGGACCTCCCTTCCACCCGAATCCCGGTCGCCCGTGTGACTGCGCAGCGGGAAAGGCAGCGCACGGTCCGGCGGCGACAGGCGCCGAGACTGGAGCGCGACGCGCCCCATGAACTGGGCGCGTCCTGAGCCCGGCCGTCTGCGGGGTGAACAGGCTCCTATGCCGGTGTGTATGCGCATCCAGTTCGCCCTGTGAGCCACGCCGGCGCCAGGATGCCTGGGCACGCGGCCCCGGCCCTGGCTTCGGGCACCGGCCGACGGTGCTCGCTGGTCGCGCTGCCCACCGAGGCCATCGACCACACCCCAGGCATCCAGGAGGACACCATGCTGATCCCCGCGTCGTTCAAGCTCGACCGGCGGCCCTACTCGGTCAGCCTGGTGCGCCACACCCGGCCCACGGGGACCATGGGCAAGGTGTACTACGAAGCCCGGCTGATCGAGATCGCCACGCACAGCGGCCGCAACCAGCGCCGGTTCACCCGCAAGGAGCTGACCGACACCTTCTGGCACGAGGTGACGCACGCGATCCTGCGCGACATGAACCACCCGCTGTGGCGCAGCGAGAAGTTCGTGACCGACTTTGCCCGGCGCATGACGGAGGTCGTGCTGACGGCCGAGCTGCCGTGAGCCGCGTCGCCCCGCGGGGCCCGCCCGCGGCCGGGCGTCAGTCGAACAGGTCGGGCTCGCTGCGCACGAGGTCGTTCCAGATGGTCTGGAAGTGCAGCCAGCCGATGTACTCGCTGCCCACGTGCTCGCGGCTGTAGCGCGAGCGCTCGGGCGGCACGAGCCGCGGCGCGACGCCGGTGGCCTGCACCAGCAGCTGCTGCTGGCAACAGCGCTCCAGCGCGATGAACCAGAACGCCGCGGCCTCGATGCTGTGGCGGCTGGCGGTGAACAGGCCGTGGTTCTGGTGGATCGCGGCCTTCACGCCCTTGAACCAGTCGGCCACTTTAGGCCCGGCGTCCTCCTCCACCGCCACCTGCCCGGCCTCGTCGTTGATGACGACGTGGTCCTCGAAGAAGGCCGCGGCGTCCTGCGAAATGGGGGCCAGCGGCTGGCCCAGCGCCGCAAACGCGGTGCCGTAGACGGTGTGCGCGTGGCACATCGCGACGATGTCGGGGTGCGCCTCGTGCACCGCCGCGTGCAGCACGAAGCCGGCGCGGTTGACGGCGTGGTCGCCCTCGACCACGCGGCCCCGGTGGTCGACCAGGATCAGGTTGGAGACCCGGACCTGGCGGAAGTGCACCGCCATCGGGTTGGTCCAGTACAGGTGCGGGCGCTCGGGGTCGCGGATCGTCAGGTGCCCGGCGAAGCCGTAGTCGAAGCCCTGGCGCGCGAAGGCGCGGCAGGCGCCGGCAAGCCGCTCCTTCAGGTAGCGACGCTCGAGCGCCACATCGTCGAAGCGCGGGCGGCCGGGAAACACCAGCCCGGGCTGGTCGGGCTGGTAGATCGAGACCTTGGGATCGGTCAGCGGGTCGTGGCGGTACTCGCTGCGGGCGCCGGCGGTGATCTTGTCGAGGATGGCGGACATGGCGGACTCTCGCGGTGGCGGGGAAAGAAGCGTCGAGGACGTGAAGTGTGGCCTGTCGGCGCGCAGGCGGCGCGATGGACGATTCAGGTGATGGGGGCTCTCAGGCCCGCCGCCGGCCCCGCCAGCCGCCCGCCGGCCAGCGAACCAGGTTCAGCAGGTTGCCGGCCAGGATCAGCGCGACGCCCAGCGCCGTGAACAGGTCCAGCCGTTCCGAGTAGGCCAGCCAGCCGACGAGCGCCGTCAGCGGCACGCGCAGGAAGTCCATCGGCACCACCACCGTGGCGTCGGCGTGCTGCATCGCGCGGGCGAAGCAGTAGTGCGAGTAGGTGCCGCAGAAGGCCACCACCACCACCCAGCCCCAGACCGTCGCCGACGGCCACTGCCACACCAGCAGCGCCGGCACGAGCCCGATCGCGCTCTGCACCACCAGCATCCAGAAGCTGATGGCCACCGCCGCCTCGGTGCGCGTGAGCGACTTCACCAGCACGACCGAGACCGCGAACCCCACCGCGGAGGCCAGCGCGATCAGCTGCCCGGCGTCCAGCGCGCCGGCGCCGGGCCGCACGATCACGGCCACGCCCACCAGACCCAGCAGCACGGCCGCCCACTTCAGGACGTTCATGCGCTCGCCGAGGAAGGCCACCGCGAGGGCCGCCGACCAGATCGGCATCGTGAACTCGATCGCCACCACCTGTGCCAGCGGGATCATCGTCAGCGCCGCGAACCATCCGTACTGCGCGGCGTAGTGCACCGCGTTGCGCAGCGCGTGCTGCGGCAGCCGGCCGGTCCGCATCGCGGCCAGGCCGCCCGCCGCACGCACCAGCGGCCACAGCATCGCCATGCCGATGACGGAGCGCATCAGCATGATCTGGAACACCGACAGCTCGCGCGAGGCCTCGCGCCCCGCCACGGCGATGACGACCATCAGCGTCAGCCAGCCGGCCATCCAGCCGGCGGCGCGGGCGATCGAGGCGTTGGGGGCGGCTTGCATCGCCCCCAGACTAACGGATCGGCCCGCGCTGCCTGCTCAGCTGCGGTGGTGCGCCGCCGCCAGCTCGTACACGGGGGTCGGGATGCCCTCGTAGCGCGCCTTCAGCTGCAGGCCCATGAACTGCGAGTAGTGGCGGTTCTGGTGCAGGTTGCCGCCCTGCACCCACAGGTGCGGCACCTGCGTGGGCTTCCACATGTTGCGCAG
>JBKDQY010000096.1:0-4353 GCA_046341655.1 Betaproteobacteria bacterium | reverse complement strand
GCGGGTTCCTGGGCCATCGCCAAGCCGGCGGCGCCGGCCAGGGCGAGACCGGCCAGCAGGGCCCGGCTCACCGCCGGCCCGGGCGACGGTGGCATCTTGGAAGGAAGGGTGGATGGGTTCAAGGCATGCCTTTCGAAGTGGTTTGTTTCTCGATCCGCGGGGACGGCGTTCGCGTCCGCGCTCCGCACGGAGTGTGTGGAGGGCCCCGTGGATCACCAACCCCTGCGGCCGCATGCGTCGCATGCGTCGGTGAATGGAACCGCGCGTGGCAGGGCCTCGGCGTGGCGACGGGGTGGCCCGGTCGCCCTGTCGTCAGCCGGTGGTTCGCCGCGGTGGCGCCGTAACCTGCGGCGATGCGGCGCGCAAGGCGTCGACGGCCGCGGTGCCCATCGGCAAGCCGGGGTCGAGCACGAGACGGCCCTCGACCTCGCCCGCCTCGATCAGGCGATGCGCCTCGATGGCCTCGTCGAGCGCGAAGACGCGCTGCACGCGAGGGGCGATCGCACCGTCGTCGAGCAGGGTGAACAGCGCCGCGAGATCGGACCGGAACCAGCCCGGATGCCGGGCCCGGCGATCCGCGATGTCGTAGAACGCCACGCGCCCCGAGGCACCCGGGCGCGAGGACATCCACTTGATCCGCAGGAAGTCCAGGCCCAGGCGCAGCAGCGCCAGCAGGCCCGGCCGCGCGTGGCCGGCCCGGCCGGCGGCCCGGAAGGGCGCGCTGAAGCCCAGCGCGACCAGCCGCCCGTCCGTCGCGAGCCGTGCCAGCACGGCGCCGAGCGCCTCGCCCCTGGCAGCGTCGACGATGACCTTGAAGCCGTGCTGTTCGCTCGCCAGGCTGTCCAGCCTGCCGGCGGCGCCGGGATCGTCGTAGGCAACGAAGGTGGCGCCCAGCCCGGTCACGGTCCGCTCCCGCCGTGCCGAGGCCACGCCGACCGCGCGCAGCCCGAATGCGCGGCACAGGTCGAGCGCGGCCTGCCCCACGGCGCCGCTGGCACCGTAGACCAGCACCGCGTCGCCCGGCTTCGCCTCGGCCTCGCGGAACAGCGCCTGGTAGGCGGTCAGGTAGCTGAGGATCAGCGGCTCGACACGGGTCGCGTCCAGGCCCTGCGGCACCTCGACGAGCGTGGCGGCCGGCCGCACCACGTGGGTGGCGTTGCCGCCGACCTGGACGAGGTCGGCGACCCGGTCGCCGCTGCGCCACAAGGTGACGCCCGGCCCGACGCCATCGATGCGCCCGACGAGGTCGTAGCCCAGGGTCACGGGCAGGTTCGGCTTCAGGACGGGGTAGAGGTTGCGGCGGATCAGCGCGTCGGTGAAGACCAGGCTCGACGCCTCCACCCGGATCCGCACCTCGCCCGGGCCCGGCTCGGGGAGCGCCGCGGCCTCCACCAGCCGGACGACTTCGGGCCCGCCGAAGGCCCGGATCTCGAGTCGCCGCACCGTCACGGCCGTCAGCCTCACGCGGGCCGTCGCAGCGCGCGCCAGAGCAACAGCAGCCCCAGCGCCAGGAACCAGAGCTGGATGCCCGTCGTCGAGATCACGATCGAGACCGGCGGCGCGATGCCGAACAGCTCGAGGGCGGGCAGGGCCAGCAGCACGCCGGCCAGCAGCCCCGTCAGGCCGGCCCATGCGGGCAGGCGCCGGTCGCGCAGGATGACGAGGCTGGCCGCGATGGCCCAGATCGCGGCAAAGGCCGCGACGCCCAGCATCTCCCCGATGGCACCGCCCCAGGCGTTGATGGCGGCCTGCATCGTCTCGACCGCGGCGCGGCCCTCGGCAGACAGGCCGGGGGCGGCATGGGCTTCCGCCAGCGACACGCTGCCGGTCAGCCAGCGCAGGATGCCGATGGCGCGCGCCAGCGCCGAGGCCGCGGCCGCGCCGATCGCGATGAGCGCCAGCGCGCCCAGCGGGCCGGGACGCGACGCCAGGCGGACCGTCAGGACGCCGGTCACCAGGAACAGCAGCGAATAGCCGAGGTAGAGCCCGTAGCCCAGCCGCACGGCGTCGAGTTGCTCGCGCAGCAGCGGCAGCATCCGCGAGGGCGGGTAGTCGAGGCTGTCCGGCCACTGGATCGCGCCGCCGAGCACCGCCATGGGCGCGAAGAGGCCGAGTCCCTGCGCGAGCAGGACGAGTCCGGCCGCGAGAAGGAGGCTGCGCGACGGCGTGGCGTCGGCGCTGGAGGGGTCACGTGGGGTCATGCGGTGCTCCAAGGGCTTGGGTCGGGGGATGGCGTGCGGGCCGGGGCGCCGGGCGCACGTCCGGCGTCCACGGGGAGTGTCCGGAGGGCCAGAGCCCCCGCCAACCCCTGCATCCGCATGCGGGGCATTCATTCCTGAATGGGCTTTACCGCCCGCCCCCTGAACCGCCGCCGATCGAGTCGCCCGCCCCGGACAACCGGCGGCGCGCGGCTTGCGTCAGAGGTACTTCCGCCAGAGTTCGTTGGAGAGCTTCCCCGCGGGGTCGACCTGCTGCTTGATCCGTCGAAGCCGGTCAGCCTCGGGGTAGGCCGCGTTGAACTGCTCGACCGTCGCGTGCAACTGGTAGGGCAGGTAGTAGCGGCCGCCGTGCCGCAACGCCAGCGCGATGAGTTCGCGGGTCCAGGCGCCGACCTCGGCCCTCGCGCGTGGCCAGGTCCGCTGCTTGTAGTACAGCACGAACGAGAACACGTCTTGCGGCGCCCACGGCAGCGCGGAGACCCGGTCCCTCGGCGAATGTCGGATCGACACGTTCAGGGCCTCGACGTTCCGTAGACGCAGCAGCCGGGCCATCTCCTGCGCAAAGCCCAGGAAGCCGGATTCGGGAATGAAGTACTCCTGCAGCACGTAGGTCGAGATGGCGCGCGTGCGCGGCTCAAGCTCGGCAACGTCCAGGCTGGCTTCGTGGTTGAGCCACTTGACCACCTGCGGGCGCATCAACAGCGGATGGACGACCTTCTCGCGCAGGCGGGCGCCGCCCGGCAGCTCGGTCAACGCGAAGATGACGTTCTGCTCCAGCGCGTACGACCTGCCCCGCGGCACCAGGCGCTCCGGCTCGGTCAGTGCGACGTCGTCGCCGACGCGGTGCCAGGTCACGCACACCGGCTCGGCGAAGTCCGGCGGCAGCAGGTCGGCGTTGTGCAGCACGGCGGTCGGATCGGTGAGCACGAACCGGCGGAAGTGCTCTGCGTAGTCGCGCAGGGGCACCGGCGTCACCCGCCGCTGGATGCGCACGTTGGGCGCCACGTCCAGTTCCACCTCGGTGATGACGCCGACAGCGCCGTAGCCGCCGATGGCGGCCGAGAACAGATCCGGCTGCGACTGCGGGCCGACCTCCAGCACATCGCCAGCGGCCGTCACGAGCTGCAGCGCGCGGATCGAGTGGCCCACGGGCCCCAGGCCGACGTAACGCCCATGGCAGTTGACCGACACCGAGCCGCCGACGGTGAAGTTGGAGTAGCTCTGCATGATCCTGACTGCCAGCCCTTGGGGGTCCAGCAGGTCCTGCAGGTCGCGCCAGCGCATGCCGGCCTGCACGCGGACGGCCCCAGCCTCCGGCCGCAGCCAGACCAGGCCCTTCAGCTGGCGCATGTCGACGTGCAGGCCGCCGCGCACGGCGACTTGCCCACCCATGCTGAAGCGCCCGCCGCCGACGGCCACCGCCCCGGGCCAGGACGCCAGGGCCGCCTTGACCTCGCCCGTGCTGCGCGGCGACACCACACGCGCCACCTCCACCGGATACAGGCGGGTGACGTTTTCTATGCGGAGCGCGGTGGCGGCCTGCGGCTCGCTGGCCCGGGCGCTGACCGCCCCCGCGGCCAGCAGCGACTGGACCAGCACCGTCCGGCGATGAAGCGGCGTCGAGCGTTCCATCGGGCCAGTATCCGCCGACAAGCGGCGCGGATGCCAGCCAGGGAGCGGCGGCGGTGTCGTCCGGGGCCGGCGGGTCATGCCCTCCTGCGCCGCGACGGGCCGGGCTGATCGAACGGTCATCGGACTGCAGTTCCATGCACCGAAGCAGGAGTTGCATCTTCAGCCAGACCGTGGGAGGGCGCAGCGCGTGAATGCCAACCGACGAATGATCCTCCCCGCCTGCAGCATTCCGCTGCGGGCACCGCTGCCGGCCAGGTCGACGGATCGGCCTGCCTCGGCTGCCGTGCTCACCATCCGCGGCAAGGCGAGCCGGCCCAACGACGGCACCGCGGCGCAGTCCGACATGCCGATGCTGGACCGCCCGCCGCAGCGCAGGCCCGCAACAGCCCCGCCCAGGGCCAGCAGGGCCTGGTGGTGGCCGTGGCCGACGGCGACACGCTCACGCTGCGCCTGCCCGATGGCAAGCCCGTGACCGTGCGGCTGCGCGACATCGACGCCCCGG
>JBKDQY010000095.1:0-11903 GCA_046341655.1 Betaproteobacteria bacterium | reverse complement strand
GGCCAGCGGCACCATGAACATCAGGCTCACCAGGTTGACGGCCAGCTGGTGCCCCGCCACCGCCGTGGTGCCCAGCCGGCTGATGAACAGCGCCATGAACGCGAAGCCCGTCACCTCCACCAGGATCGACAGGCCCAGCGGCACGCCCAGCCGCAGTTGCGCCAGCAGCGGCGCGCGCGCCGGGCGGTCCAGCCCGCGGCCCCAGAGGGCGTAGCGGTCGTAGAAGGCGTCGCGACGCAGCACGCGCCAGGCCAGCAGCACCTGCAGCCACATGGCGATGGCGGTGGCGATGCCGCAGCCCACCACGCCCAGGGCCGGCACGCCCAGGGCCGGCACGCCGAACACCAGCGCCGCCGACAGCGGCACCTTGGCCGCCAGGCCGCCGAGCTGGATGGCCATCACCACCTTGGGCCGCGACACCGCGGTGTTGAAGGCGCGGAACAGCGTGAACAGCAGCGACGCCGGCAGCGAGAAGGCCAGCGCCAGCAGGTAGCCGCGCACGCGCTCGGCCACCTCGGGCGTGGCGCGGGCCAGCGCCAGGAACGGCGCGGGGAACGCCAGCAGCGCGCTGCCCAGCAGCGCCAGCGCGGCCCCCAGCCACAGCGCCTGGTGCAGCTGGCGGCCGGCCTCGGCGTGGCGCCCGGCGCCGTGCAGCTGGCCGACGATCGGCGACAGCGCCATCAGCACGCCCATGAAGCCGATGAACACCGTGATGTAGGCCGCCGCGCCCACGGCCAGCGCGGCCAGGTCGCCGGCCGCGAAGCGCGCGACGAAGATGGTGTCGATGGTGCCGAAGGCCAGCACCGAGACCTGGCCCACGAACACCGGCCAGGCCAGCGGCGCGATGCGGCGCGCGCTGTCGCGCCAGCCCTCGGTGATGCTCAAGGCGCGGCTTCCGGGGCCCGGAAGCGCTGCGGGTCGGGGTGGTCGTCGCCGCTGGCCTGGCGCGCGCGCTCGGCGTAGCGGTTGAAGCGCCAGGCCGTGCCCTCCTGCGTGATGCGGCGCCACACGGCGCGCTTCTGGCCCGGTGGGTAGGCCGGCCAGTGCTGCACCTCGGCGAAGCGGCGGCCGCAGCCCTTGCAGGTGTCGTCGCCCTGGCTGGTGGAGCAGATGGCGATGCAGGGCGCGTCGGGCGTGGTGGCGTACCAGGCCAGCCAGGCGTCCAGCGCCTTGCGCGGCATGGTGCGCTCGTCGGCCAGCACCTCGCGGTGCCAGACGAGCAGGCCGTAGACCTCGGCCAGGGCGCGCACCTCCGGGCTGAGGCTCACGCCGTCGGGCGAGGGCGAACGCTCGCGCCACCAGTTGATGGCGGCCTCGATGTCGGTGATGTGGACGGCCCTCTCGGGGCCATCGGCGGGCGCGGCGTCAGGCATGGGGGCGCGAAGTGTAGCCAGCGCGCCCCGCGGCGTTCAGGCCGGGGCGTAGCCGGCCTCGGCCAGCGCCGCCGCCACGGCCTCGCGCGGCAGCGTGGAGGTCACCTCCACCTGCCGGGTGGCGGGATCGGCCTGCACCTGGCCGGCGGGGTCGGCGGCTTTCACGGCCTCGGTGACGGCGCGCACGCAGTGGCCGCAGGACAGGTTGGGAACCGAGAACGTGTGAGTCATGGTCAAGGGCCGGCTGGGACAATGACGGCACTGTGCCACCGACCCCGACCCCCCCGCCTGACGCCGCGCAAGCCGCGGCGCTGTCCTTTGCCGTGTCGGGCATGAGCTGCGCCTCGTGCACCGCGCGCGTCGAGCGGGCTGCGCGCGGCGTGCCCGGCGTGGCCGAAGCCACCGTCAACCTGGCCACCGAGACGCTGCAGGTGCAGCCCGGCCCCGGCTTCGACGCGCTGGCGCTGGAGCGCGCCGTCGAGCAGGCCGGCTACGCGCTGCCCACGAACACGCTGCTGCTGGCCGTGCACGACATGACCTGCGCCAGCTGCGTGGGCCGCGTCGAGAAGGCGCTGCGCCGCGTGCCGGGCGTGGTCGAGGCCAGCGTCAACCTGGCCACCGAAACCGCGCAGGTGCGCGTGGCCGGTGCTGCCGCCGCGCCCGACACCGCCACCGCCCTGCTGCAGGCCGTGCGCGATGCCGGCTACGGAGCCGACCTCGACACCGCCGCGCCGGCGCAGCCCGCGGCCGGGCGGCGCTTGGGCGAGGGCTGGCGCGTGCTTGCCGCGGCGCTGCTGAGCGCGCCGCTGCTGGCGCCCATGCTGCTGTGGCCGCTGGCCGGCGAGGGCGCGATGCACGCCGCCATGCCGCCGGCCTGGCTGCAGTGGTTGCTGGCCACGCCGGTGCAGTTCGTGCTCGGCGCGCGCTTCTACCGCGCCGGCTGGGCGGCGCTGCGCGCCGGCACCGGCAACATGGACCTGCTCGTGAGCCTGGGCACCAGCGCCGCCTACGGCCTGAGCCTGTGGCAATGGCGGATGGCGGGCGACGAGCACGCGCTGTACTTCGAGAGCTCGGCCGTGGTCATCACGCTGGTGCTGCTGGGCAAGTGGCTGGAGGCGCGCGCGCGCCGCCGCACCACCGCGGCGCTGCAGGCCCTGCGCGCGCTGCGGCCCGAGGTGGCGCGCGTGCGGCGCGACGGCGTGGAGCGCGACCTGCCCGTGGCCGAGCTCGTGCGCGGCGACCTGGTCGTGGTGCGCGGTGGCGAACGCGTGCCGGCCGACGGCGTCGTCGTCGAGGGCGCGAGCGCCGTCGACGAGAGCCTGCTCACCGGCGAGAGCCTGCCGGTGCCGCGCGGCGTGGGCGACCGCGTCGCCGGCGGCAGCCTCAACGGCGAGGGCCTGCTGCTGCTGCGCGCCACCGCGCTGGGGGCCGAGAGCCTCCTGTCGCGCATCGTGCGGCTGGTCGAGAACGCCCAGGGCCGCAAGGCGCCCATCCAGCGCCTGGTGGACCGCGTCAGCGCCGTGTTCGTGCCGGTGGTGGTGGCCGTGGCGCTGCTGACGCTGCTGGGCTGGGGCCTGCCGGGCGGCGACTGGACGGCCGGGGTGCTCAACGCGGTGAGTGTGCTTGTCATCGCCTGCCCCTGCGCGCTGGGGCTGGCTACGCCGGCGGCCATCATGGCCGGCACCGGCGTGGCGGCGCGGCGCGGCGTGCTGGTGAAGGACGCCGAGGCGCTGGAGCTCGCGCACGCCGTGCGCGTGGTGGCCTGGGACAAGACAGGCACGCTCACCGAGGGCCGGCCGCGACTGGTGGCGCACGCGGCGCTGGCCGGCGACGGGGCCGCGCTGCTGGCCACGGCCGCGGCGCTGCAGGCCGCCAGCACGCACCCGCTGGCGCGTGCGGTGCTCGAGGCGGCACCGGGGCCGGTGGCCGCCACGCAGGGCGTGAAGCTGGTGCCCGGCCGCGGCGTGGAGGGGCTGGTCGGCGGGCGCCGGGCCTGCCTGGGCAGCGAGCGCTGGATGCGCGAGCTGGCCGTGCCGATCGACGCGCTGGAGCCGGTGCTGCAGGCGCAGCAGGCGCAGGGGCGCAGCGTCTCGCTGCTGGCGCTGGAGGACGGCGGCGCGCTGCGGCTGGCCGGCTGGCTGGCCTTCGGCGACCGCGCCAAGCCCGGCGCCGCCGAGGCCGTGGCCACGCTGGCGCGCCAGGGCGTGCGCTCGGTGCTCATCAGCGGCGACAACGCGGGCGCCGCGCGCCACCTGGCGGCAGAGCTCGGCATCGCCGAGGTGCACGCCGAGGTGCTGCCGGCCGACAAGGCACGCCAGGTGGCGGCGCTGCGCGCCGGGCTGCCCAAGGGTGCCGCCGTGGCCATGGTGGGCGACGGCGTGAACGACGCGCCGGCGCTGGCCGCGGCCGACGTCGGCATCGCGATGGCGCCGGCCGACGGGGGCGGCAGCGACGTGGCCCTGCACGCCGCCGGCATCACGCTGCTGCGCGGCGACCCGCGCGCCGTGGCCGACGCCATCGACGTGAGCCGCCGCACGCACGCCAAGATCCGCCAGAACCTGTTCTGGGCCTTCGCCTTCAACGCCGTGGGCATTCCGGCGGCGGCGCTGGGGCACCTGAGCCCGGTCATCGCCGGCGGGGCGATGGCGATGAGCAGCGTGCTGGTGGTGAGCAACGCGCTGTGGCTGGCGCGCTGGCGTGGTGCCCGGCGCGCGTGAACGGCGAAGGGGGCACCCTGTCGCGACGCCCGCGGCGGAGAGCGGCTGGTCGCGGCTGCCGCGGAAGGACCGCGCGACCTCTGCCCGCGCCTGCCCGGCCACGGCGCGCTGTGCTCCGGCGCCACGGAGCTGATGAACGTTCTCTGCCGCAAGCTCACCGGCCGGTTCGAGGGCGAGGTCGTCCCCGACCTGTCGACCCTCGCCTGCCGTCGCACCGGTGGCTCGAGGATCGAGCATCGCGTCAAGCAGAGCTGGCTGAAGATGCACGGCAAGGCGGGGCTGCCGTTGCGCATCGACACGGTCATCCACAACCACGAGGAGTTCCGAGTGCGCAAGCAGTTCTTGCGCGGCGGCAAGCAGCGCGCCCAATGGGTGCGCCTGCGCAAGGGCTTGGCGCATCGGTTCCGTGCCTGCGAGGTCTCATTGCGGGCCAGCGCCCGATTTGTTCAAGAGCCCGACGGATCGTGGGCACTCCTTGCACGGGTCTACCGGCCGCGACATCCGCTCAGAGATGTCGAAGACGCGCTGGCTGAGGAAGGCCGGCGCGAAGGTGGGCCGCTGCTTCAGGCGGCCGCACGCGAACGGCCCCATGGCCAGGGTCCCGCGCACGCGCCGCTGGCGCATCACGGCCTGCGGCCGCCCGGCCGGCGACTTCGGTGCCATCGACGGGAACAGCAGCTGCCTGAACATGGCGAGGACCTCGACGCTGCGAATCGGAAACAGGGCCCGGCCGATGGCGCCGCGGGCGGCCGAGGCACGCCCCGGCGCCCCGATGCATGGGAGCCATGCAGGGCCGCGCGCGCCCGCATGATCGCGATCGAGGCCCGGCATGCGGCGACGACGCGGCGCTCACGCCCGTGCGGGCAGGTCCCGCCGGGCTTGACGCTAAAGCCGCGCGAGCAGCGCCGCGACCTCCGCCTGGCGCCCGTAGTCCTGCCGGTTCTGCAGGGCGCGCAACTCCTCGCGGGCGCGCGACTTGTCGCCGTTCTCGATCAGCAGTTCGGCCAGCCGCAGCCGGTAGTCGCCATTGCGGGGCTCGAGCTGGACGGCCCGCTTCTGCAGCTCGACGGCCTGCTGAAGCCGGCCTTCCTTCTGCAGCGCGAGCGACAGCGTGTCGAGGACAGCCGGCCGGTCGGGCATCAGCGCGTTGGCTCGTTCGGCGACCGCGACGGCGCCGGGCTTGCCCTGCTTGATCATCAGCCAGGCGATGTTGTTGAGCGCCGGCGCGTGGCGAGGCTGCACCTCCACCACCGCGCGGAAGTGGGCCTCGGCGGCGGCCAGTTCGCCGCGGCGGATCGCGACGGATCCCATGTGGTACCGGAAATCCATGTCCTTCGGGTTGTCGCGGATCCAGTCCGCGGACATCCGGTCGGCCGCCACACGGTCGCCGGAGGCCAGCAGGGCCGCGTGGAGGCTTGCAGCCAGGTCGCTCGACTTCTCGCGCTGGAGCGCCGAGCGGAACGCGGCCGCCGCCAGTGCCTCGTTGCCTGCGCGGCGCGCCACCTCGGCCTCGACGATGTAGCCGAACGAGGCGGCGGGCCGCATCGCCTGCAGCTTGCGGGCATGCGCCAGCGCGTCCTGTGTTCGACCCTCGAGCGAGGCCAGCAACGCAAGGCCGCGCAGCACCGCCGGGTTTCCGGGTTCGAGCGCGCCGGCCTGGCGCAGCGCGTCGGCAGCCCCGGCGGCGCTCTTCGCCGCGAGCTGCGCGTCGACCATCCGCAACAGCGGCTTGACCTGGCGCGGCTGCATCGTGACCAGCTGCTTGAAGGTGCTGATGGCCGTCTGCGCGTCGCCGGCCGACAGCTGCGCGGTTCCGAGCAGGTCGATCACCACTGCGTGGTCCGGCACCGCGGCGGCAGCCTCGCGCGCCGCCTCCAGCGCGCCAGCGCCGTCGCCCTGCGCCTGCAGCGTCTGCACGAGCTCGACGCGCGCGGCCACCATGCCGGGGTCGGCCTTCACCGCCTCGCGCAGCGCCGCTACGACGGTGGCGTCGGCCGCACCCATCCGGCGCTCGAGCCGCGCCAGGGCCAGCGGTGCGCGGGCGTCGGTCGGGTAGGCCTTCGCGAAGTCGGCCAGGCGCTTTCGGGCCGCATCGGCGCGGTCGGCCCGCAGATCGAGGCTCGCCAGGCCGGCGACGGCCCCGAAGGCCCGCGGGTCCTTCTTCAGCGCCTGCTCGTACGCGGAGCCTGCTCCGGCGATGTCGCCCTGCGCCACCAGCACCTGCCCGCGCAGCAAGTCGGGCAGTGCGCTGCCGGGATCCTTGCGCTGCAGATTGTCCAACGCGGCGAGCGCGCCCTTCGGGTCGTTCTGCGACATGAGCGCCGTCACCAGCACGAGGTCGGCCATGGAGGCGCGGTCGCCCTCGGCTGCCGTCTGCAGGTTCGCGATGCCGGCCCCGGACTCGCCGCGCGCCATCTGCATCATCGCCAGCGCCGTGCGCGCCGACGGGTCCTCGGGGCGGGCCTTGACCGCGCGCTGGAAGACGGCCCGCGCACGCTGGACGTCGCCGGCGCGCAGCAGCGCGCTGCCGGCCATCGTCAGCGTCTCTGCGTCGGCCTCGGGGCTCTCGACCACCGGCTGAAGCACTTCCACCGCCTTGTCCGCCTGACCAAGCGCGAGGAGGGACTGCGCCATCATCCGACGCCCCATCACGTGCCCCGGGTACGACTTCAGCAGCCGCGCCAGCATCGACTGCGCCTGCGACCAGCGCTGCGTGCGCATTTCGGTGGCAGCAGCCAGCAGCAGCACCTGCAGGTGGTTGGGCGCCACGCCCAGCAGCTGGCTCGTCAGCTCGCGCGCGGCCGCGAAATCGTCTGCGGCATAGGCAAGCTGCGCCTGCAGCATCAGCGTCTCCGGGCGCTTCGGGGCCAGCTTCTGCATCTCGGCCAGCTGGGTCCTGGCCTCGTCGATCTTGCCCAATTGCACCAGCAGCTGCGCGACGCCGTCGCGGGCGGCGATCGAGCGCGGGTGGGCCTGCGCGACCTGTCGGTAGGTTTCGAGCGCGGCGGCGGCGTCGCGGCGCCCGTGCAGCAGCAGCGCGGCCTTCAACAGGCCGGCCGCCGCCAGCGTCTTGTCGCGCGTCCAGAGCGCGTCGACCTTGGTCAGCGCCTCGTCGAGGCGGCCGTCCGCCGCATCGAGCTGCGCCCGGGCGACGACCGCAGGCGCGTAGTCGGGCGTCAGCAGGAGGGCCTCGTCGAGCAGCGCCCGCGCTTCGCCCGGCTGGCGCTGCGCGGTCAGCGCGGCGGCCTGCAGGGTGAGCAGCTCGGCCTGCTCCTTGGGGTCGGCGAGCTTCATGCCCCGCAGTTCGAGAACGGCCTGGATGCTCTGTCCGTTCGCGAGGTAGGCGCGGGCAAGGTCGAGCACGACCCGCTCCGCGGGCAGGCCGAGCTCGCGGGCCTTCTGCAGCTCGACGACGGCACCGGCGACGTCGCCCTTGGCCAGCAGGGCCTTGCCCAGCCACTGCCGCGCCTGGGCCGACTGCGGCTCCTTGTCCAGCGCGCGCTTGAGTTCGATCACCGCCGCCGCGGGCTCGCCCTTGTCCAGGTGGGCGCGGGCCGCGTCGAGCAACTGCTGCGCTGAAGGATCGGCGCCGCAGGCGGCGAGCACGACCAGGGCACCGGCGAGCAGGCTTCGCGGCAGGGGCTTGTGGCGCATGGAAGACTCCACGGAACCGGACCGGTAGATGCTAACGGCCGCGGCGGCCGCTGCGGCCTCGCCCGACTCACCGGTTGCGGTGTTCCGTGCCCCCACCCCGCAGAACAGGGCGCGCCCGCGCATGAAGAAGTGCGCGCCCGCAGCGGGTGCCGCGCATCTTCTCCCGTCCGTCCCAGCCCCGACGAATGCCCCGCCGATGTCCCGCGTCTTCAACGGCAGTTGCGACGCGGCGGCCGCCTGGGGCTGGCCGACGAGGTCGATGTGGCTGATCCCGAGGCCGGACGAAGGCCGGGCGAAACGTCGGGAACCCGTCGAATCGGGCCAAGGCAACAGCCCAGGCGCCAGTTCCGCCAGTTGCGCCAGTTCCAAGCCCAGCCATCTTCAAGCACTCCGGACCGGCATCGGCTCTCCTACGACGAAGTCATGGGGCCCTTCGAGATTCCCAGCGCCCTGCGCCAGGGCTGCAACTCGAACCCGCACTCGACCAGCACTCGTCCCAATACAAGGTGCTCGAACGCCTCGTCGCCCTGCCCATCATCGGCTTTGCCCGTGCAGGCAGGGGCGTGCGGATGGCTTCCCGCCGCCGCCACATCACCGCCCATGCTGGCGACGCGGCTCCGCACGACGAGGTCAGGCTACTGCCTCTGCACGCGAAGAAGGGACTGTGCGCGCCGCGAAGACCGGCGGCGGGTCTGCCTCGCAGGGCATCAGGCCCCGCGACGGCGCCGAGCCAAGCCGAGGCCGAGAAGACCCAGCCCCACCAGCGCCGGCGTTGCAGGCGTCGGGACGGCGGTAGTGGCGGCGTTGATCTGGTCGACCTTCACGACCATGTCGTTGAAGTCGATGTAGGTCCCGCGTTCCTCGAACCCGAAGATCCAGGTCGACGCGTTGGCGCCCGTGCCCTGATAGGCCATGAACCGCGTCTGACCGTCGCTATTCATCGAGTCGATGGAATAGCCGATCGTGCTGCTGTTCTTGAAGTAGAAGCCGAAACGGGTCGGATCAATCCGGGTATCGGAGACCGTGCCGCAGTTGACGGCGCTGCAGTCCGCTCCGCTGACGGTCAGCGTGCCGCTGACGAGCGTGATCGTGGCACTGTTCGCGCCTGTAGGGGACGCCGAACCCAGCAGAAGGTCTCTGGTGAACAGGCTGTTCGTGTCGGTACCGAACCAGATGCCGAACTGCTGGGCGCCCGTGGGACCCGTCTCTTCCAGCAAGAGCGTCAGCGGAGTGGGCCCGCCGGAGGTGGACGACCACTGGCCGGTGGCGCTCTGGTTCGCGATCTTGTCCACGACGCCGGTGCCGAATGTGTTGTTCAGCACATTCTGCAGAGTGGCCTCGCCGGGGGCGGGCACTCCGAACGCTGCCGGCCGCACGTTGTTGTCGATGATCGGGGCCGACATCGCGCTCGTCGCGCCGAGACCCAACGCCACCGCCAGCAGGGACTTCGCAAGGTTCATGCTTGCTCTCCAGGAGATTCCGACCATTTCAAATGGAAACGCAAGCACGCGGCGTGCCATCCATTGGAATCAAGCACTTGGGAGGTCGGCGGGCGCGAGGTGTAAAAGGCGCCGACAGCGCGATGTCCTCGGGGTCCTGCGGCACCGCCGGCTCGGGCGCGTCTCCGGAGAGCAGGACGGCAAGGCTCGGGCATCTGGGGGCGTCGGGCAGGGCGCCCCCGGCGGCGGCCATCCCGCCCGCGCCCGCAAGACCCCACTCCGCCACCCGCATCAACGCCGAGCCCGAACGCCGCCCGCCGCGACGCGCGATCCGGCCCATGACGCGAAGTGCGGCGCTGCACATGCCACGCAGGGCAACACCCCGCTCGCGCGACGCGCGGCGGGCGCCGGGAGCGCCAGCTGCAGGGCCGCGCCGTGCGCCACGGCACCGGTCCGCCAGCCACCGTGCCGCTGACCACCGACATCGCCATCGTCGATGGCACCCTCCGGGCCACCGTGCCCAAGCTTGCGCGCGGACAACGCCCGCCTGCCGGTGCTCTTCCGGCCCACCGCGCCGGTGGGCAGGAGCAACGAGTACTCCGCCGTGGCGCGACGGAACCACGCGCCTGCTGACGTGCCCGCTGGAGTTCATGACGCGGCTGGCCGCGACGTCAACCGAAGGGCGTCCTTCAGGCACCGCTTGCCGCGGCCTCGCCTGCACCACATCCGGCTCCATGGGGTGCTGGCACCCGACGCCAAGCTCAGGCCGCTGGCGGTGCCGCTGGGTGCCGAGCTTCAGGCGCAGGCCGCCGATGCCGCAGTTGCCGCCGAGTGCGAGGTAGAAACCGCCCAGACAGGGTAACAACCCAGGCGCCAGTTCTGCCAGTCCAAGCCCGCCGGACCGCCACGGGCTGGCAGGCCGAGAGGCCGATCGGGACAGCCCTGCGCGGAAACCGTCGTTTGAGATTCCCATTCACCGCGGCTATCCTCCCTCCGGCGCGGCCGGTTTCGTCCGTCGGCCGGCACGCGAGACGAATCCACAGCGGGGGGGCTGGATGAAGCGTGGCGACGTTGCGATCGCGAGTTCGGGGATGCCCATTGCCCATGGCCGCGTGTTCCAGGCCGCGGCGGACCAGATGGACTGCGTGATCGCCTCGCGCGAGGTCGGTCGCTGGGCCACCGGCCTGCTGCTCGAGAGCTACGCGACCAAGGGCTTCCACAACAAGGCCAAGAGCTGCCCGTGGGGGCCGATGGCGGGCTTCGTGATGGCGGACCCGCGCTTCACCAAGAATCCCGACACGGCCGGCCAGCGCGGCGACCTGCAGAAGGCGATCAAGGCCGGCGGCGGCGAGATCCCGCTGTACATCACCGAGGAGCGCCGGCAGGCGCTGCAGGGCGAGCTGGGACGCATCACGCGGATCGGCGGCAACGTCAACGAGCACGTCTACGTCGCGACCGGGCCGACCGGCGGCGCGATGAAGTTCGTGCTGCGGCGCACGCTCGACGCGCCGGGCGCGGAAGGCCGGCAGCTGTGGGCGGTGCTGTACGCGCGCGGTGAGGTGCGCCTGTCGAACGACCTGAAGAGCCCGAACGCGAAGACGCCGTCCGGCGACCTGCTGCCGGTGATGGCGATGGTGGACCCGATGTGCCCGCGCGGCGTGCGCAACACCTACCGCGCAGCCACCACCGGCGACTACGACCTGTGGGCCGTGTTCCCGCGACGCGCCGACTACCGCCGGCAGGGCGACGACCGGCGGATGGTGCCCGGCAGCGACCGGTTCAAGCAGCCGATCCGGGCGTACATCGCGAACGAGGACGAGCACCGTGGCAACCTGACGCCGCGGATCGCGCGGGTGCGCGAGGCCATCAACAAGGGCGTGCAGGCGATCGGCTACCGCGGCGGCGACGTGGTGCACCACAGCGACGAGGCGGGCCGCCCGATGGTGTCTTCGATCGACTTCCCGTGCATCGCGTTCGTGCCGAAGGGCACGCCGACGCTGGTCGAGAACACGGGCGACCTGAAGCAGTTCCTCGCGGGGCTCAGCTTCGAGTTCGTGCTCGGCCTGAACCCGGGCTGGCATCGCCAGCTGGGGATCGGCGTCTCGATGGGCGGCAGCTACACGGTCTAGCGAGAGCGGTCCGCTGCCTCAGTCGCCCGGCCAGTAGAAGGCGCGATTGACCTCGGTGAAGTTGACGAACCACCCGCTGCCGGTGACGCGCGGATCCAGCTGCGCGGCGGCGCCGAAGACGACGTAGCCGCCATCGCGCGAGATCGCGGGGCTGGCGCTGACCGAGCCGTTGGTCTGGTTGGTGACGGCCCGCGTCTCGCCGGTCACGCGGTTGTGGATGAAGACGTTGCCGATGCCGGTCGTCCCGGTGGCCGCGCCCAGGTTGGTGGCCGTGCTGCCGAACGCGACCCAGGTGCCGTCGCGCGAGAGCGATACGCGCTCCCCCTGGCCGACGGGCGCATCGGCATCGGCCTGCGCCCCGCTGCTGGACACGCTGGCCCGGCGCACCGTGCCGGTCTGGGTGTCGAACAGGAACACGTCCTGCCTGCCGTTCGTGTCGCCCGCCACCAAGTTGCTGGCCGTGGTGGCGTAGGCCACCCAGCGCCCATCGCCCGAGATCGCCGGCCAGACGACGCGGCTGGCGGACTCGCTGCCCTGGTTGCGCTCGCCGCCGGTGGAGGTGACGCTGGCGCGCTGCATGGTGCCGGCGGC
>JBKDQY010000094.1:0-9246 GCA_046341655.1 Betaproteobacteria bacterium | reverse complement strand
AGCTCAGCGAGGTCACCAAGCAGTTCCAGCGCAACGTGCAAGACGTGCTGGGCGACAACATCGCCAGCGTGCTGCGCGGCGACTTCGACAGCATCGAAGACGCCTGGAAGACCATGCTGCTGAACATGGCCGCGCAGGCGGCCGCGGCAGAGCTCACGAAGGGCCTGTTCGGCGCCGATGGCCGCGGCGGCTGGCTGGCCAGCGTGGCGGGCTTCTTCGGCTTCGCCAAGGGCGGCGTCTTCAGCCAGGGCCAGCCGGTCACGGCCTTTGCCGATGGCGGCGTGCTCACGCGGCCGACGTTCTTCGGCATGGGCGGCGGACGCCTGGGCGTGGCGGGCGAGGCCGGCGCCGAGGGCATCCTGCCCCTGCGCCGCGGCCCGGGTGGCCGCCTGGGCGTGGAGGCCTACGGCAGTGGCGGCCTGACGGTGGTGAACAACGTCGCGGCGGGCATAACGCGCGGCGAGGTGACCTCGGCCATTCAGCTCGGCATGCAGGCCACCGAGGCAAGCCTGCTGGGCAAGCTGCGAGCAGCGCGCGTGCTGTAGTGGCCAGCCGGGGCGTAGGCAGGCCACGCGGGTCCCTCGGGCCCGTGGCGCTGGCGCTGCTGGATGCGGCGCATGCTGGCCCTGCCGATGCCAAGACGCTGGCCATCCGCGCGCACGTAGGTTTCGCCGTGGCGCGCTACACGGCATCGCGCCTGGTCGCGCGTGGACAGCTAACGGCCGAGCGTGGCGCAAGGCCTGCTCTGCTGAGACTCCCCGACAACGATGCACCGGCCCCAGAGGTCGAGGCGGCGCGCTTCCTGTACGACTGGATGCGCTGTCGCTGAAGGGATCGGACCGGTTCGCGGTCCCGGTGGCAAGTGTGGGAACAGCTGTGGGAGCGGAGCCCGCATCGGCTGAATCGCAAGCAATGGCGGGGGGATTGACAGACGCCCTGTCCGCCAGTTCGCTAGGAAATGCGCGGGTCGCCGGCCGGTCTATGCGCTCTACGCACCACCCGAACACACAAACGGAAAACAGTACCCCAGCCTTCGGGGCGCTGGTGCCGGACCCGCGTTAGGGATAGCCTTGCGCGTAGCCCGCAACCCGGCCGCCGAGGTGCAGCTGCGCGCCAGCCAGGCCGTGCCCTACCGGCGCGTTGCCGAACTGATTGGCCTGGTACACGCCGCCGAGCTCCCCGCATCGGATTTGTTACCGAAAGCGCGGCACCTGGCCCTTGACCACGCCAGACCCCATCGACTAGCCTGAACCTGCATTGGGCGCTGGGCGTCGCCCAGTCCGCACAACAGGAGACGAGCAGGTGGATCTGGTTGTGGGCGCGGGCCGTGCGCTGTTGTGGGTGCTGGCCATAACGCTGGCAGGCTGTGCCAGCAAACCTATCGGCGTGGTGGCTGAAGTGCAAGGCAGCGGCGCCACCCACCTGGCCCAGCAGCTGGCACGGCTGGACACCCCGGCCGACGCCGGGCCACGCACCATCTTCATTGGGGCGGCCCTGAATGGGCGCGAGGATGTGTTTGACCGCGACATCCGCGCGTTTGACCGCCAACTGGCGCACACCTTTGGCGCACGCTACCGCGCGGTGCTGCTGTCCAACCTGCGGGTGGCGGCCAGCCCGCGTACGCTGCCCCTGGCCACCATCGAGCACCTGGACGAGGTGTTCGACACCCTGGAAAGGCAGCGTCGGCCCGACGACCGCTACATCGTGCTGCTCAGCAGCCATGGCCACAAAGGCCTGCTGGAGGTGGAGCAAGCCGCGCTGTGGCGCTCCAGCAGGTTTCTGGTGTCGGCCAAGCTGGGCCACTGGGCCCGACAACTCGCGCCGCAGCCCACCTGGTGGGTGGTCTCGGCCTGTTTCTCGGGCTCGCACCTGCCGGCGCTGCGCCAGGACCACCTGCTGGTGATGACCGCCTCGAACGCGGACAAACCGTCTTTCGGCTGCAGCGACAAGGAAGAAAACACCTGGTTCGTGCGCGAGCTGCTGGCCGCACACCAGGTCGCGCCTGACCAGCCCCTGCTGGGCCTGTGGCAACGCACCCTGGCTGGCGTGACCGCGGCCGAACAGCGGCTCAAGCTCAACCCCTCGTACCCCCAGATCCAGATCGGCCAACAGGTGTCGCCCCATGTTCAGCAGCCCCTGCGCGGTTTCTGAGCCCGCCCGCGGCGGGGCTGCGGCCAGCCCGTACCTTGAAGCAACCCATGCCCCCAGGGGCCGGCCCGCTTGGCAAGCAGCCCTGCGCGGCGCGGCACTGGCGGCCGGCCTGGCCTGGGCGGCCAGCGGCGCCTGCGCTGCCGAGCCTGCGGACCCGCCAGAGCTGCAACTGCTGGTGTGGTCAGCCGGCGATTGCGGCGCCTGCCGCCTTTGGCACGAGGGCGAACGGCACAATGAATTCGCGGCCGCAGCCAAAGCCCAGGGCTGGGCAGTGGGCCTGGTGTCGGTGCGCAAGCCTAGCCTGAAGGACCCGCCGGCCGCCTTTGTCTGGCCGGATCCTGCCGTGCTGCACGGCCAGGGTTGGGTGCGTCTCCTACCCAGCCCGCGCGGGCTGCCGCACTTTGACCTGCTGTGCCGCGGCCGGCCGATGGCGGGCCTGCCGGGCATGTCTGGTCTGGGCGAGTGGGACTCGTTCTGGCACGCCCGCCTGCGCCAGGCGGCTCGTGAGTGCCGGGCCGCCGCGGGCTGAAGGCCAGACCCCCCTCCTGCAATCGGGCGCACAAAAGAGAAACACGCCTCCGCCGAGGTCGAAGCCGCCGCCCACGCCCAGCGCATAGGAACTTCGAACGGCCCCTGGGCCCCTGGAAAGTCCGAGAGAGCTGGTACTGGGACGGCACCTGGCGATTACACCGTTGTCTTCTCATGATTCGGCCGGCCGCTGTCGGTTCGGTCGCGGCTCGTTCGAGCAGCCGCCCCCAGCTGATGCGGTTCGGCCGCGCCTGAAGGCTCTCGACATGTCCGACAGCACTGCCTACCTCTTCGTCGGTTCCGGTCCGTAGATGTCGAAGTCGAAGTACCGCGCCGCGATGCGCTGGTAGGTGCCGTCGGCGCGGATGGCCGTGATGGCCTCGTCCAGCGCCTTGCGCAGGGCGTCGTCGCCCTTTCGCACCGCAATGCCCGCGCCGTCGCCGAAGAAGGCCGGGTCGTTGTAGCTCGGGCCGATGAACTGGTAGCCCTTGCCCGCGGGGGTGCGGATGAAGCCCAGGTCGCCGGCCACCGTGTCCACCAGGGTCAGGTCGACGCGGCCGGCCTTGAGGTCGAGGAACACCTCGTCCTGCTTGGCATAGCGCCGGATCTCGCTGCCCTTGAAGGTGGCGGTGACGAAGCGATCGTGGATGGTGCCGCGCTGCACGCCGATGGTCTTGCCCTTCAGCCCATCGGCGCTGATGCTCAGGCCCGCGCCCTGGCGGGCGACGAAGCGCGCCGCCGAGTGGTAGTACTTGGCCGTGAAGTCGACGTTCTTCCGCCGTTCGGGCGTGATCGACATCGAGGCCACGATGGCGTCGAACTTGCGCGCGCGCAGCGCCGGGATCAGCGCGTCGAACTCGCTCTGCACCAGCTCGCAGCGGCGCTTGAGCCGCTCGCACAGGGCGTTGGCGATGTCGATGTCGAAGCCCTTGAGCCGGCCGTCGGTGCCGATCTCGGAAAACGGCGGGTAGGCCCCTTCGACACCCAGGCGCAGCGCGGCGGCCTGAGCCAGCGCGCAGGCCGGGGCGGCCAGCAGCAAGACGGCAAGCGCCAGGAACTTCAGCATGTCCAGGTTCTCCCGGGGTGGTGGGTGGTCCGGCGCGTGGCGGGCATCACACGCGGGCCGCCGGCGCGGCCGCCGCGCCCGTGAAGCGAGGCCCCTGCAGCGACTCGGGCGTGATGCCACGGTTCACGTCGAGCCCGGTGATGTGCCAGTCGTGGGCGGGCAGCCGGATCGGGTGCACCACCTCCTCGTAGGAGCGCATGGGCCACAGCACGCCGAAGCGGCGCTGGTGCTCGAAGGTGTCGGTCTCGGCCACGGCGCCGCGCGTGCCCGGGTAGCCCTCGAGCGTGAAGCGCACCCGGCGGCAGACGCCGTCGTCGCGGTCGATGCAGACCGCCACGCGGTCGCGCGCGACCAGGCCCAGGCCCGGGCTCATCTCGACCTCGATAACGTCGCACAGGCGGCCATGCACGCGCTCGGTGCCGGCCATCGCCGCCGGCAGGGAGCGCCCCACCAGCCACAGCGGCCCCAGCAGGAACAGCCCGTAGGCCTCGGCCACCAGCGCCGAGGCCGCCAGGTAGCCCGCCTCGGTGCGGCGCTGGCCGTTGGTCCAGACCTCGACGCGGCCGTCGGTGCCGGCGCGGCTGCCGCGCTGCCACCAGACCTGCTTCTGCCCCGCCGGGCCGGTATAGGCCTGGGCCACCACACCCTGCGCCGGAAGCAACCGCTCCTCCGAGGGGCCGCGGAAGCCCTTGTCCACGACCTCGGGCTGCACGCGGTCGATCAGGGGCCGCCACTGGCCGTCGTAGGCGACGCTGATGTCGCGCAGGTTCCGGTAGGCGTCGAGGCCGTGCACCTGGGCGCACGCCAGCAGCCGCCGGGCGGCCTCGGCGTCCTCGAGGACGGGGCGGTTCAGCGGCAGCGGCGTGGCGCAGCCCCCGAGCAGCGGCGCCGGCGGCAGCGCCGCGGCGCCAAGCAGCCAGCGTCGGCGGTTGGTGTCGATGCAGTCGGGTTCGGTTGCGGGCATGGGCTGGGCGGGGTGGTGGAAGGTTCGGCGGGCGCGTGCCACCTAGGCGCCGACGACGGCGTGCCTGCGCAGCCACTCGATCAGCACGAAGTCCAGCGCCCGCGCGTGGCTGCTCTCCAGCACCACCGGCGGCGCGCAGCCGGCCTCGTAGGCCTCGCGCCAGCGCAGCGCGCAGACGCACCAGCGGTCGCCGGGCTTCAGGCCGCGGAAGCGGTGCTCGGGGCGTGGCGTGATCAGGTCGTTGCCGCGTTCCATCTGGAAGTTCAGGAACTCCACCGTGACCCTGGCGCAGATGACGTGGCTGCCGTGGTCCTGCGCGTCGGTGTGGCAGCAGCCGTCGCGGTACCAGCCGGTCAGGGGGTCGTAGCTGCAGGGCACCAGGGCCGTGCCCAGCACGTTGAGCGCGCGGTCGCGACGGGTCTCGCTCATCGGCGGCGCCTCACTTGCCGGCGGCGGGCGTGCCCTTGCCCAGCAGAGCCATCGCCGTGCCGATGAGAGACGCCACCTCGGTCATGTTGCCCGGCACGATCATGGTGTTGTTGGTGCGGGCCAGGTTGGCATACGCGTCCACGGCCTTTTCGGCCACCTTCAGCTGCACGGCCTGCTCGCCGCCGGGCTCGCGGATGGCGGCGGCGATCTTGCGGATGGCCTCGGCCGTGGCTTCGGCCACCGCGCTGATGGCCGCGGCCTCGCCCTGCGCGTTGTTGATCTCGGCCTGCTTCTCGCCCTCGGAGCGGGCGATGAAGGCCTCGCGCTCGCCGGTGGCGATGTTGATCTGCTCCTGCCGCCGGCCCTCGGAGGCCGCGATCAGCGCGCGCTTCTCGCGCTCGGCCGTGATCTGCGCCTGCATCGAGCGCAGGATCTCGGCCGGCGGGGTGAGGTCCTTGATCTCGTAGCGCAGCACCTTCACGCCCCAGTTCATGGCCGCCTCGTCGAGCGCGTTCACGACGCTGGCGTTGATGAGGTCGCGCTCCTCGAAGGTCTTGTCGAGCTCGAGCTTGCCGATCACGCTGCGCAGCGTGGTCTGCGCCAGCTGCGAGATGGCCACCAGGTAGTCGCTGCTGCCGTAGCTGGCGCGCATGGGGTCGGTGACCTGGAAGTACAGGATGCCGTCGACCTGCAGCTGCGTGTTGTCCTTGGTGATGCACACCTGGCTGGGCACGTCCAGCGGCACCTCCTTCAGCGAGTGCTTGTAGGCCACGCGCTCGACGAAGGGGATGACGAACTTCAGCCCCGGCGTGAGCGTGCGGTCGTACTTGCCCAGCCGCTCCACGACCCAGGCGTTCTGCTGCGGCACGATCTTGAAGGTGCGGACGACGAAGATCACCGCGATGACGGCGACGATGAGCGCGATTTCCATGGTGGCGACGGCGTTGGGCTGGAGGGTGTCGGGGGAGGGCGGCGTTCAGCGGGCGGGCGCCGGCTGCACCAGCAGCTCGCTGCCGTGCACGGACACGATCACGTGCTCGCCGGCGGCCGGCACGCCGCTGCCGCCGAAGCGCACCGACCACAGCGCGCCGCGGTAGCTCACGCGCGCCGAGCCGTCGGCCTGCCACGCCGGCACCTGCAGGCGCTGGCCGACGTCGAGGTTGACGTCCGGGTTGGCCTCGGACGGCGCGCTGCGTGGCGAGCGTGCCCGCCGGAAGTGCCAGGCCGCGGTGGCCCCGGCCGACAGCAGCGCGGCCGCGGCCACCTGGGCGGCGCCCGACAGCCCGGCGTGCGCCGCCAGCGCACCGGCGGCGGCGCCCAGCGCCACCATCAGCAGGTAGAAGGTGCCGGTGGCCAGCTCGGCGGCCACCAGCGCGCCGGCAAGCAGCCACCACAGCGTCGGGTTCGACAGGTCCATGGGTGCGGTTCCTCCTCGGGGCCGTGCCGGGTGCCGGGCCGGCACCACGGGCATCTCGGCCGCAGTGTAGGCGCGGTGTCATGCCACCGCTGCCGGCAGGCCCCTACACTGCGCGCCTTCGCGCGGCCCCAGCCGCCCCGTCCACCCCACCGCTGCCGCCAGGCCCGACCATGCTGCGCTTCCGCTTTCCCATCGTCATCATCGACGAGGACTACCGCTCCGAGAACACCTCGGGCCTGGGCATCCGCGCGCTGGCCGAGGCCATCCAGAAGGAGGGCTTCGAGGTGCTGGGCGCCACCAGCTACGGCGACCTCAGCCAGTTCGCGCAGCAGCAAAGCCGCGCCAGCGCCTTCATCCTGAGCATCGACGACGAGGAGTTCACGCCCGGCCCCGAGCTCGACCCGGCGGTGCTGAACCTGCGCAAGTTCATCCAGGAGATCCGCTGGAAGAACGCCGACATTCCCATCTACGTCTACGGCGAGACGCGCACCAGCCAGCACCTGCCCAACGACGTGTTGCGCGAGCTGCACGGCTTCATCCACATGTTCGAGGACACGCCGGAGTTCGTGGCCCGGCACATCATCCGCGAGGCACGCAGCTACCTCGACGGCCTGGCGCCGCCTTTCTTCAAGGCGCTGATGGACTACGCGCAGGACGGCAGCTACTCGTGGCACTGCCCCGGCCACAGCGGCGGCGTGGCCTTCCTGAAGAGCCCGGTCGGGCAGATGTTCCACCAGTTCTTCGGCGAGAACATGCTGCGCGCCGACGTGTGCAACGCGGTCGAGGAGCTCGGCCAGCTGCTCGACCACACCGGCCCGGTGGCGGCGTCCGAGCGCAACGCGGCCCGCATCTTCAACGCCGACCACTGCTTCTTCGTCACCAACGGCACCAGCACCAGCAACAAGATGGTGTGGCACCACTGCGTGGCGCCGGGCGACGTGGTGGTCGTCGACCGCAACTGCCACAAGAGCATCCTTCACAGCATCATCATGACCGGCGCGGTACCGGTGTTCCTGACGCCCACGCGCAACCACTACGGGATCATCGGCCCGATCCCGAAGACCGAGTTCAGCCCCGAGGCCATCCGCGCCAAGATCGCCGCGCACCCGCTGCTGCAGGGCCGCGACCCGGCCACGCTGCAGCCCAAGATCCTGGCACTGACGCAGAGCACCTACGACGGCGTGCTCTACAACACCGAGGACATCAAGACCGGCCTCGACGGCTACGTCGACACGCTGCACTTCGACGAGGCGTGGCTGCCGCACGCGGCCTTCCACCCCTTCTACGGCAGCTTCCACGCCATGGGCAAGAAGCGGCCGCGGCCGCGCAAGGCCATGGTGTACGTCACGCAGAGCACGCACAAGCTGCTGGCGGGGCTTTCACAGGCCAGCCAGGTGCTGGTGCAGGACTCGCAGGAGGTCAAGCTCGACCGCCACCTCTTCAACGAGGCCTACCTGATGCACACCAGCACCAGCCCGCAGTACGCCATCATCGCCAGCTGCGACGTGGCCGCGGCGATGATGGAGCCGCCCGGCGGCACCGCGCTGGTGGAGGAGAGCATCGCCGAGAGCCTGGACTTCCGCCGCGCCATGCGCAAGGTCGACGCCGAGTTCGGCAAGGACTGGCGGTTCCAGGTCTGGGGCCCGGACGATCTGGCCGGGGAGGGCATCGGCCGCTCGGCCGACTGGATGCTGCACGCCGACGAGGCCTGGCACGGCTTCGGCGCGCTGGCCGAGGGCTTCAACCTGCTCGACCCCATCAAGTGCACCGTCATCACGCCGGGCCTGGGCGTCGACGGCCGCTTCTCGCCTGGCGGCATCCCGGCGTCCATCGTCACCAAGTTCCTGGCCGAGCACGGCGTGGTGGTCGAGAAGACGGGCCTGTACTCGTTCTTCATCATGTTCACCATCGGCATCACCAAGGGCCGCTGGAACACGCTGCTGACGGCGCTGCAGCAGTTCAAGGACGACTACGACCGCAACGCGCCGCTGTGGCGCATCCTGCCGGAGTTCTGCGCCGCTTACCCGCGCTACGAGCGCATGGGCCTTCGCGACCTCTGCCAGGCCGTGCACGAGGCCTACGCGCAGGGCGACATTGCGCGCCTGACCACCGAGGTCTACCTGTCCGACCTGCAGCCGGCGATGACGCCCTCCGAGGCCTATGCCCACATTGCCAGCCGCCGCACCGAGCGCGTGCCGATCGATGAGCTCGAGGGTCGGGTCACCACCGCGCTGCTGACGCCCTACCCGCCGGGCATTCCCCTGCTGGTGCCGGGCGAGCGCTTCAACCGGCGCATCGTCGACTACCTGCGCTTCACGCGGCAGTTCAACGCCGCGTTCCCGGGTTTCGCCACCGACGTCCACGGCCTCGTGGCCGAGGACGGCCCGGGAGGCGAACGCCGCTACTACGTGGACTGCGTGCGCGCCTGATCAGCCGGCCGCTTCGGGCGGCAGGCCCATGACCTTCGCGAAGCCGCCGTCGACGTAGGTGATTTCGGCGGTGATGCCCGAGGCCAGGTCCGACAGCAGGAAGGCGGCGGCGTTGCCGACGTCGTCGATGGTGACGTTGCGGCGCAGCGGCGACTGCGCGCCCACCACCTCCAGCATCTTGCCGAAGCCCTTGATGCCGCTGGCGGCCAGCGTCTTGATGGGGCCGGCGCTGATGCCGTTGACGCGCATGCCACGCGGGCCC
>JBKDQY010000093.1:0-3853 GCA_046341655.1 Betaproteobacteria bacterium | reverse complement strand
GTGCACCACCGCGATCTGCGGGATGCCGGCCGCCGACAGCCGCGCCTGGTTGGCGAAGGTGCGGCCTCCGTCGACGAAGATCTCGGCCTGGTACATCAGGTTGGCGCCGCCGCTTTCCACCAGCGCCACCAGCGGCAGCTTGTTCTCGCGCGCCAGCTCCTGGGCGCGCAGCGCCTTCTTCAGGCCCATGGGCGCGATGGTGCCGCCCTTGACGGCGCTGTCGCTGGCGCTGACCAGCACGCGCTTGCCCGCGACGACGCCGATGCCGACGATGCTGCCGCCGCCCTGCACGCTCTTCCTGCCGTCGTCGTCGTGCAGGCCCAGGCCGGCCAGCGGGCTGAGCTCCAGGAAGGCGCTGCCGCGGTCGAGCAGCCGCGCCACGCGCTCGCGCGGCAGCAGCTGGCCGCGGGCCTCGAACCGGGCGCGCTTGCCCTCGCTCTCGGCCACCACCCGCGCCTGCAGGGCCTGCACCTCGGCCAGCCGCTCGGCCATGCGCGCGGCGTTGGCCCTGAAGGCCGCCGACCCCGCGTCAAGCCGGCTGGCCAGCGGCGGCATCACTTCAGGACCTTCATTTCAGGACCTCGGGCGTGGTGGCGCGATGGAAGCCGTCGAAGGGCACCGAGGTCGAGCTGCTGCCCAGCGGGAAGATGTCGCTGCCGAGGGACGCCGCGCCGTCGATCTGCAGCGTGACGCCGGTGATGAACGCCGCCGCGGGCGACAGCAGGAAGACGATCGCGCCCGACACCTCGGCCTCCACGCCCAGGCGCCGCAGCGGCACGTGCTGCTTCAGCCGGGGGATGATGGCCTTCATGGCGCCGCCGTAGGTGTCCATGCCCGAGCTGGCGATCCAGCCCGGAGCCACCGCGTTCACGCGCACGCCGGCGTGGGCCCACTCGAAGGCCGCCGTCATCGTGAGGTTGCTCATGCCGGCGCGCGCCGCGCCGCTGTGGCCCATGCCGGGCATGCCGTTGCGGAAGTCGGCCGTCATGTTGACCACCGAGCCGCCGTGCGCCTGCATGCACTGGTTGAACAGCTCGCGCATCATCAGGAAGCCGCCGGTCAGGTTGTTGGCCACCACCGCGTCGAAGCCCTTCCTGCTGATGGCCAGCAGCGGCGCCGGGAACTGCCCGCCGGCGTTGTTGACCAGGCCGCCGACCGGCCCGTGCTTCGCGATCACGGCGGCCACGTTCGCCTTCACGGCGTCCTCGTCGCGGATGTCGAAGGCCGCGGTGTCGCAGCGGCCGCCGTCGGCCGCGATCTCGGCGGCCACGACATCGAGCTTGGCCTGCGTTCGGCCGCTGATCACCACCGTGGCGCCCAGCGACGCCAGCTCGTGCGCGACGCAGCGGCCGATGCCGCTGCCGCCGCCGGTGACCCACACCACCCGGCCGTCGAACAGGCCGGGGCGGAAGACGCTGGCGTAACGCGATGCGCTTGTCATGGCCCGCATTGGGCCGCAGGGGTAACGTTAACGTCAACCTAATGACATCTAGGTGAATACGCGCATCCTTGCGGCAGGCGTCGTGGCTACGATGCGTCGCCATCGCCAGCCACCTGCCGAGGAATCGACCCATGGACCTGCAAGCCTGCACCGAAGCCCTGCGCGCCAAGGTGGGCGATTCGAGCGGCCTGAACGCCGTGCTGAAGTTCGACTGCGGCGCCGACGGCGTGGCCGTGATCGACGGCCGCGCCGTGCCCAACACCGTGGACAACGTCGACCGCGAGGCCGACTGCACGGTGGCCATCACGCTGGAGAACCTGGCCGCGCTGCTGACCGGCGAGCTCGAGCCGGCCACCGGCTTCATGATGGGCCGGTTCAAGGTCAGCGGCGACATGAGCGTGGCCCTGAAGCTGCAGCGCGTGGTGTGAACGTGGCCGAGGGCCGCCGACGCAGCGCCGGCACCGCGTCGGCCGCCACGCAGGAGGCGGTCGACGCCCACCGCGAGGACGGCGGCGCCGAGCTGTTCGGCATCACCGAGCTGTGCACCGAGTTCGGCATCACGCTGCGCACCATCCGCTTCTACGAGGACAAGGGCCTGCTGAGCCCCCGCCGCGTCAACGGCGCGCGCGTCTACAGCCGGCGCGACCGCGCCCGGCTGGCGCTCATCCTCCGCAGCAAGGCCATCGGCGCCAGCCTGGGCGAGATCCGGCACTTCCTCGACCTCTACGGCACACACGGCGAGGGCCGCGTGCAGCAGATGCGCTACGTGGTGCAGCGCACCGGCGAGGCCATCGCCGAGCTCGAGACCAAGCGCGCCCACATCGAGGCCTCGCTGTCGGAGCTGCGCCTGATCAACCAGCGGGTGCGCGAGGCCCTGGCCGCGCAGCCCCCCAGGCGATAGGAGGCCGGCCATGGCCACCGCCCTGCCCGACGCCTTCATCTACGACCACGTGCGCACGCCGCGCGGCAAGGGCAGGAAGGACGGCCGCCTGCACCAGGCCACGCCGGTGTGGCTGCTGGGCACCCTGCTGCGCGCGCTGCAGCGGCGGCTGGCGCTGGACACCGCGCTCGTGGACGACGTGGTGCTGGGCTGCGTCACGCCCGTGGGCGAGCAGGGGGCCGACATCGCGCGCACCGCCGTGCTCGACGCCGAGTGGGCGCAGTCGGTGGCCGGCGTCACGCAGAGCCGTTTCTGCGCCAGCGGCCTGGAGAGCGTGAACCTGGCCGCCGCCAAGGTGGCCAGCGGCTTCGAGCGGCTGGTGGTGGCCGGCGGCGTCGAGAGCATGAGCCGCTGGCCCATGGGCAGCGACGGCGGCGCCTGGTTCCTGGACCCGCGCGTCAACGCCCGGCTCGGCTTCGTGCCGCAGGGCATCGGCGCCGACCTCGTCGCCACGCTGGAGGGCTTCACGCGGGCCGACGTGGACGCCTTCGCGCTGGAGTCGCACCGCCGCGCGGCCGTCGCGCGGGCGGCCGGGCACTTTGCGAGGAGCGTGGTCCCTGTGCACGACATCGCGGGCCTCCTGATGCTGGACCGCGACGAGACCATCCGTGAGAACGCCTCGCTGGAGGCGATGGCCAGGCTGGAGCCCAGCTTCGCCGCCATGGGCGCGATGGGCTTCGACACCACGGCGCTGGCGAAGTACCCCACGGTGGAGCGCATCGAGCACGTGCACCACGCCGGCAACAGCAGCGGCATCGTCGATGGCGCGGCGCTGATGCTGGTGGGCCACGCGGCGGCCGGCGCGGCCGCGGGCCTGGTGCCGCGCGCCCGCATCCGCGCCGCGGCGGTGGTGGGCAGCGAGCCCACCATCATGCTCACCGGCCCCACGCCCGCGGTGCGCAAGGCGCTGGCGCAGGCCGGCATGCAACCCGCGGACATCGACCTGTGGGAGATCAACGAAGCCTTCGCCGCGGTGCCGATGAAGACCGCGCGCGATCTCGGCGTCGATCTGGCCCGCGTCAACGTCAACGGCGGCGCCATCGCCATGGGCCACCCGCTGGGCGCCACGGGCTGCATCATCCTCGGCACGCTGCTCGACGAGCTCGAGCGCCGCGGCCTGGCCACCGGCTGCGCCACGCTGTGCGTGGGTGGCGGCATGGGCATCGCCACCGTCATCGAGAGGGTCTGAACATGGACCCCCAAGCTCGCGTTCGCTCGCGACCCCCCGAGGGAGGCGGCATGTCCGACGCCGTTCGGCTGAGCCTGGGCGACGACGGCGTCCTCGTCGCCTCGATGGACCTGCCCGGCCGCCCGATGAACTTGGTGACCGTCGAGCTGATGGCCGGCATCGCCGCCGCCGCGGCCCGCCTGGCCGATCCCGGCGTGAAGGGCCTGGTCCTGGCCAGCGGCAAGGCCGACTTCTGCGCCGGCGGCGACATCGACCGCATGTCGCGCTGGACGACGCCGCAGGA
>JBKDQY010000092.1:0-5463 GCA_046341655.1 Betaproteobacteria bacterium | reverse complement strand
GTCGGCCACCTCGTGCCAGCTCGGCGCCTCGGGGCCGCCGAGGGCCAGCGTGGCGTTCAGCGCCGCCGGGTGGCGCGTGGCCGCGACGCAGCAGCGCGCCACGTCGTCCACGGCGATGAAGGCGTGGCGCCGGTCGCCGCCGCCGGGCACGATGAGCAGGCCGCGGCTCTCGGCCAGCCCGCCCACCACGCCCATGAAGCGCTGCAGGAAGGGCCAGGGCCGCGCCGTCAGCGGCGCGGCGTCGCCGCGCGTGGCCAGCGCCAGCCCGGCGAGCGCGAACCAGGTGTCCATGAACGGCGCGAAGCGCAGCACCGCGTGCGGCAGGCCCGACGCGGCCAGCCGCTGCTCGGTGCGGCGCTTGTGCACGAAGAGCGGCACCTTCGCGTCGAAGGACGTGGCCGGCAACGACACCAGCACGAAGCGCTCGACGCGGTGCTTCACGCAGGCGGCGATGAGCGCGGCGTGGCCGGCGTCGTCCACCGTGGCTAAGCGGCTGCCGGCCAGCGGCGCCATGGCGCTGGCGCTGGCGATCACGGTGCCGGCGCCCTGCACGGCGGCATCCAGGCTGGCGGGGTCGGCGAGGTCGGCGTGCACGATGTCCACGCGCGGCAGCTGAAGGTGCTGCTGCCGCGACGAGGCCCGCACCAGCGCGCGCGTTGGCTGCCGCGCCTCCGACAGCTGCTGCACGATGCGCGTGCCCAGCTGGCCGCTGGCGCCCACCACCAGCACGGGGCGGTGTGCCGGCGGCGGGGGCGGCGGCGGGGTGCGGGTCTTCATGGCCGCGGCCGGCTCAGCGGCTGCGCGCCAGGCGCGGGTCCAGCAGGTCGCGCAGGCCGTCGCCCATGAGGTTGAGCCCCAGCACGCTGAGCATGATGGCCGTGCCCGGCCACACCGCCAGCATCGGCGCCTGGAACATCTGCGTCTGCGCCTCGGCCAGCATGCGGCCCCAGCTGGGCTGCGGAGGCTGCGTGCCCAGGCCCAGGAAGCTCAGCGCCGCCTCGGCCAGGATGGCGGTGGCGAAGCTGATCGTGGCCTGCACGATGAGCACCCCGGCGATGTTGGGCAGCACGTGGTCGCGCGTGATGGCCAGCGGCCCCAGGCCGGCGGCGCGCGCGGCCGTCACGTACTCGCGCGCCCACACGGCCTGCGCGCTGCCGCGCGCGATGCGCGCGAACACCGGGATGTTGAAGATGCCGATGGCCACGATGCTCATCAGCAGGCCCGGCCCGTAGATGGCCGTGAGCATGATGGCCGTCAGCAGCGCCGGGAAGGCGAAGGTGAAGTCGCTGGCACGCATGACCAGCTCGTCGAAGCCGTTGCGGCCCGCGGCCTGCGCCGCCGCCGCGGCGCAGCCCAGCGCCACGCCGATGACGAGGCCGATGCCCACCGCCACCACGCCGACGACGATGCTGTTCTGCGCCCCGACCATCAGCTGGCTGGCGATGTCGCGCCCCAGGCTGTCGGTGCCCAGCGCGTGCGTGGCGCTGGGCGGCGCCAGCTTGTTGGGGATGTCGATCTCGGCCACCGGGTGGGGCGTCCACAGCAGCGACAGCAGCGCCACCAGCACCAGCGCGCCGCTGAGCACGGCGCCGACGGCGAAGCTCTTGTGGCGCCAGGCCCGGGCCCAGAAGCCGCGGGGTGGCGGGGTGGCGTCGATCACGGCCGATGGCATGGCCGCGAGTGTAGGCAGCGCGGCCGGGCAGGCCGGGCGGCCCGGCCCTCAGCGCGCCAGCAGCCCTGTGGCCTGCAGGGTGCCCAGCAGCCCGCGCGCGAAAGCCTCGTAGCCGGCGGCGTTGCCGTGGATGGCGTCGCTCTTCAGGCGCTCGTCGGCCAGCACGGTGCTCCAGCCCTGGGGGTGCAGCGGCACGCCGGCCTCGGCGGCGATGTCGGCGTAGAGCGGATGGTCGTCGAGCGAACCCGTCAGGTGCGCGGCCAGCGTGGGCCGCGGCACGGCCACGAGCAGCGCCTGCGCGCCGGCCTCGCGCACGGCGGCCAGCAGGCGGCGCAGGTTGTCGCGCAGCGCGCCCTCGTCGCCGCGGCGCAGCAGGTCGTTGCCGCCGATGGACACGATCACCAGCGCCGGCCGGTGCTCGGCCAGCAGGCCGGGCAGCCGCTCCAGCGCCTGCGCCGCGGTGTGGCCCGGCACGCCGGCATTCACCACCGCCCAGCCCGTGAGGCCGGCCAGCCCCGCGGGGTAGGCGGCCTCGGGCGGGGCGCCGGTGCCGCAGGTGATGGAGTCACCCAGGGCCAGCACGGTGGCGCCGGGCGGCACGGGGGTACCGCGGGCGGTGGGCGACTTCCGGCCGCAGGCGCCCAGCAGCGCCAGCGCGGCACCGGCCAGCAGAGCACGCCGCTTCACCGCTACTTGGATCGGGTCTCTCATGGTGCCTGTTGCACGATCATCCCCTACGCCCGGGCGACCAGGCTGAGCCGTGCCGCCGATTGGACGCCCGCGCGGGCAACACGAGGTGGTGGCGCCAGCAGCCCCTCAGTCCGGGTCGGTCGGCAGCGTCGAGACAGGATCGGCTCGCGCTTGCCACCGCGTGACTCGTCGCGGACGAGGGCGCCGGGGACCGCGGTGCGACGCGGGAGGCTCACAGCGTGAGTGTAGGGAGCGTTGGAGCCCTGATCCAGTCCGTGGGCCCCGTTCATCGATGCTCGTCAAGCACCAGACCAGGCAGACGGTCGGCACCCTCGGCAGCCAGGGAAGCACCCGATGAGAAGTGTGCAGATCAGCCTTCCCGCCGAGCAAGCGGGCCCGGAAGGCGGCACGCACGGGGCTGCTGTCGGTGGACGCGCCGGAGGCCGTGCTGCGCGAGCAGGTGCGCCAGGTGCGCGCCGAGCGGCGGCTGCCGGAGGCGGCCATGGCCGGGGAGATCGAACTCTTCAGCAGCCTGGTGCTGCTCAACGAGCTGGCGCCTACGCGGGCGGTGCGAAGCTTGCGGGGCGCCTCGACAGCTTCGGCGCCAGCATTGGGGCACTGGCGGCGCAGTACACCGCGCTCGTCATTCTGGTGGCACCGGCCAGCGCGCCGCGCATCGTCGTCACCGGGGATCGCAAGCAGCCGCTGCCTATCGGCAGCCACGAAGGCGTCCGCGGCGTCCGGGTCTTCAGCGAACGGCCGAGGCGCGCCGACGCGCCAAGCCCGCACCGACGAGTGCAAGACCGACCAGCGCGAAGGAAGTGGGCTCGGGGACCTTGTTCGAGAACTGGGCGTTCGCCAACCGCATGCCGTCAGTGATGCCGTTGCCCTGCACCCAGAAGTACAGGGTATTGGTGCCAGCCTGGAAGCCCGAGACGGTGACTGTGGGGCTGAGGCTGTAGCTGTCCCCGGGGGACGGGGAGCCGGGCCAGAACGTCGGTACGAGGTCCTTCTCGAGCAGGCTGTTAAGGGACCACTTCGGAGTCCACTTGCCGCGCGTGAGGATCTCTTGACCGGAGTCATCGGCTGCCCAGTTGAAGGTCAACTGCAGCGTCGCCGCCTCTGCCGCGGTGAGCTCGAAGCTCTGGCGGAAGATGAACTGGGTCCACTCGGTGCCGCCGATGCTGCCGCCAACGCTGCTGCTGCACGTCGTAGTGTTCGAGATCCAGTCGAGGCGAGTGGCGGGAGCCGGACCGAAGGGGTAGAAGATGTTGGTGCACGCCTGGGCGGTGACCCAGGGGCCGGAAGTCAGGAAGTCGCCGTAGTTGCCGTCTGCACCCGGCGGCGCGTTGGTCGAGACCTGCCATTGCTTGTAGCTCTCGTCCGCATGCGTCGTGTTGTAGAACATCGGCGCCGCGAACGCCGACGGTATCGCGGCAGCGCACACCGATGCCGCAAGGAGATGAGAGAAAGTCTTCATGGGGGTCACGTCGGACTGAGAGGGTTTGAAAGAATCATCAGTTGTTACCAGCAGATTCCGGACCTGATCGGAAAATCCGTTTTCCCACAGTCACTTGCAAGCGCCCTCCCGCATTCGCGGGGGCGATAGTTGTAAGAAAACCCGTCACGTCGTGCTTGCAGCGGCGAGCCCGGGCCAGGCTGTGCGGGCACGGCCTGAGAGGTGAACCGCGACCCCCGCCACGAGGGGCCGGTGCGGTTCGGTCAACTGCGCGCGCCTTGACCGCGGGAAGACTGACCCCGGGAAGACTGCTGGGCTCGAAGCCCCGCTTCAGCGTGCGCCAGTCTGCGCCCGGATAGTGGCAAGCTCATTTCGCCGAGCGGCCAGGACAGTCAAGGCCCGGCGGCTCAACTCTGCCGTGCCTGGCTCGCTTGCCGACCTTATACGAGCTGCACGTCGGTCCAACTCGCCTATCTGGCCGTTCAGATTGTCAACTAGCGACAGCGGCAGAGTCGCCACGAGATAGCGAAGCTGACCGTCAGGCACATTCTCTCGGGCGAGCACGCGCAAGAAGTCTTTCGGATGACCGGCAAGAAGCTTCCCGAAGGCACGATAGATATCCTCCAGGTCGCCCCCATCGAGACAGCGCGTTACCAGATAGGCCGGCCGAATCGCGGCAGTCGGATGATCCCGACTGGTCAAGAGCCGCGCCAGCGAGGCCACCTGCTGGCTGCTCGGGGTTGTTGATGGGTCGCACGTTGACTCACCCATTTGAGCAACGACCACCGCCGCCGCGTTGGCATCTGGGTGACGAAGAAAATCATCCCAAGCCGAGGTGCGCGGTGCTGCCGCACTGCCAAGCAGCAAGCCAGCGAACAGGACCAGTTTCTTGCGCATGAGATCCTAGGGCCTGCCGCCGCCAATGACGATCACAGTAATCGCACCGCCGTCTCCTTGGATAACTCCATTGATCGCAGCCATCGCCGCAGTACTGCCGCCGACAAAGTCCTTGGACCTCGAGGTTCCGGGTGCAAAACAGCCAATCAGATCGCTAGCGGTGTTGCCTACGTGGATCTGCACATTCCTAGCGTTGGGAACACCTGTCAACTCGACACGATTCGGAGAATGGTCGGGTCGAACAAACGCCGAGTACGTCCCAGGTGGCACTGGTAGCGCAGCGTTAGGCGGGTTTGCGTTCTCGAGCGTGTACCCAAAGAATTGCGCGCCGGTCACCGTACTCGTCACACCGATGGTTCCAGCGATGGACGTACCGGTAGAGCCGAGCCTATTGACAACGATGATCGTGTCCAACCCAGCTGGATCAACTCGACTGATCGGGTTCCCGCCCACATATGCGTAGGTATTGATCCCCCCCGCCAGCCCGATGGGATCCGACTGGACATATCTACCGATCCGCGGATCGTAGTCCCTGAAGTAGTTGTAGTGCAGGTTCGATTCGACGTCGTAGAACTGGCCGGGGAAGCGCGGGTTGTAGGTGAAGGTTCCGATGCTCGCCGGGTTCTGATTGGGCGCCGAGGTACCGAACGGATCGGCCTGATCCCAGCGCCAGCGCATGCGGTTGTCCGACGCCTGGGTGATGACTCTCGGCGTGTCGATGTGATCGGCGTAGACGTAGTTCACC
>JBKDQY010000091.1:0-4721 GCA_046341655.1 Betaproteobacteria bacterium | reverse complement strand
GTGCTGGCACGCTGGCCCGGCGGCCTGACCGAGTACTACGGCCTGACCGAAGGCGGCGGCACCTGCATCCTGCAGGCGCACCTGCACCCGCACAAGCTGCACACCGTGGGCCCGCCGGCCGAGGGGCACGACATCCGCCTCATCGACGAGGACGGCCGCGAGCTGCCGCCGGGCGCCACCGGCGAGGTCGTGGGCCGCAGCCCGGGCATGATGACCGGCTCCCACGGCCGGCCCGAGCTCACGCGCGAGGCCGAGTGGTTCGACGCCGAGGGCCGGCGCTTCCTGCGCACCGGCGACATCGGCCGCTTCGACGACGACGGCTTCCTGGTGCTGATGGACTGCCGCAAGGACATGGTCATCAGCGGCGGCTTCAACATCTACCCCAGCGACCTCGAGGCCGTGCTGCGCCAGCACCCCGACGTGGCCGATGCCGCGGTGGTGGGCCTGCCCAGCCGGGAGTGGGGCGAGACGCCGGTGGCCTTCTGCGTGCGGCGCGAAGGCACCACGCGCGAGCCCGAGGCGCTGCGCGAGTGGGTGAACGCGCAGGTGGGCAAGACGCAGCGGCTGAGCGCGGTACGATGGCTTCCGGAACTGCCGCGCAGCGCCATCGGCAAGGTGCTGAAGCGGGAGCTGCGCGAGGCCTGGCGTGGCTGAGGGCGGGTCGGCCATGCGGGCTGCTTGAGAATCTTCATCCTGTCATGCCCTTCAAGAACCCCTTCGATGTTCCCCCGAAGCGCGCCGCGGAGTTGCCGGGCCAGAAGTACGCCACCGGGGAACTGGGCGAGAACGCCCCTGACGCGCTCGCCGACTCCGAGAAGGCCCCGCCCCCGCCGCCGGGCGAACCGCTCCCCTTCGAGTTCACCGGCACCGCCGAGGAGTACGCGCGGCTCTGGTTCGCGGGGCTCTTACTCAGCGCCCTGAGCCTCGGCCTGTACTCGCCCTGGAGCAAGGTGGCGCGCGAGCGCTACCTTGCCTCGCACACGCTGCTGGGCGGCGTGCCCTTCGTCTATCACGGGCGCCCGCTGCCGATCCTCAAGGGGCGCCTCGCGGCGGCTGCCATCCTCGGCGCTGGCTGGGGCCTCGCCACCTATTCGCCCTCGCTCGGCCCGTGGTT
This sequence comes from Betaproteobacteria bacterium, assembly GCA_046341655.1. Classification (GTDB taxonomy): domain Bacteria; phylum Pseudomonadota; class Gammaproteobacteria; order Burkholderiales; family Burkholderiaceae_C; genus Rubrivivax. The sequence goes on along the minus strand of JBKDQY010000091.1, from coordinate 3,607 downwards.
GCTTGCGCTTGCGATCCTCGTGGCACCGTGGTTCCTGCTGCAGACGCTCGCCTTCGACGCCGCCAACTACAGTTGGCGGGGACTGCGTTTCCGATTCCGGGCACCCTACCGCGAGGCAGCGGTGGCGGTGCTTCCGCTCCTCGCGTGGCCGGCCGCGGACATCGCGGCGCAGTTCGCCGACAACCCGGCGAACCCGCTGCTTCTGGTCTTCCCCTACCTCGTCCTGGCGTGGACCTGGCCGTGGATGGTGTCCTCGATCACCAGGATGCGCTTCGGCGGCCTGCACTACGGCACGGCGGACTTCGCGCTCGCGGCCACGAGCGAGGACTTCTATAAGGTCTACTTCCGGGGCATGGGGGGCGCATTCCTGACCCTGGGGGTCATTGCCATCATCATCGTCATCGTGCTCGGGTCGTTCGCCGGACCGAATACCGCGGCGATGCTTCAGTCGATTGCCCTCGTGGTCATCTCCGCGTTCGCGATCGGCATGGCCCGCGGCCGGCGCTTCAACCTCGGGCTGCACCGCCTCACGGGCGGCGGGCGCATCCGCTTCCGCAGCACGCTCGAGCCGAACCAGCTGGCGAAGCTGTTCGCGCTCAACGCGCTGTGGATCGTGGGCACCGCCGGCCTGGCCTCGCCCTGGCGGCGCATCGTCACCCTCCGCGAGCGGGTGCGCCACGTCACGGCCTTCGTGGACGGCCCGCTGGGCTGGGTCAGGCGCGCCGCACCGGCGGGCGCCGGCACCACGGGCAGCGCCCTCGCCGAGGGCATCGACTTCGACCTCTCGCTGTGAAGACCGAGCTGAGCCCTGCCACCTGGTTCGCCGGCCTGACCGCGGAGGCGAAGGAGGTGCGGATCGTCGTCGAGGGGCCTGTCCTCGTCCTTCAGGGCGCCGCGGGCGAGGTTGCGCGACACCCCTTGGCCGCGCTCGCCTGGGCCACGCCGGCAGGAGCGCCGAGGCAGGTGATCACGCTGCCGGACGGCGGCCAGGTGGTGCTTGCCCGCTGCGGGGATGCAGACGCCCTCGGGATCGCGGCTGCCCCGGCCAGCCTCGTCGAGCGCGCCGGCCACTCCCGGGCCGCCGCCGCGGCATGCCTCGCAGGTCTCGTCGCGATCATCATCGCCGTCTTCATGTACGGGGTTCCCGCCTTCGAGTCGCTGGCGAAGCAGTACCTGCCGTGGCGGGTGGAGGCGCAGCTCGGCCACGAGGTGTTGCGTGCACTCGACCGAACGATGCTGCGGCGGACCGAACTCGCCGAGGACGTCCGCCGCCCGATCTCCAGGCGCTTCGATGCGATGGCGAAAGCCGCCGGCCTGCGCGGCGCCCGCCTGGAGTTCCGCGGCGGCGGCCCCCTGGGAGCGAACGCGGTGGCGCTGCCGGGACGCATCGTGGTGATCACCGACGAGCTGGTGCGCCTGCTCGCCGACGACGCCATGACCGACGCTGTGATCGCCCACGAACTCGGTCACCTGCACCACCGCCACCTCCTCGGCCGGATCGTCACCGAATCGGCCTACGCGATGATCGTCGCGGCCGTCCTCAACGACCATACGATCGTGAGCTCCATCGCCTCGCGCGCGCCGCCCCTGGTCTTCCAGGCTGTCCACTCCCGCGACGACGAGCGCGAGTCGGACGCCTACGCGTTCGACCTGCTGCGGCGCGTCGGCCGAACGCCAGAGGACTTCGCCCGGGCCATGGAGGCGCTGCAGCGCGCGCAGGGCTCCGTACGCGAGTCCGAGGGGTGGCTCTCGACCCATCCGCCCACGCGCGAGCGGATCGAGGCGGCCCGGGCCGCGAAGTAGCCCCTGGACCTGCCCGCCCAGGTTCCTAGGCGCGGCCGAGCCGCGCGCTCAACCCGCCTGCAGCGGCCCGCAGCGCACGTGCCGCAGGCCCGTCGGGCCGCGTGTCGAAGGCCGCCGTCGCGCCGATCGCCGTCAGGGCCAGCGCCAGCTGCCCCGTGGCGTCGAACACCGGCGCCGCCAGGCCGCTCACGCCGGCCACGGCGGCCCCGTCGACGCGGCTGATGCCGGCAGCCCGTATGGCTTCGAGCTCCGCCTCGAAGGCCTTGTCCAGCGCCGCCGGGCCGCCCTCTGCGCGCAGCGCGGCGCGCACCACCGCCCGCGGCAGGTAGGCCGCGAACAGGCGCCCGCTGGCGGTTCCGGCCAGGCTCATCACGGCGCCGTGGCGCATGCTCACGTGCACGGGGCTGGGCGCTTCCTCGGTGCGCACCACGGTGGCGCCGCGCTCGCCCCACACGGTGATGGCCACGGTCTGGCCCAGCGCGCGCGCCAGCGCCGGCAGCTGCTCGGTGGCCAGGCGCAGCGGGTCCACCTGCTGCAGGCTGATGAGGCCGAGCTGCAGCGCCAGCGGGCCCAGGCCGTAGCGTCCGCTGGCCTCTTCCTGCACGATGAGGCCCAGCTTGCCGAAGCTCACCAGGTAGGGGTGGGCCTTGGCCGGGGCCATGCCGGCCGCCGCCGCGATGTCCTTCAGCGCCATCGGCCGGCCCACCCGGGCCAGCGCCTGCAACAGCCGGCCGCCGACCTCGATGCTCTGGATGCCCCGTTGCGCCGTCATGCCCTGGTGTTTACACTAAAACAAACGCATTCGACAATATCAAACGCGCACCCCGGAGACAAGCCGCATGAACACCGCCCACCAGGCCCCCCAGAAGGCCTTCGCCTCGCAGGCCGACCTCGAGGAGAAGAAGGTCAGCTTCACGAAGCTGTCCGACAACGCCTACGCCTACACCGCCGAGGGCGACCCCAACACCGGCGTCATCGTCGGCGACGACGCGGTGATGGTGCTGGACACGCAGGCCACGCCGGTGATGGCGCAGGACGTCATCCGCCGCATCCGCGAGGTCACCGACAAGCCCATCCGCTACGTGCTGCTCACCCACTACCACGCGGTGCGCGTGCTGGGCGCCAGCGCCTACGGCGCCGAGCACGTCATCGCCAGCCAGGACACGCGCGACCTCATCGTCGAGCGCGGCGAGCAGGACAAGGCCAGCGAGATCGGCCGCTTCCCGCGCCTGTTCCGCAACGTCGAGAGCGTGCCGCCGGGGCTCACGTGGCCCACCATCACCTTCACCGGCCAGATGACGCTGTGGCTGGGCAGCCTCGAGGTGCAGTTGCTGCAGCTCGGCCGCGGCCACACCAAGGGCGACACGGTGGCCTGGCTGCCGCAGCAGAAGATCCTCTTCAGCGGCGACCTGGTCGAGTTCGACGCCACGCCCTACGCGGGCGATGCCTACTTCACCGACTGGCCGGCCACGCTGGACCGGCTGGCCGCCCTGGGCCCCGAGCAGCTGGTGCCCGGCCGCGGCGCCGCGCTGACCACGCCCGAGCTGGTGCGGGCCGGGTTGCAGGGCACGCGCGACTTCATCGCCGACGTGCGCGCCAGCGTCGAGGCCGGCGTCAAGGCGGGGCTCGATCTCAACGCCGTCTACAAGGCCACGATGGCCAGGCTGGCCCCGAAGTACGGCCACTGGGTCATCTTCCAGCACTGCATGCCCTTCGACGTGACGCGCTGCTTCGACGAGATGAGCGGCCACCGCGACCCGCGCATCTGGACGGCCGAGCGCGACATCGAGATGTGGAAGACGCT
>JBKDQY010000090.1:0-15143 GCA_046341655.1 Betaproteobacteria bacterium | reverse complement strand
GCCTTCACGGAGTGCTTCGTCGAGCGCGACGCGGCCTGCCGCGCCGAGTTCGAGCGCCTGCAGGCGCCGGGCACGCCGGTGATCGTGGTGCGCGGCCAGCCGCAACTGGGCTTCAGCCCGCCGCGCATCGTCGAGCGCCTGGCGGGGGCGCCGGGGGGCTGACGGGGCGCCTCAGCCCAGGCCCAGTCGGGCTGCGTCGCCGCGGCCCTGGCGCACCAGCAGCGGCTCGTCGCCGCTGAGGTCGATGACGGTGGTGGGCTGCAAGGGGCAGGCGCCGGCGTCGACCACCGCCTGCAGCAGCTTCTCGTAGCGCGCGCGGATCTCGTGGGCGTCGTTCAGCGCCTCGGCCTCGCCGGGCGGGATCAGCGTCGTGGCCAGCAGCGGCTGGCCGAAGGCCTCCAGCAACGCCTGCAGTGCCAGGTGCCCGGGCACGCGCAGGCCGATGGTCCGCCGGCTGGGGTGGCTCACGCGGCGGGGCACTTCCTTCGTGGCCTCGAGGATGAAGGTGTAGGGCCCCGGCGTGCCCAGCTTCAGCAGCCGGTACTGGCGGTTGTCCACGCGCGCGAAGCGCGCGAGCTCGCTGAGGTCGCGGCACAGCAGCGTCAGGTGGTGCTTCTCGTCGACGCCGCGGATGCGGCGCAGCCGCTCGGCCGCGGCCTTGTCGTCGAGGTGGCAGACGAGGGCGTAGCTGCTGTCGGTGGGCACGGCGGCGATGCCGCCGTCGTGCAGGATCTGCGCGGCCTGCTTCAGCAGGCGCGGCTGCGGGTGCGTGGGGTGGAGCTCGAAGTACTGCGACATCGGGCGCTCACCCCGGTCATGGCCTCAGGCCACCGCCACCGGGATCTTGCCGATCCGGGCCTGCCACTCCTTCGGGCCCGTGCTGTGCACGCTGGTGCCGCCGGCGTCCACCGCCACCGTCACCGGCATGTCGACCACGTCGAACTCGTAGATGGCCTCCATGCCGAGGTCGGCGAAGCCCACGACCCGGGCGCCCTTGATCGCCTTGCTGACGAGGTAGGCGGCGCCGCCCACGGCCATCAGGTAGGCGCTCTTCGCGTCCTTGATGGCCTCGATGGCCACGGGCCCGCGCTCGGCCTTGCCGACCATGGCGATCAGGCCGGTCTTCTCGAGCATCATGCGCGTGAACTTGTCCATCCGGGTGGCGGTGGTGGGGCCGGCGGGGCCCACGACCTCGTCGCGCACCGGGTCCACCGGGCCCACGTAGTAGATGACGCGGTTGGTGAAGTCCACCGGCAGCGGCTCGCCCTTGGCGAGCATGTCCTGGATGCGCTTGTGCGCGGCGTCGCGGCCGGTGAGCAGCTTGCCGGACAGCAGCAGCGTGTCGCCGGGCTTCCAGCCAGCCACCTCGGCCGGGGTGAGCGTGTTCAGGTCGACGCGGCGGCTCTTGTTGTAGTCGGGCGCCCAGTGCACGTCGGGCCAGAGGTCCAGGCTCGGCGGGTCCAGGTACACCGGGCCGGAGCCGTCCATCACGAAGTGCGCGTGCCGCGTGGCGGCGCAGTTCGGGATCATCGCGATCGGCTTGCTCGCGGCGTGCGTGGGGAAGGTCTTGATCTTCACGTCGAGCACCGTGGTCAGGCCGCCCAGCCCCTGGGCGCCGATGCCCAGCGCATTGACCTTCTCGTAGAGCTCGATGCGCAACTCCTCGAGCTTGCTGGCCGGCCCGCGCTGCAGCAGCTCGTGCATGTCGATGTCGTCCATCAGCGCCTGCTTGGCCAGCAGCGCCGCCTTCTCGGCGGTGCCGCCCACGCCGATGCCCAGCATGCCCGGCGGGCACCAGCCGGCGCCCATGGTGGGCACGGTCTTGAGCACCCACTCGACGATGTCGTCGCTGGGGTTGAGCATCGCGACCTTGCTCTTGTTCTCGGAGCCGCCGCCCTTGGCCGCGACCGTGACGTCGAGCGTGTTGCCCGGCACCACCTCCATCTGCACCACGGCGGGCGTGTTGTCCTTGGTGTTCCGGCGCGCGAAGATGGGGTCGTCCAGCACGCTGGCGCGCAGCACGTTGTCGGGGTTCAGGTAGCCCTTGCGCACGCCGGCGTTCACGGCGTCCTCGATGCTGCCGGTGAAGCCCTCCCAGCGCACGTCCATGCCGATCTTCAGGAACACGTTGACGATGCCGGTGTCCTGGCAGATGGGCCGTTTGCCCTCGGCGCACAGGCGGCTGTTGGTGAGGATCTGCGCGATGGCGTCCTTGGCGGCCGGGCCTTGCTCGCGCTCGTAGGCGCGGGCCAGGTGGGCGATGTAGTCGGCCGGGTGGTAGAAGCTGATGTACTGCAGCGCGGCGGCGATGCTGTCGATGAGGTCGGCGGCCTTGATGGTGGTGGGCATGGCGGGCGCGGGATGGGGTGGGGCGATTCCCGGGTTTTCGCGGCGTGTCGACCGCCCCCGGGATGCGGCAAATTGTAGGTTCCGGCTCCGTCAGCACCTTGTCAGAGCCCGTTCCCAGCATCCTGCCCTGAACCGACATCCCCCTGACACGCCTTCCACGGAGACAAGCGATGAGCGACAACGCCGCCACTGAGCTCAAGACCCACCAGCCGCCGGCCGCCCTGGTGGCGGCCGCCCGTGTCTCGGGCATGGCCGCCTACCAGAAGCTGTGCGACGAGGCCGCCGCCGACTACGCCGGCTACTGGGCGCGGCTGGCTCGCGAGTTCGTGAGCTGGAAGACGCCGTTCACCAAGGTGCTCGACGAGTCGAACGCGCCGTTCTTCAAGTGGTTCGAGGACGGCACGCTCAACGTCTCGTACAACTGCCTCGACCGCAACGTGGAGCGTGGCCTGGGCGGCAAGACGGCCATCATCTTCGAGGCCGACGACGGCACCGTCACCGAGGTCACCTACGCGCAGCTGCTGGCCAAGGTGGGCCAGTTCGCCAATGTGCTGAAGGCGCGCGGCGTGAAGAAGGGCGACCGTGTCGTCATCTACATGCCCATGAGCGTGGAAGGCGTGGCCGCGATGCAGGCCTGCGCGCGCATCGGCGCCACGCACTCGGTGGTGTTCGGCGGCTTCAGCGCGCAGAGCCTTCGCGACCGCATCGAGGACGCCGGCGCCGTGATGGTGATCACCGCCGACGAGCAGGCGCGCGGCGGCAAGAGCCTGCCGCTGAAGGCCATCGTCGACGAGGCCCTGGCCATGCCCGGCTGCGACAGCATCCGCAACGTCATCGTCTACCGGCGCACCGGCGGCAACATCGCCTGGAAGGCCGGCCGCGACCTGTGGCTGCACGAGGAGCTCGCCACCCAGCCCGAGGCCTGCGAGCCCGAGTGGGTGGGCGCGGAGCACCCGCTGTTCCTGCTGTACACCAGCGGCTCCACCGGCAAGCCCAAGGGCGTGCAGCACAGCACCGGCGGCTACCTGCTGCACGCGGCGCTGACCACCGCCTGGACCTTCGACCTCAAGCCCGACGACGTCTTCTGGTGCACGGCCGACATCGGCTGGGTCACCGGCCACAGCTACATCACCTACGGCCCGCTGGCGCTGGGCGGCACCGAGGTGGTGTTCGAAGGCGTGCCCACCTACCCGGCGGCCGACCGCTTCTGGAAGATGATCGAGAAGCACAAGGTCACGATCTTCTACACCGCGCCCACGGCCATCCGCTCGCTGATCAAGGCCGCCGAGACCAACGACGCCGTGCACCCCAGGCACAGCGACCTGTCCAGCCTGCGCATCCTGGGCTCGGTGGGCGAGCCCATCAACCCGGCGGCCTGGGAGTGGTACTACCAGAACGTCGGCGGCAGCCGCTGCCCCATCGTCGACACCTTCTGGCAGACCGAGACCGGCGGCCACGTGATCACGCCGCTGCCGGGCGCCACGCCCATGGTGCCGGGCTCCTGCACGCTCCCTTTCCCGGGCATCACCGCCGCGATCGTCGACGAGACCGGTGCCGACGTGGCCAACGGCGCGGGCGGCATCCTGGTCATCAAGAAGCCCTGGCCGAGCATGATCCGCACCATCTGGGGCGATCCCGAGCGCTTCAAGAAGAGCTACTACCCGCCGGAGCTCAAGGGCTACTACCTGGCCGGCGACGGTGCCATCCGCGACAAGGGCACGGGCTACTTCACCATCACCGGCCGCATCGACGACGTGCTGAACGTGTCGGGCCACCGCATGGGCACGATGGAGATCGAGAGCGCGCTGGTCAGCTGCACCGAGCTGGTGGCCGAGGCGGCCGTGGTGGGCCGGCCCGACGACACCACCGGCGAGGCCATCTGCGCCTTCGTGGTGCTCAAGCGCTCGCGGCCCACGGGCGACGAGGCCAGGAAGATCGCCAACGAGCTGCGCAGCTGGGTGGCCAAGGAGATCGGCCCCATCGCCAAGCCCAAGGACATCCGCTTCGGCGACAACCTGCCCAAGACACGCAGCGGCAAGATCATGCGGCGGCTGCTGCGCAGCATCGCCAAGGGCGAGGCCATCACGCAGGACACCAGCACGCTGGAGAACCCGGCGATCCTGGATCAGCTGGGCCAGGCCAACTGATCGCGGCCGCGCGGTGGCGCGGCCGATCCGGGGAGAATTCCCGCAATCGTCGGGTGGTCGTGCAGGTCGCGCGCGGGGGTGCGTACGCCGCGCGGCTCCCTGCGCTAGAGTGCCGCGCAGGAGGCGTTGCTCATGGCGTTCGTCGTCATCGGTGTGCTGTTGTTCGGCCTGTGGATGGGCAATGTCGGCCCCTTCGGCCAGCTCGACTGGTGGTGGATCGCGCTGCCTTTCGTCCTGGCCGTGCTGTGGTGGGAGTTCTCGGACCGCTCCGGCCTCACCGAGCGGCGCATCATGGACAAGATGGAGAAGCGCAAGATCGCGCGCCGCGAGAGGGCCATGGAATCGCTGGGCCTCAAGGTGGCCGGCAAGCGGCGCGACCGCGAGGTCACCCGCCACACCGAGGCCAAGGCGCGGCAGGTGTCGGCCGACCCCACGCACGACGGCCGCGACGCGGCGCCCAAGGTGGTGGCGCAGTCCGAGATCCAGCGCCGTCGCGAGCCGCGGCTGTAGCCGACGCGGCCGGCCATCGCACCGGCCCTGGCGCGGCCGGGGGGCCTCAATCGCCGTCGAGCACGGCGCCCTTGCTGGCGCTGGCTGCGCTGCGCGCGAACTTCGCCAGCACGCCCCGGGTGTAGCGCGGCGCCGGTGCCGTCCAGCCGGCGCGGCGGCGTGCGATCTCGTCGTCGGGCACGTTCAGCTGCAGCAGCAGCTGGTGGGCGTCGATGGTGACCGAGTCGCCTTCGTGCACCAGCGCGATCAGCCCGCCGGCGTAGGCCTCGGGCGCCACGTGGCCCACCACCATGCCCCAGGTGCCGCCGCTGAAGCGGCCGTCGGTGATGAGGCCCACGCTCTCGCCCAGGCCCTGGCCGATGAGGGCGCCGGTGGGCGCCAGCATCTCGGGCATGCCCGGCGCGCCCTTGGGGCCCAGGTAGCGCAGCACCATCACGTCGCCGGCGCGGATCTGCCCGGCCATGATGGCGGCCAGCGCGCTCTGCTCGTCGTCGAACACCCGGGCCGGGCCGGTGATGACGGGGTTCTTCAGCCCCGTGATCTTGGCCACGGCGCCCTCGGGGCTGAGGTTGCCCTTCAGGATGGCCAGGTGGCCCTGGGCGTAGATCGGGTTGCGCACCGGCTGGATCACGTCCTGGTCGGTGCGCAGCGGCGGCACGTCCTTCAGGTTCTCGGCCACGGTCTTGCCGGTGATGGTGATGCAGTCGCCGTTCAGCAGCCCGGCGTCGAGCAGCTCCTTCATCACCGACGGGATGCCGCCGGCGCGGTGCAGGTCGATGGCCAGGTTGCGGCCGCTGGGCTTGAGGTCGCAGATGACCGGGATCCTGCGCCGCATGCGCTCGAAGTCGTCGATCGTCCACTCCACGCCCGCGCAGTGCGCGATGGCGAGGAAGTGCAGCACCGCGTTCGTGCTGCCCCCGGTGGCCATGATCACCGCCACGGCGTTCTCGATGGCCCGGCGGGTGACGATGTCGCGCGGCTTCAGGTCGGCCTGCACGGCGCGGAACAGCGTGCGCGCGGCCTCGCGGGTGTACTCGACGATGGGATCCTCGACGTTGGCCAGCGTCGACGAGCCCGGGATGCTGAGGCCCAGCGCCTCGAAGGCCGAGCTCATGGTGTTGGCGGTGTACATGCCGCCGCAGCTGCCGCTGCCGGGGATGGCGCGCTTCTCGATCTCGCAGAAGTCCTCCTCGCTCATCTTGCCGGCGCTGAACTGGCCCACGGCCTCGAAGACGCTGACGATGTTGAGGTCCTGCCCCTTGTAGCGGCCGGGCAGGATGGTGCCGCCGTAGACGAAGATGCCGGGCACGTTGGCGCGCAGCAGGCCCATCATGGCGCCGGGCATGTTCTTGTCGCAGCCGCCGATGGCAAGGCAGCCGTCCATCCACTGGCCGCCGACACAGGTCTCGATGCAGTCGGCGATGACCTCGCGGCTGACCAGGCTGTACTTCATGCCCTCGGTGCCCATGGCCATGCCGTCGCTGATGGTGGGCGTGCCGAAGATCTGCGGGTTGGCGCCAATGGCCTTGAGCTCGGCCATCGCGGCATCGGCCAGCTTCTGCAGCCCGCTGTTGCACGGCGTGATCGTGCTGTGGCCGTTGGCCACGCCGATCATCGGCTTGCCGAAGTCGCCCTCGGCGTAGCCCATGCCGTAGTACATGGAGCGGTTGGGCGCGCGGGCGACGCCTTCGGTGATGTTCTTGCTGCGACGGTTGGAAGCCATGGGCGTGCGGGAGCGACGGAGCGTGGGGCCGGGAGCGGCGGCTGCGAGTGTATCGACGCCCCCAAAGGAAAACGGGCCCGCGGTCGCTGCAGAACCGCAGGCCTGAACCGCGCGCGGCATCGGCCGCGCCCGTGGCTTCAGGCGGCCGGCGTCGCGCGCTGGCGGCGCGCCCAGCCGGCCAGGAGGCCGATGCCGCCGAGCATCATGGCCCAGGTGCCGGGCTCCGGCACCATCGCGGCGTTGATGAAGTCCAGGTGCTGGTAGACCGGCACCGCGCCCTTCAGCTGACCGAAGCGGTTTTGCGACTCGTCGTCGCGATACCACAGCGCGAACGAGTGCACCGCCGCGACCTGGCCGTCGACGAAGTAGCCCGAGCCCGAGTCGCCGCCGCCGCCGATGCCCTCGAAGGCGCCGATGCCGGTGTTGCAGTACTTGTCCGAGGTGAACACAGGGTTGCCGAAGATTGCCGGCGCGTTCGCCGCCTCGAAGATGGCGACGTTGCACGAGCCGTCGCGGAAGGCGGTGCCGTTGTCGAAATCGGAGATCCAGACGTGCTCGGTGGCCTGCGCACCGAAGGCGCCATCGAAGTAGCCCTGGAAGTCGGCGTCGCCGAAGCGGAAGTCGAAGCGGTTGCCAGCGTAGCGCAGCCGCCCGGTGCCGAGGTTCGAGCCGACGCTGCCTCCGGTGTCGGAGCGCACGCCGTAGCCGGCGATGATGTGGTTCACGCTCGTCAGGTCGGTCAGGCCCGACAACTGGTAGACCGGTGCGAAGGCCGGCGCCATCTGCGCCAGGTTCAGCACCGCGATGTCGTTCTGGTCGACCACCTCACCGCTATACAGGGGGTTGACGACGATGCTGGCGACGTTGACCAGCGTCACCTCCGGGGAGGTGCCGGCGTACACAGACGGGTCGGAGGTGCCGTTGTAGAAATAGGCCGTGACCGAGTTCGGGCGCGCGTCGGTGCCGTCGCTCACGCAGTGCGCGGCGGTCAGGATCGTCATCGGGCCGATCAGGCTGCCGGAACACACGAAGGCGCCGCCGGCGCCGTAGTCCATGCGCAGGCCAACGGCGCCGCTGTACTGCGGCACCGGCGGGATGTACAGCGGGTTGCCGCCGCCCGCGACCGTGGCGGTCGAGGTCTGGCCGACGATCTCCGGCACGGCAGTCCAGCCGGCGAGGCCTTGCCATGTCGCCATCTGGCGGGCCAAAGCTGGGCTGGTGGTCAGCAGCGCGAGGGCGCAGGCTGCGACGAGGCGGCGGACGGGCGAGCGTCGTGTGTTCACGGGCGGGGCTCCTTTCGCATGGATACTCCATCGAATCTACAGGCCCCGCACCCTCGGGTGACCTCCCGCTCCCCCGGTTCAGGAGGGAGGGTTGTCCCGGATCCGGCGCGGTCGTTCAGCCCTGCGCGCCGTGCTTGTCCGCCTCGGAGGTGAAGCTGTCGGCGTAGAACTCCTCGGGCGGCAGGCCGCACCGTGCCGAGAAGTCGCGCTGCGCCGACTCCACCATCACCGGCGCGCCGCAGGCGTACACCTGGTGGCCGGACAGATCAGGCCAGTCGGCCATCACCGCGTGGTGCACGAAGCCCGTGCGGCCTGGCCAGGCACAGTCGGCCGTCGGCTCCGACAGCACCGGCACGTAGCGCAGCCAGGGCAGCTCGGCGGCGGCCTGCACGCACCAGTCGTGCTGGTACAGGTCTACGCGGCGGCGCGCGCCCCAGTACAGCACCGCGGGCCGCGTCGAGCCCTTCATCTGCAGCTGCTGGATCAGCGCCTTGATGGGCGCGAAGCCCGTGCCGCTGGCCAGCAGCACCATCGGCTTGTCGGATTCCTCGCGCAGGAAGAAGCTGCCGAAGGGGCCCTCCATGCGCAGGATGTCCTTCTCCTTCAGCGCGCCGAAGACGTGGTCGGTGAACTTGCCACCGGGCATGTGGCGCACGTGCAGCTCGATGGCCGGCGGGCTGCCCACCAGGTGCGGCGCGTTGGCCATGCTGTAGCTGCGGCGCGCGCCGTCGCGCAGGATGAACTCCACGTACTGGCCGGCGCGGTACTGCAGGTTCTGGTTGGCCGGCAGCTGCATCCTCAGCACGGCCACGTCGGGCGCGGGCTTGTCGATGCCGATCACGCGCGTGGGCAGCTTCAGCACCGGGTACTCGCCGGCGCCGGGCACGCTGCGGGCGTGCACCGTGCAGTCGCCTTGCGGCACCGCGCAGCAGGTGAGGATGAAGCCCTGCTCGGCCTCCGCCGGGGGCAGGGCCTTCAGCTGGTGCGGGCCGTGCTTCACGGCGCCGGCCACCAGGCGGCTCTTGCACGAGCCGCAGGCGCCGTCGCGGCAGCCGTACGGCAGGCCCACGCCCTGGCGGATGGCGGCGGGCAGGATGGCCTCGCCGTCGGCCACGTCGAACTGCAGGCCTGAGGGCTCGAGGGTGATCTTGAAGCTCATGGTGGAATTGTGCCCGCGCCCCCGACTGCCCCACGCGAGCCCACCCGATGTCCCTGCCCCGCCGCTTCCGCCGCCCGACCCTGCTCATCGTGGGCTGCGGCGACGTCGGCCTGCGCGTGCTGCCCTGGGTGCGCGGGCGCTGGCGTGTGTTCGTGCTGAGCTCGTCGCCGGCGCGCCTGCCGCTGCTGCGCGCCGCCGGGGCCGTGCCGCTGCTGGGCAACCTGGACGTGCCCGCCACGCTGGGCCGCCTCGGCGGCCTGCCCGACGCCGTGCTGCACCTGGCCCCGCCACCCAACCAGGGCCGCCACGACCCGCGCACCGCGGCGCTGCTGGCGGCGCTGGCGCGCGGCGGGCGGGTGCAGACCTTCGTCTACGCCAGCACCACGGGCGTCTACGGCGACCGCGGCGGCGAGCGCATCGACGAGACGGCGCCCCCGCAGCCGCAGACCGACCGCGCCTGGCGACGCGTCGACGCCGAGGCGCGCGTGCGGCACCGCGGCCGCGCCGGCGGCGTGCGCTGCGCCGTGCTGCGCATCCCCGGCATCTACGCGACCGATCGCGAGGGCGGCGACCCGCGCGAGCGCGTGCGACGCGGCACGCCGACGCTGCGGCCGGAGGACGACGTGTACACCAACCACATCCACGCCGACGACCTGGCACGCGCCTGCGTGGCGGCGCTGGCGCGGGCCCGGCCGCAGCGCGTGGTCAACGTGTGCGACGACACCGAGCTGAAGATGGGCGACTACCTCGACCGGGTGGCCCGGCTGGCCGGGCTGCCGCCGGTGCCGCGCCTGTCGCGCGCCGAGGCGGCGGAACGCCTGTCGCCAATGACGATGAGCTTCATGGGCGAGTCGCGCCGCATCGGCAACCTGCGCCTGAAGCGCGAGCTGCGCGTGGTGCTGCGCCACCCGACGGTGGCCGAGGGCCTGGGCCCGTCGCGCTGACGGGGCGCGCCGAGGGGGCGCCGGCGGAGCGGCTCAGCGCCGCCCCGAGCGCGCGTCGCGCCGGAAGCGGCCGCGCCACCAGGCCATCATCAGCCAGCCGCCCAGCAACCCGCCCAGGTGCGCGAAGTGCGCCACGCCGCCGCGGAAGAACATGCCCAGGAACAGCTCCAGAGCGCCGTAGATCGCGACCAGCGTCATCGCCGGCACGTACACCGGCGGGATGGGCACCGCCTGGCGGTTGGTGAACATCAGGAAGAACAGGATCATCCCCGCGATGTTCAGCACCTGCGAGGGCATGAGCAGCAGCACCACGGGCAGGAAGCCCACCAGGTCGAACTGGCGGCGCGGGAAGCTCAGCGCGTAGGCCATCAGCAGGCCGAACAGGATGCCCGAGGCGCCCACCGTGGGCGAGCCGCTGCCCATCAGCGCCGTGACCAGCAGCTGCGCGGCGGCGGCGGCCACCGCCGAGCCGGCCATGAACTGCAGGTAGCGGCGGGGGCCCCACAGTCGCTCGAGCTCGGAGCCGAACATCCACAGGCCCAGCATGTTGAACAGCAGGTGCGAGAGATCGCCGTGCAGCAGCGCATAGCTCAGCAGCTGCCAGGGCATGAACTGGCCCGAGCCCAGCGGCCACAGGGCCAGCCAGCGCAGCAGCGGCGCGAACAGCGACAGCAGGAACGCCACCGCGCAGACGATCATGAGGTTGCGGGTGGTCGGCGGCAGCGGGGGCATGGGGCGGACGGTCAGGCTGGGTTGGTGCCCGCGGCCAGACTCGAACTGGCACGCCTTGCGGCGGCGGATTTTGAATCCGCTACGTCTACCGATTTCGTCACGCGGGCGGGGCGTGGCGCAGCTGCGCCTGACGGTCCGGGGAGTATCGCATGCACCCTGCGCGCCCATGGGGCGCGCTGCGACAATCCGGCCGCATGAGCGCCCCCCCGACCTACAAGACCCTCGAAGACGCCATCGGCGGCACGCCGCTGGTGCGCCTGCAGCGCCTGCCGCGCAGCCTGGGCATCGCCGACGACACCGTGCTGCTGGGCAAGCTCGAGGGCAACAACCCCGCGGGCTCGGTGAAGGACCGGCCGGCCATCAGCATGATCCGCCGCGCCGAGGAGCGCGGCGAGATCCGCCCCGGCGACACGCTGATCGAGGCCACCAGCGGCAACACCGGCATCGCGCTGGCCATGGCCGCGGCGATCCGCGGCTACCGCATGGTGCTGATCATGCCGGAGGACCTGTCCATCGAGCGCGCGCAGACCATGAAGGCCTTCGGCGCCGAGCTGATCCTCACGCCCAAGGGCGGCGGCATGGAGTACGCGCGCGACCTGGCCGAGCAGATGCAGAAAGACGGCAAGGGCCGCGTGCTCGACCAGTTCGCCAACGCCGACAACCCGCGCGTGCACGAAGAGACCACCGGCCCCGAGATCTGGGCCGACACCGGCGGCCGCGTGACGCACTTCGTCAGCGCCATGGGCACCACGGGCACCATCACCGGCGTCTCGCGCTACCTGAAGCGCATGAACCGGGCGGTGCGCATCGTGGGCGCGCAGCCCAGCGAGGGCAGCCGCATCCCCGGCATCCGCAAGTGGCCCGAGGCCTACCTGCCGAAGATCTACGACGCGGCCAACGTCGACGAGCTGGTGCTCGTGAGCCAGGCCGACGCCGAGGACATGGCCCGCCGCCTGGCGCGCGAGGAGGGCCTGTTTGCCGGCATCTCGGCGGCGGGCGCGTGCTGGGTGGCGTTGCAGATCGCCCGGCGCGAGCCCGGGTCGACGGTGGTGTTCATCGTGTGCGACCGCGGCGACCGCTATCTGTCGACCGGCGTCTTCCCGGCCTGAACATGGCCCACGAGCCGCGTTTCTGCCTGGCCTGCGGCACCCCGCTGGCGGCCATCGAGGCCGACGAGGACGGCGGTGCGAAGACGCGCCTGCGCTGCCCGGCCTGCGGCTGGACGCACTGGAACAACCCCACGCCCGTGCTGGCCGCGGTGGTGGAGTGCACCGACCGCGACGGCCGCATCCTGCTGGCCCGCAACGCCGCGTGGAGCGGGCGCATGTTCGCGCTCATCACCGGCTTCATGGAGGCCGGCGAGACACCCGAGGCCGGCATCGCGCGCGAGGTCCTCGAGGAGACGGCGCTGGTGGCCGACCACGTGGCGCTGATCGGCGTCTACGACTTCCAGCGCATGAACCAGGTCATCCTCGCCTACCACGTGCAGGCGCGCGGCGAGGTGCGCCTCAGCCCCGAACTGGCCGAGTACAAGCTGTTCGCGCCGGCCGAGGTGCGTTGCTGGCCGGCGGGTACCGGATACGCGCTGGCCGACTGGCTGCGCAGCCGCGGTCATGAGCCCCGCTTCATCGAGTTTCCGCCGCGCACCTAGAATCCCGCCCTGCCATGGAAGTCAACCGCGAACTCGACACCCGGGGGCTGAACTGCCCGCTGCCCATCCTCAAGGCCAAGAAGGCCCTGGCCGACATGGTCAGCGGCGAACTGCTGAAGGTCATCAGCACCGACGCCGGTTCGGTGCGCGACTTCCAGGCCTTTGCCCGCCAGACCGGCAACGATCTGGTGGAGCAGGTCACGCAGGGCCCCGAGTACACGCACGTGCTGCGCCGGCGCTGAGCCGCGCGGTGCGGCCGGTACGCTACAGCGCCAGGCCCTTCAGGAACTCGCGGAAGCCCGGCCCCAGTTGCGGGTGGGCCAGTGCCAGCTCGACGTTGGCCTCCAGGAACCCTTCCTTGCTGCCGCAGTCGTAGCGCTTGCCCTCGTAGCGGTAGGCGAACACCTTCTCGCGCCGCAGCAGCGAGGCGATGCCGTCGGTGAGCTGGATCTCGCCGCCCACGCCGCGCGGCTGCGCCGCGATCTCGTGGAAGACGCCCGGGGTCAGGATGTAGCGGCCGGCCACGCCCCGGCGCGAGGGCGCCGCCTCGGGGGCGGGCTTCTCGACGATGCGGTTGACGTCCACCAGCCGCGCGTTCACCTCGGTGCCGGCGACGATGCCGTAGCGCCGCGTGTGCTCGGCCGGCACCTCCTGCACGGCGATGATGCTGGCGCGCCACTCGGCGAACTGCTCCACCATCTGCTTCAGCACGGGCTCGTCGTGCACCATCAGGTCGTCGGCCAGCAGCACCGCGAAGGCCTCGTTGCCCACCAGCCGCTGCCCGCACAGCACGGCGTGTCCCAGGCCCAGCGCCTGCGCCTGGCGCACGTAGATGCACTCCATGTCGTCGGGCTTGACGCTGCGCACCACCTCGAGCAGCTCGGTCTTCCTGGCCTGCTCGAGAGCCACCTCGAGCTCGAAGGTCATGTCGAAGTGGTCCTCGATGGGCCGCTTGTGGCGGCCGGTGACGAAGATCATCTCGCGCACGCCGGCGGCGTAGGCCTCTTCGACCGCGTACTGGATCAGCGGCTTGTCCACCACCGGCAGCATCTCCTTGGGCTGGGCCTTGGTGGCCGGCAGGAAGCGCGTGCCGAGGCCGGCGACGGGGAAGATGGCCTTGCGGATGGGCATGGTGGGGATGTGGCTCGCTGCGGTGTCGGGCATTCTGTCAGCCGAGCCGGGCCCGCTGCCCGGCCAGCCGCGTGACGGCCGTCTCGAAGTCGGCCAGGCGCGTGCGTTCCTGCTCCACCACGGCGGCGGGCGCGCGCGCCACGAAGCTCTCGTTGCCCAGCTTGGCGGCCGCCTTGGCGATCTCGGCCTGGAGCCGCGCGATCTCCTTGTCGAGCCGCGTGCGCTCTGCGGCGATGTCGATCTCGACGAACAGCGCCAGCCGCAGGCCGCCGGCCACCGCCACCGGCGCGGCCTGCGTGGCGGCGGCAAAGGCCGCTTCGTCGGGCATGGCGCGCACTTCGGTCAGGCGGGCCAGCGCCGTCAGCAGCGGCGCGGCGGCACCGACGAAGCCGTCCTCGCCCAGCGTGATCAGCGGCACGCGCTCGCCGGGCTGCAGCCCCATCTCGCTGCGCAGGCGCCGCACCTCGGCGGCCACGGCCTTGAGCTGCGCGATCCAGGCGTCGGCCTTCGGGTCCACCTTGCCGAGCTGGGCCTGCGGGTAGGGCGCGGTGACGATGCTGTCGAGCCCGTCCTTCCGTCCGGCCACGGGGGCCACGGCCTCCCACAACTCGGCGGTGATGAAGGGCGCCACCGGGTGCAGCAGCCGCAGCACCGTCTCCAGCGTGCGGATCAGCGTGCGCCGCGTGGCGCGGGCCGTGCTCTCGTCGCCCGCCTTGCGGGCTTCGGCCAGCTGCACCTTGGCGATCTCGAGGTACCAGTCGCAGTACTCGTCCCAGACGAAGCCGTAGATCGCCGAGACCACGGTGTCCAGCCGGTAGTCGGCGAAGGCCCGGGCGACGGCGTCCTCCACGCGCTGCAGCTCGCCGCTGATCCAGCGGTCGGCCGGCGAGAAGCGCATGTAGCCGTGGTAAGGGCCGGCCGGCGTGGTGATGTTGCCCGCGTCGTCGTACACCGCCGGCGCGCACTCGGCCTTGGTGTGCTCGGCCAGGCCGCAGTCGGCGCCCTCGCAGTTCATCAGCACGAACTTGGTGGCGTTCCAGAGCTTGTTGCAGAAGTTGCGGTAGCCCTCGCAGCGCTTGGCGTCGAAGTTGATGTTGCGGCCCAGGGTGGCGTAGCTGGCCATCGTCAGGCGCAGCGCGTCGGCGCCGAAGGCGGGGATGCCATCGGGGAACTCGCGCTCGGTCTGCTTGCGCACGCGCGGCGCGGTCTCGGGCCGGCGCAGGCCGGTCGTGCGCTTGGCCAGCAGCGGCTCGAGGGCGATGCCGTCGATCAGGTCCACCGGGTCGAGCACGTTGCCTTCGCTCTTGCTCATCTTGTGGCCCTGCGCGTCGCGCACCAGGCCGTGGATGTAGACGTCGCGGAACGGCACCTGCCCGGTGAAGTGCGTCGTCATCATGATCATCCGGGCCACCCAGAAGAAGATGATGTCGAAGCCCGTGACGAGCACGGTGCTGGGCAGGAACAGCTCGAGCTCCTTCGTCTGCCGCGGCCAGCCCAGCGACGAGAACGGCACC